>JADFMM010000113.1:17811-18374 GCA_022563885.1 Planctomycetota bacterium | reverse complement strand
GATAAACGTCTCATCCCATTCCTTCCGACCTCTTCTTGCCTTTCCGGTCTTCGCCTCCTCGCCCTGGTTGTCGGCGAGATCCTGGCCTACGCTGTAGACCACATACCCTGGATCGAGGCGGCGGTACCTGAGCGCTTGCCCGTCAAAGGGATCTACAGGCACACTCGCGATAAAGGTGGGTATCAGATCTTGAAGCGTATCGGGATGTCGCCCTTCGGCCAGGCGGTAGCGTTCTACAGCCAGGGCCGTGCCAGCACACTGCAATTCGGCCATGCTTCGCGCAAATAGCACATAAACACGCGATAAGCCTAGATTCAGGCTCTGTGCGATCGCGCCGAGTTTTTCTTGTTGCGCTTTTTCGGTCGCGCTCAGACGAGGCAGCGCTTCGTGTGTGGGTAAAGCTGCCGCCTCTATACTCGCCTGCATGGCGTTGATATAGGAGAGGGCATCCTGGTCATGTAGGCCCAAGAGTTTTCTAAAGATGATGATTCCGGACCAAAACTCAGGTGCATCGTCGTTGGCATTTATCCTCATCCCCATTTCAATGTCTCTTGCCGCCGCTT
>JADFMM010000113.1:0-17801 GCA_022563885.1 Planctomycetota bacterium | reverse complement strand
AGTTCCAAACTCATAGCGCGTTCCCCAATCAGGCTCTGTTCATAGCGGCGGACGACGGCTGCATGATCGACCACCGTCTGCAAAGTCTGGACTTGCGTCTCTGACAGGGCTTGAACACTCAGAAGGTCTTCGATCATCTCAAGCCCCCACCGCTCCAATGTTATTCTCACCAGATGACAGACCAACAGGGGGGCATCCACTGAAGCAGCCAGGGAAAATATGGCTCTTATGGCCAGCACGGATGTCGCCCCATCATCTTGCCTGACAGCAGTTTCACCCGCCAATCGCAACAGTTTGGCGCACTGCCGTGCCTCACTCAGCTCAGGGAGTAGCAGGGCACGGCCCTGCGACAAATCAAAGGGCGGCTGCGCCCACTCGATCTCCGCAGCTTCATAGAGCAGGTCCAGACAGTCTTTATTGTCCGCCAGGAAAGCCTCGGCTTCTGCAAAGTGGATCGGTTCCCAGGTCTCCCCACGCCCGTACTGGATTTCACGACTGTAGCCAGGAAGGTTCTTGCTCTTCTGATCGCTCCATTCGACGTACTCCCAGAACGCATCGTCATACAGATGCCAGCTATTGCTCACGTCGGCGGGAAAACTCTCATTGTACCAGACATCCAGTTCCGCCGGGCTCATGGGATAGCCCTGTTGCCGGAGCGTCTCGATTCGTTGCTTGAGTTGATTGTGCGTATGTACCCTAAAGAAGCCAAACGCTGCCAGTCCCACAAAAAGAATCATCAAGAGGATATTTCTTTTTCTGAATCTACGCTTTCCAGTCTGTTCCCGCGGCATCCTAATCACCTCTCGACAATAAATGTTACATCCCATTCCTTCTGCTTACTTCTTGCTTTTCCGGTTCTCTTTTCTTCGCCCTGGTTGTCGGTGAGATCTTGGCCAATGCTGTAAATCACATATCCGGTATCGCGGCGACTGTACCTGAGCTGCTGTCCGTCGCGGGGATCATGAGGGACGCTCTCTAGGAAGTCGGGTACCAGTTCCCAGAGTGCGTCGGGGAGTCGACCGCTGGCCAAGCGATAGCGTTCTACCGCCAGGGCCGTGCGGACGCACTGCAATCTGGCCGTCCTTCGCATGACGATACGGTGTACGCGGGAATGCGTTGATACCAGCCTCCTCGCGATCGAGCCGATGTTTTCATGACGGGCTTCTCCAATGGCGATCAAACGAGCCTGTGCCTCGTGTAGGGGCAGAGCCGCAGCCTCTATGCTCGCCTGCGTGGCGTTGATGTAGGAGAGGGCATCCAGGTCATGTAGGCCCAGGAGTCTTCGCACGTCGATGATCGGGGACCATAACCCAGGCGAATTGTCCTCGTGATTTATCCTCATCGCCATTTCAATGTCCCTTGAGGACGCATTGAAGAGTTCCAGATTCAAGGCGCGTTCCCCCATCAGGCTCTGCGCATAGCCGTGGCCGACCAAGGGTTGGTCGACGATTATCTCTAGGGTCTGTAGTTGCCTCTGGGACAGCGTTTGGATATTGAGAAGGAATTCCATCATTTGAGCCCACATCCCGTCCAGCGATAGTCTCACGATGTGACAAATCTGGTAGGGGGCATTCACTGATTCAGCCAAGGAAAGTAGGGCCCTACTGGTCAACACGAAAGTCGCCACGTTACCTTCCATGACAGCAGTTTCGCCTGCCAATCATAGCAGTTTTGCACACTCCCGGGCCTCACTCAGTTCAGCGAGTAGAAGGGCACGACCCTGTGAAAAATCATAGGGTGCCTGGGCGTGTCCGGCTTCTGCGGCCTCATATAACAGAGCCAGACAGTCTTTGTTGTCCGCCAGGAAGGCCCTGGCTTCTGCAAGGTGGATCGGCTCCCAGGTCTCGCCGCGCCCGTATTTGATGTCACGACCATAGACGGGAAGGTTTTTGCTCTTCTGATCACTCCATTCGACGTACTCCCAGAACGCATCGTCATACAGATGCCAGCTATTGCCCACGTCGGGGGGAAAACGCTCCTTGTACCAGACATCCAGTTCCGCGGGGCTCATGGGATAGCCCTCCGCACGGAGTGCCTCAATTCGTTGCTTGAGTTGCTTGTGGGTATGTCCCCTATAGACACCAAACGCGGCCAGCCCTACGAACAGTAACATCAAGAGGATGTATCGTTTTTTGAATCCGCGCTTGCCTTGCCGCTCCTCACGCATCAGAGAGCCCTTCCAATATTGATTGACTGCCGCGCCACCCTTATCTAAATGTATCTAGCCGGATTTGTTAAGCAAAAACTATGGAGAGCGGCGTCTGGCCGCGGATGGCCTGTTCGGCACTCGTTGCCCAAAAACCACCGGCTTTCGATGTGGTCATTCACCCTGCTCGACACTCCTGGCCGCATCTCGGCTACAGGTGTGCGATCAGGCAGGTGACTCTCCAATCCGTAGCACGGCCGCACCCTGGACCTCGCCCTGCTTGAGTCTAAGCAAGGCCTCATTGAGTTGATCGAACGCGAAGGTTTCGACCTGAGGTCGGATGCCGATCCGCTCCGCCAAGGGCAGGAATTCCAGAGCATCTCGACGGGTGACATTGGCGACGCTGAGAATGTGCCGTTCATGCCAGAGGTGGGTGACATAGTCGAGCGGCGGGACGGGAGTCTGCTTGCGGATGGCATTGATGACTAGGCGGCCGCCGGGAGCTAGGAGAGCGAGGGCCTGTGGTATGGTTTCGCCGACTGGCGTGAAATCCATGGCCCGATCGATGGGTGTGGGTGGGGTGTCGGCCGGTGAGCCGGTCCAGCCGGCGCCGAGGTCGTGTGCGAGTTTCCGGTGATGGTCGCCCCGCGTGAAGACGCAGATGGGGCTGTCGGGATACTGCGCTTTCAGGATTTGGATCACGATGTGGGCCGACGCACCAAAGCCGAAGAGGCCGATGGTCTGGCCGTTCGCGATGTCCGCCAAATGCACGGTTCGATAGCCGATCACACCGGCGCAGAGCAGGGGGGCTGCTTCGGTGTCACTGAAAGAGGTCGGGATGGGGTAGGCGAATGCTTCGTGGACGAGTGTGTACTCGGCATAGCCGCCCGGGGCGGTGAGGCCGGTCCAGCGTGCTCGGTCGCAGAGGTTTTCCCGCCCCGCGCGGCAGTATTTGCAGTGCGTGCAGGCCCAGTTGAGCCAGGTGACGCCGATGCGATCGCCGATGCGGTGCTTGGATGCCTGCGGGCCCAGGGCGTCGACGGTGCCGACGATCTGGTGGCCCGGCGTTACCGGCAGCCCATCTGGTTGGAGGCGACCTTCCACCGTGTCCAGATCGGTATGGCATAGTCCACAGACAGATACCTTGATCCGGATCTGATTACCCTTTGGCCTGGGTGTGGGAAGGGTGGTCCGTTGGAGTGGAGCCGATTCCGTTGTGCCGTGTTGTTCCAGGATGTAAGCCCGCATAGTGCGATCCATCTTAGCAGGCAGCGCTTGGGCTTTCCAGGAGGGAAGAGGAATCGCCCCGTCTTCAGTCGAGTGACAGTGTCCCCTAGGTCCTAAGCGCGGCTACCCGCCTGGCGGCGAGCGTAGAGTACGGGAGGCCCACGAAACGACGCAGAAGTCCAGGTCTTCCCCCTTGAGTGATAGCGCGAAACTCTGTAAGAGTGCTCTAGTGGCATTATCGCATACGAGAAGCCTGGCTGGGAGAAAAATGATATTCGGGACACCAAGATATCTGTTTCGGCCGGGCCGGGGAATGGCGACTCATGCCCTTTGGCACGGAGTTTCGCAATGCACTCACAGGAGACACGTACTGGGGACATTCTACGTTGGCTGTAAGATCGATAATCACGTGAATCGTCCGAAATCAGTGAGGCATCGAGACTACTCGTTGCCACCGGTAGCGAGTTCACTTCGATTAGCGAGAAAACCCTCAACAGGATTGGTGTCGTTGCCGAAAAGAAGGACATTCCCTTGGTGATGGCCAATGGTCAAAACATCACATGGACCGTGGGGTTCGCCATCATTCACGTGAATAGGGCATTTACAATCGATGAAGTCGTATTTGCCCAGAAGGGCGATATGCAACTACTGGGTGTCAAAACCTTGGAAGGCCTAAGGCACTTTAACAAACCCCTGCTGGCTTCGGCCGGCTGCAGCGGCCCTCTGCGGCGTTGGCCTCCATCGACGATGCTCACATCGCCTGCTTCGGCCGCCTTGCAGAAGGCCGCTTCGCTCGGCCTCGGGCCGACGCGACGGTTTTGTTAGAGCACCTAAACCTTTGAGGGTGGATTCCAGAGGGAAAAAGCTGGTGGCTGCGGGGCCGGTCAGTGCGGCGACTGTTGCATGCCCGCCCCATTGAGAGCGTCGTCGGGCAGATTCCTCGCTGTTTTGGTATCGGCTTGAATTTGTCTTGCTTTTCAAAGCCTCACCGATATTCTACCCTGCTTATGAGGCTTCCACTCTTTGGGGAACATGGTTTCTTGAGTTCGTCGGTGGGTCGTAAACAGTTTGTGGCGGCCACGGGACTCTGTCTGATTCTCTTCGTGGTGGTCCATCTGGCGGGAAACCTCCTGCTCTTTGCCGGGCCCGACGTCTTCAACGCCTATGCGCATAAGCTGGCGAGTCTGCGTCCGGCGCTCTTTGTAGTCGAAGCGGGTCTGCTCGTGATCTTTGTGAGCCACCTGGCGGTGACGGTCTTACTGGTCGTCGAAAATAGTAAGGCACGGGGCAAGACCCGTTACGATGTTCAACGATCCCAGGGTGAACGGTCCCTTGCCACGAGACTCATGCCCTGGACGGGCGGGATTATTCTGGCCTTTGTGATATGGCATCTCCTGGATTTCACTTTCACGGACCCTGACGGTCCCCGTGGCGTCATGCCCAATGCAGTGCATCGGGGGCTTTACGGTGTTGTATTTAACTCATTCCTGAATCCCCTGAACAGCTTGTTCTACATCGTGGCCATGGTGGCAGTCGGTCTGCACCTCTCACATGGCGTCCAGAGCTTTGTGCAAACATTTGGATTCAGCGGACTGGCGCCGAGCCCCAAGCTGAAGGTGGCCTGCCAGGGTTTCGGATTGCTGGTCGGTCTGGTCTACAGCTGTATTCCCATCTACGTGATGGTGGTGAACATCATTACTTTCAAATCTGGGACGCCGGGACCTTGAGAGCACTATGCTAAATGCCAACATTCCAGAGGGACCGATTGAACAGAAGTGGCAGAACCACAAGTTCAAGTTGAAGCTCGTCAATCCGGCGAACAAACGCAAATACCACGTGATCGTGGTGGGGACCGGCCTGGCCGGGGCCTCGGCCGCCGCCACGCTGGCCGAACTGGGCTATGGCGTCACCAGTTTCTGCATCCAGGACAGTCCCCGCCGGGCCCATAGCATCTCGGCCCAGGGGGGCATCAACGCCGCCAAGAACTATCCCAACGATGGTGACAGTATCTTTCGACTGTTTTATGACACCGTGAAGGGAGGGGACTTTCGCTCGCGCGAGGCCAATGTCTATCGGTTGGCCGAGGTGAGTAACGAGATCATCGATCAGTGTGTCGCCCAGGGCGTGCCCTTTGCCCGGGAGTATGGCGGGTACCTGGACAATCGCTCCTTCGGCGGGGCTCAGGTGGCACGCACCTTCTACGCACGTGGTCAGACGGGACAGCAGTTACTCCTGGGCGCCTACAGCGCCCTCATGAAGGAGGTGAGCAGGGGGGCCATCCGTCTCATGCCCCGCTCCGAACTGCTCGACGTCGTCCTGCTCGACGGCCAGGCCAAGGGAGTCGTGATACGCAATCTGATCGATGGCACCATCACCTCGTATGCGGCGGACGCGGTTGTCTTGGCAACCGGCGGTTATGCGAATGTGTTTTATCTCTCCACCAACGCCAAGGCCTGCAACGTGGTGGCCACTTGGCGGGCCCACCGGAAGGGCGCGTTTTTTGCCAATCCCTGCTACACGCAGATCCATCCCACCTGCATCCCCGTGCATGGGGACTATCAGTCGAAGTTGACGCTGATGAGTGAGAGTCTTCGCAATGACGGGCGCGTCTGGGTCCCCAAGAAGAAGGGTGACAGGCGGGCACCGGGTGCAATCCCCGAGGACGAACGCGACTACTACCTGGAGCGCAAGTATCCGAGCTTCGGTAATCTTGTCCCCCGTGACATCGCCTCCCGCAGCGCCAAGGAGCGCTGTGATCAGGGCTACGGCGTGGGATCGACGGGAAGGGCCGTCTACCTGGACTTTGCCGATGCCATCGAAAGACTGGGGCGTCCCGTCATCGAGGCCCGCTATGGCAATCTCTTCGACATGTACAAGAAGATTGTCGACGTCGACCCCTACCGGGAATCGATGCAGATTTATCCCGCCCTCCACTACACCATGGGCGGCCTCTGGGTGGATTACAATCTAATGAGTAATGTGCCGGGCCTCTTCGTCATTGGCGAGGCGAATTTCTCCGATCACGGGGCGAATCGCCTGGGGGCCAGTGCCCTGATGCAGGGACTGGCGGATGGCTATTTCATTTTGCCCTACACCATCGGCGGCTATCTGGCGGAACAGGCGCCCTTGGAGGCCTCGGCCGTTGAAAGCGCGGCCTTTGGCACCGCCCAGAAAAAGGTTGAGGCCACCATCCAAAAGCTACTCTCCATCAAGGGCAAGCGCACGGTAGATGATTTCCATCGAGAACTGGGTCGTCTGCTCTGGGACAAGTGCGGTATGGCCCGTAGCGAAGCGGGGCTCAAGGAGGCCTTGGAAGAAATCCCGAAGATTCGCAAAGAGTATTGGGAGAACGTCAACGTACTGGGATCGGAAGGGGAGTTTAACCAGGTCTTGGAGCGTGCCGGTCGCGTGGCAGATTTTCTGGAGTTCGCCGAGACACTGGTCATTGACGCCCTGGGCCGGCAGGAGTCCTGTGGCGGACATTTCCGCGAAGAGTCACAGACCCCCGAGGGCGAAGCCCTGCGAGATGACGAAAAATACGCTTACGTGGCCGCCTGGGAGTTCAAAGGGGTCGGTATGAAACCGAAGTTACACAAAGAAAAACTCGTCTTTGAAACGGTCACGCCCTCTCAGAGGAGTTATAAGTAGTCTATTAAAATGTCTAAGACGATCAATCTAACGCTCAAGGTCTGGCGACAGGCGAATTCGAGATCGGAAGGGCGATTCGCCACTTACCCGGCCCCGGGCATCGACACGGCCATGTCCTTTCTGGAGATGCTGGACGTGGTGAACACGACTCTCGAAAGGATGGGGAAGGACCCCATCGCCTTCGATCATGATTGCCGCGAGGGGATCTGTGGCGCCTGCGGTGCGGTCATCAACGGCCAAACGCATGGCCCCCAGCAGGGCACGACGCTTTGTCAGCTCCACATGCGGCAGTTCGAGGACGGACAGACGATTGTGATCGAGCCCTGGCGTGCGGCCGCCTTTCCCATCATCAAGGATCTGGTCGTCGACCGAACGGCCTTCGATGGCATCATCAAGGCCGGTGGATACATTAGCGTCAAGACGGGCTCGGCGCCGGACGCCCACACCATACCGGTGCCCAAGGCCAACGCGGATTTGGCCATGGACGCGGCCGCCTGTATCGGCTGTGGCGCCTGCGTAGCCGCCTGTCCCAACGCCTCCGCCATGCTATTCACCGCGGCCAAGGTGAGTCATCTGGATTTGCTGCCCCAGGGCAAAGCGGAGGGGCCCCGACGTGTCATGAGTATGGTCGAGCAGATGGACCGTGCGGGCTTCGGCAACTGTTCCAACGAGTATGAGTGCGAAGCGGCCTGCCCCAAGGAGATCTCGGTTTCCCATATCGCGCGGATGAATCGTGCGTATCGCCGGGCGAAGTTCGCCGGTGCCCCGTAGTCCAGTGAAGGTACCACAATGGAAAGAACCCTCGTCCTGGTAAAACCCGATGCCATACAACGCGGTTTGATCGGAACGATCATGAACCGCTTCGAACGCAAAGGCCTGAAGCTGATCGCCCTGAAGTTTATGAAATTGGATGATGCATTAATCAATAAGCACTACGCTCATCTGGTGGACAAACCCTTTTTCCCCTTCATTAAGGCCTTCATGACGTCCGCGCCGGTGATCGCCTCGGTGTGGGAGGGACTCGACTGCATCGAAATAGTGCGAAGAATCGCAGGCATCACCAATGCCCGACAGGCGGAGACGGGCACAATTCGCGGGGACTTCGGCGTGAGCGTTCAGAAAAACTTGATCCACGCCTCCGATGGGCCGGAGGCGGCCGAAGAAGAGATCGCCCGCTTCTTTCAACCGGACGAACTCCAGGCCTATGACCTCTTTATGACGGCCGTTCTCTATTCGGGTGACGAGCTAGGGGGGTAGAGAGCCTGCTGTCATTCGGAAATGCCATCGCCCTTCCTGCCGGGGTGAAACGTCCTGCCTATGAAGAAAAGATAATTTTCCTCTTAATCCAGGGTGGGGGGGTCTTGTCGCCCATTAGCCGCATTTCGGGGCCTATGCGCTTTTGGCTGTCCTTTATTTCCGGACCCCCCGGGGTTCCCTAATTCCTGCGATTCTTTTTATTTTATATGGGCATCAAGTTAATTGGGACCCTACCCGATATCATGTTCACAGTTGTCGTACGACGGAACATGAAACCATAGAAGTAAAGAGAAATAAGGGGGTAGTACCATGATTGATGGAGTAGGACACGGACCCATGCACGGATCGGCGCCCATGCCCGTAGCGGCACAGGGTGCAAAATCGAGCGATGGCGACAGCGCACAAGCCACGGCCGAGCCAGAGGATGGTTCCGCCACGGCAAGTGCGGAACATCTCTTGGATGTCCTTGCATAAACATCCAAGATCAATTTCGTGACGACATACCTCCCCAGGAATCAATATTGATTCCTGGGGAGGTATTTTTTTGTCATCGCATTGGGCCTCGTCAGGAAGTTCGATCGACCCTGAACTCTCTGCATGGGTCAACCATCTGTCACTGTTGGTGGCCAATCACCGTAAGTGAGCAGTCCCTCCGAATGTTCGGGGTCGGACGCAGCCAAGCTAAGTGCTGCCGCGACTCCGTCACTGCCAGCGCACAGCGTCTTGACCTCCTCCGGTCGCATGAGCATGAAGGCGGTCGAGAGGGCGTCGGCCCATCCTGCTTGGTCCGCGAGGACCCACGTCTTCAGGCATTGCCGGCCCTGTCCGCTCTGTCGTGCATCGACGATGTGCTCCCCCTTCACCTCCGTGCCGGATGCGCAGAGGGCCTGCCGCCGCAAGAGATGGACTCTCCGTGTGGGCCCCTCGCCCACCCCGACCGGCCAGCCCGCATGGCCCTCGGGTGGATCCAGGGCAAGGATGGAGCTGCCTCCCGATTGCACGAGGCAATGGGTCATTTCCCAGTCTTCGAGGATGTCACCCACCCAGTCCAGCGCAAAGCCCTTGCCGATGCCGCCCAGATCGACCTGCACGCCGGATGCGCGGACCTCGACCGAGAAGTCCGTCTCGTCCAGTGACAGCAGATCTCGACGCGTCTGAGGAGAATGGTTTTGTGGGGCGGATCCAAAGGTGACGTCGAAGGCGCCCCGGGTGAGTTTCGTGACCTGCAAGGCTTGGCGGAGGCATTCGAAGGCCTCCGGGCCCACGCGCACTTTGTCCCCGCACTTCGTCCGGTTGATACGAAAAATGTCACTTCCCTCGAGGAAGCGACTCAACTCCCTCTCCAGGCGGTCGATCTCATTAAAGACTTCAACGGCCAAGCCGGAAGCGTCCTCGGCCGGCACATCGGCGACCAAGAGTTCGAACTCCGTGGCCATCGCAAAGTGTGCGAAACGCTGGTGGGGCGGAATGCCCGGATTGTCTGGCATGGTCTCGCCCTAACGCCGTCACGCGGTAAACTCGCCCGGCTCGAAGTAGAGTTTCTTCTCCGCTAAGATCGAGTCGTTGACTTTCATGACGGTCATGTCTGTCTCGTAACCGATATCCACCGGGCAATTAAGGGAGACGCTACTATCGCGAATTGCGGCGAAGAAATTCTCCAGGTGGGGCTGATGGATCTTCTTGTTCCCCAGATCCGCACTGAGGACAAAGGCATCCAGTTCCGCGGTTGCGCGGGCGTCGACCACGGAATGTCCCCGCATGCGATCCCACCAGGCCAATTCACTCAGAGAAGGCCCCTTCTTCGCCTTGAGGGCCTCGGTCATCAGGCCCGCCCGCTCCCATTCTTGCCAACTGGGCGCGGTGGCCTCGCGATAGACGCGTGTGATGCCGGCGTCCTCCGACATCCTCAGGCTCCCTTGCGTGCCCATGAAGTACTCGAAGTAGCCGACCCCGGCCCGCGTGGTCGTTAGGACCTGGTAGAACGCCCGGACCATGCCGCTGGGCGTTTCGTAGTCATAGATGGCCATGACCGTGTCCCACCACTCATAGTCCTCGTAAAAGTCGATGCCGCCGTTGGCCATCACCGCCTTGGGTGGGGTTCCTAAGAACCAGTTGTAGATGTCGATCTGGTGGGCGCCGAGATCGGAGATGGGGCCGCCGCCATATTTCTTGTACCAGCGCCAATTGCGAAACTCCTTCATGTTGGCGAAGCCATAGTCATTCAGACGCGACTCGATGATTTCGTGCTTATCGGCCCATTTCAGGTCGCTGGAGACGCTTCGATTCCACTGGCCGTTGATGGTGGTGATCCGACCCAGGAGTCCGGCCTTATCGATCAGATCCTCTTTGGCCTGGAGGTAGCGGGGATTGCTCCGACGCTGGTGCCCAATCTGCAGGAGTTGTCCCGTCTTCCGCTGGGCCTCCACCATCGCCTTGGCCCCCTCGTGGGTGTTGGACATCATCTTTTCACTGTAGACATGCTTTCCCGCTTCCATGCAGGCGATGGCGTGAGGTGCATGCCAGAAATCGGGGGTGGCCACGATCACGGCATCAAGGTCCTTCTCCTTGTCCAGCATCTCCTTGTAGTTTTCGTAGGTATTGCAGATATGTCCACGGCTCTTGAGTCTCCTCCTCTGAGCTTCTCGGTGAAATTCCCATATGTCGCAAACCGCCTTGAAACGGAGGCCTTCGATGTCCTTGCAGGCCTCGAGGAGCGTTTGTCCCTGGGCGCCGACACCGATGATGGCGACGTTTAGATCATCGACCTTGGGCGCAGCACCGGTGTTTTGGGCCTGGCTCTTTGATGCGGAGGAGAGCATCACACCGGCCCCCGCCGCCAGGGACGACTTGACAAACGTACGCCGCGAGACACTCGATGGGGCATCGGGTTCTTCGCCGCTATCGTTCGTGACTTTCTCGATGTTCATGGGACGCGCCTTTCATGCAGTGTAATCTCACCAGCGATTGATTTGGAAACGATTATGCCGGGCCATGAACAGCGCCATAACCGTCAAGCCGACATAGATGCCCAACCAGGCCACGCCCGGACTGTTCTTGGAGGCCAGCAAGCCAAAGGCCAAGGCCGAATAGACCAATCCGGAGGCGATCAGTGCCACACGCATGAAGAAACCCGCGAGGATAGCGAGCCCCAGTAGCACGAGGATGATGCCCAGAGGCAGGGCAAACATCTCGGACATCCCGAGGGGGATGAAGGAGTCATCGCTAATGGCCTTAGCCAGGTTTTTGGCGTTGGTCGAGTAGGCCTCGAAAGAGAAAGCCCCTCCCTTTCCCTCAAACTTGCTGATCCCGTTCAGTAGGGCGATGAGGGCCAGAAAGACACGCAGAACCAGAAAACCGGCGGTCGATTCCCAGGAACACGCATCATTGGATTGTGGAGTGGCGGACGAACTCTTTTTCATATGGAGCCTCTTCAAAGAACGGGATAAGGGTTTATACTGACTGCGGCATTCTACTTCTCCCTGTTGCCTGTTTCAAGGAAGAAAGAACCCAGCCTAGGGCAATCGCATTTAGACTTAGGCAGACGTCAATGCCCATTTTTTTGCGCTCGCCGGGATCTCACCGGGGTAGTAATCAGTGAGAAAGTAATCAGTTTTTAGCCCATACCGATCACTGATTACTGGTTGCTGATGACTCGGACGGGGGGAATCTCCCACCAATCGTCAACTCATCCACAGGACACATCAGGATGGTATCTACATGCGATCGCCCTGGCTAGCCCACTTCGATGAAGCCATCCGCCACGAGAATGGTGGAGCCGCCGATCCAGGTCGCGGCTACCGTTCCCTCTCGTGTTTCCGTTCACGCATATTCGGCTTTGGGACTCTGTTTATCGAGTGGAGGGCCTAACAGTGTACGCTGTTAGGAAGCCACGGGATGCAATGTCTTCATTGAATGCTTATCTGCTATAGGCATCTTTTCTGTGGCGGATTACGATGATCAGGGATCGGCAAGAAATAAGTTGGACAATTTGGGGTTCAAGTGTGCCCTATATTTGGTCGCGCCCGATTGAGCGAAACCACAGGCGTAGCCGTTCTACGTCGCGGATTTTGCGATTGAGAAGCGATCAAAGATGGGGTGCAATTGGGCATTCAAAAGTCCAAGTTATTTCTTGCCGGTCCCTCAAGACCAGCAGGACGTCATCATGGATCTCATAGATTACGCGGTAGTCCCCGACACGAACTCTCCAGGCGTCACGCCCTACGAGTTTCCTGGAATGCGGAGGCCTGGGATCTGATGACAAGGATTGAATCTTTGAAGTGAGCCTGTCCCGGTCGGGTTTCGGAATGGAGGCCAGTGCCTTTTGGGCCTTTCGTACAATCCGTAGGGTGTAGGTCAATTCACCTTTCCTTGGTCGATTTCCAGTATAGCCTGATCAAATGGGATCGATTCTGAAGGTTGCTGTTTCGCGGCATCATAGGCTCTGATGTCATCGAGTTCCTCTAGCGCTTCTACAACCTCATTCCACTCCGCGATCGGTAACAAGACCGCTTTTTTTTGACCATTGCTGCCGATAAGATACTCTTCGTGTAAGGGTTTCATGTGATACTCCTTTGCTCATAGATACCACTATAAGACTTAACCATCTAAACAGCAAGCCGCCGGGGCAAAAGCTGTTCGTAATGCCAGGAGACGCAATGCAGGATAACCCGTTGCGACAAACGGGCTTGTGGTTTATAGGCCTGCTGAACCGAGGTTCAGCAGGCTTTTTCTATTTCAATGCGAGCTAGCCCACCAGGGCAATCGCATTTAGACTTAGGCAGACGTTAATGCCTTTTTTTTGCGCCTCGCCGGGTTCTCACGGGGGTCGTGATCAGTAATCAAGTGACGGAGTAATCAGTTTTTAGCCCATACCGATCACTGATTACTGGTTACTGATTACTTGCACGGTAGGAATCCTGGCCAATTGTCATCTCTGCTGCATTTCATATCGATTTGGAATCTATATGCGATCGCCCTGGAACCCAGCCCAGTGCTTTTGCCTCTGTCGCCCAGAAGAGAGCCTGTACGACGGAAGTCTGCTCTGTGGTTGCTCTTCGGACGAATGTACTGTAACCTTAGTCCCATAATCGTTGCGTGTATCGTGAAATGTAAATCCGCAGTGCTTGTTGAAGGGAGTTACGCGATGAAACACATCTGTACATGGCGAAAGGCAGTGGGCGTGTGTCTGGTCCTGGTAGGCGCGACCTCGGCTTTTGCCCAGGATTGGCCGCAATGGCGCGGCTTGCATGGGGATGCGAAGGTGAGCGGATTCGTCGCCCCTCAGGCATGGCCGACGGCGCTGAAGAAAGGTTGGACGAGCACACTGGGTTCGGGGGTTGCGACGCCCGCCCTGGTGGGCAACCGACTCTATACCTTCACGCGGCAGGGCGACAACGAGGTCATCCGGTGCCTGGATGCCGGCGATGGCATGGAAGTCTGGAAGCATGAGTACGCGGCGCAAAAGGTCGGCGGTGCGGCCCGGCGCTTCGGTGGCCCGCGGAGTTCACCGGCAGTGGCCGAGGGAAAAGTGGTCACCAGCGGCGTGGGAGGCGTGCTCTCCTGTCTAGATGCGGCGACTGGCGAGCTGGCCTGGCGCAAGGACCCCTTCCCGAAAGTGGTGCCCCGATTCTTTGCCTCCTCGTCGCCGCTGATCGTCGACGGTATGGTCGTTGCCCATCTGGGCGGATCGGGCAATGGCGCGATCATCGCATACGATCTGGCCTCTGGAAATGAGAAATGGCGTTGGGGGGGAGAAGGACCCGCCTATGGGTCGCCTACGCTGATGACCGTGGCCGATGTGAAACAGGTCGTGACCCTTGCCGAGAAAAGTGTGGTCGGCGTGGGGCTGGCCGACGGGAAGCTCCTGTGGAAGCTGCCCTTCGCGCTGGCGCGGTACAACACCGCGACACCCATTGTAGACGGCCAAATTGTCATCTATGGGGGCGCAGGTCGTAGCGCTCTATCCATTAAAGCCGCTAGAATAGAGAAGCAGGGGGATGGGTTTGTTGCCAAGGAACTTTGGGAGAACGCAGAGATCGCCCCTATGTACAACACACCGGTCCTTCAAGGCAACCTGCTCTTTGGGCTCTCTAACAAAGGCAACCTCTTCTGCCTCAACGCCGAGACGGGCAAGACGGCCTGGACCGACAGCGTGCAGCGCGATCGGCGGGGTTACGGAAGCATCGTTGGCACCGGCTCCTATCTCCTGGCCCTCTGCGGCAACTCCGAGTTGGTCGCCTTCGAATCCAGCGACAAGGGCTATGTGCAGTTGGCTCAGATCAAGGTCTCCGACACACCGACCCATGCCTATCCGGTGGTTGCGGGGAATCGAATCTTCGTCAAAGACCAGGAGACAGTGACGTTGTGGACGCTGCAGTAGTGAAAGGTGCTCTGTCATGGCAAGGGTTCTCGTTGGATCTTTGCATGCTTTGATTGCCCGAACAACGCTTTTCATCGAAGGGATTACAGAATGAAAGAGAAAACGTATCTCAAAGGTATCCTTGCGCTTGCTTTGGTGTCGGTGCTCCTGTCATCTTCTCAGCTATCGGCCCAACAGCGCGGCCGTGGCATTGGCGGTGATTGGCTGTTGAAGGCAGAATTCGACGGGCGGCCCTTCGAATTCATCCTCTCTTTTTCCCGAGATCAAGAGGGCAACCGGACGGGCTATCGGATTAGCGGCTTCGGGGGCCTCAGCGAACTCAAAAACCTTCAGATCGATGCCGGCAAGCTGAGCTTTGCCTATGACCGAAGAAATCGCGATGGTGATACGAACACGAGCACCTTTTCGGGAACGATTCAGGGCGGTCAGCTCTCCGGCACCCTGTCCAGCGACAGGGGCGACTATGAAATCAAGGGCGCGCGCATGCCCCGTGTTCCCCGCGCCGTGGGAAACTGGGAAATGACCTATACAGTTGGCGATCGGGAAATCACCTCCACGCTGATCATCAAGGCCGACGCCGAGGGCGAGTTGACGGCCGACTGGCCGAGCGAACGCCTTACACACACCGTTACGGGGCTCACCTATGAACGGGGCAATCTGACCTTCAAGAGAGCCAGCAAGATGGATGATCGTCAGTGGGAATCGACCTTCAAGGGGACGCTACGGGGAAACAAGATCTCCGGGGCCTTCAGCTCCGACCGGGGAGAGATGCAAGTCGCAGGGACAAGGATAGGTGGGGCCCTGATTGGCACGTGGATGCTGGAGACCACATCTGAGCGCGGAACTCGAAAACAGAGGTTGGTGGTCAATCCTGACATGAGCGGCCTCTATGGGGCCACACCGGTCAAGGTGATCAAGTTCGAGGACGACAAGGTGAGCTTCAAAGTGGTCAGAGAGTTCGGTGACCGGACATTTGAGATGGACTTCGCCGGCAAGTTGACCGAGGGTAAGCTGACCGGCGAGTTGGCAAGCGACCGGTTCAGCCAACAGATCACCGGGACGAAAGTCGTTCGAAACTTCAGGAGACGCGGTGGAAGATGACCCCACGGATCACTAGCTGACGCGACAACTGAGCTTAGAGATGAGCCTGTCTGTCGTGGCAGGGGTTCTCGTTGGATCTTTGCACGCTCTGATTTCCCGGACAACGCTTTTCATTGAAGGGATTATAGAATGAAAGAGAATACGAAACTCAAATGTGTCCTTGTCATTGCTTTGGTGTGGGTGCTCCTGTCATCTGCCCAGCTATCGGCCCAACAGCGCGGCCGCGGGATTAACGGTGACTGGCTGGTGACGCAGGAGTACAACGGACAACCCTACCAATCCCTCGTCGTCTTTTCCCGGGATCAAGAGGGAAATCAGACCGGCTACTGGATCGGCTTTCGGGGTCTGAGCGAATTAAAAAACGTCCAAATTGATGCCGGCAAGCTGAGCTTTGCCTATGACCGACGAAATCGAGATGGTGATACAGTCACCGTCTCCTTTGCCGGAAAGATTCAGGACGGTCAACTCTCTGGAACCCTGTCGAGCGACCGAGGGGACAGTGACATCGAGGGTACGCGAGTGCCCCGAGTCCCTCAAGCGGTTGGAAAGTGGGAAATGACCTATTCCTATGGCGACCGAGAATTCACCTCCACACTGATCATCAAAGCCGACGCCGAGGGCGAGTTGACGGCCGAGTGGCCGAGCGAACGCGTTACACACACCGTTACAGGCCTTACCTATGAACGGGGCAATCTGACCTTCAAGAGAGTCACCAAGATGGACGATCGTCAGTGGGAATCGACCTTCAAGGGGACGCTACGGGGAAACAGGATCTCCGGGGCCTTCAACTCCGACCGGGGAGAGACGCAGGTTGCGGGAACTAGGATCGGCGGGGCCTTGATTGGCACGTGGATGCTGGAGACCCAATCTGAACGCGGAGCGGGCAAGCAGAGGTTGTTGGTCAATCGTGACATGAGCGGCCTCTATGGCGCCATACCGATCAAGAAGATCAAGTTCGAAGACGACAAGGTGAGCTTTACGCTGGCACTAGAGTTCGGTGACCGTACGTTTGAGATGGACTTCGCCGGCAAGCTGACCGAGGGTAAGCTGACCGGCGAGTTGGCCAGCGACCGGTTCAGCCAACAGATCACCGGGACAAAAGTAGTGCGAAACTTCAGGAGACGCGGTGGAAGATGACCTGTGAGTGATCCTTTCGAAATGAATTGACTTTGGATTTTTAGCCTGCTGAACCGAGCTTCAGCAGGCTTTTTCTCTTTCAGTGCCGGCTAGCCCACCAGGGCAATCGCCTATGAGCTTAGGCAGACGTCAATGCCACATACTTCAGCACCTCATTGAGATCTCACCGGGGTAGTAATCAGTCATCAGTGAGAAAGTGATCAGTTTTTGGCCGAACCGATTACCGATTACCGATTACTGATTACTGATTACTCGGGCCCGGGGATTTCCCACCAATCGTCGTCTCATCCACAGGACACATCAGCCTGGTATCTAGGTGCAATCGCTCTGGCTAGCCCACTTCGATTGACCCTTCCGCCACCAGAACGCTGGAGCCGCCGATCCAGGTGGCGGTGACCGCTCCCTCTAGTTTTTCCGCTCGTGCATCCAGAATGCTCGGGCGACCCATCTCAATGCCCTGGGCAATGCGATAGCTGAATTGGCCCGTGGGTTTTTCGTCATAGTGGGTGAGCAGTCCGGCCAAGGCGCAGTTTGCGCTGCCGGTCGCCGGATCCTCGGGGACGCCATCCAAAGGCGCGAACATGCGGGCATGAATGTCGAACTCGTCTTGGCTGCGAGTGTACAGGTGGATATCCGGAGGAATCCCCTCGGCCGCCAGAGCCTCCAATCGATCCGTGACCACCCGAGCCCGGCCCAGCGCAGCACGATTCTTTAGCTCTGTGAAGAGAAAGGGGATGCCCACCGAGGCCACCCGCGGCGGGTGGATCGCGGTGATGATGTCTTCCGCACGCAGCGAAACGACCGATGCCATTCTTTCGGCCGGGAGGGTCTCGCCCAGAGAAATCGTCTGTGGTGCTCGCAGTTCGCACCAGAGGGCCTGTCCCGGACGCCTGTGAATTGAGATGG
>JADFMM010000365.1 GCA_022563885.1 Planctomycetota bacterium | reverse complement strand
TAGAAGCATCTCCGCTAAATCCTCTCCAAAATCCGTCAGATCGGTTCTTGTTTCGAGTGTCCCGTTGTCTATATCCTTCAGAAGTGCCTTGCGACCTTCACGTGTGCCGATATACCAGCCACGGCACCATAGCTAGAGGGGTCAGGCCTAGTTGTTTGCACTTCGCCGTCGAACCAGGCTACTCAGCCTCAGCTTGCCGGGTGGCATCTGTCTCCCGAAAACGCGTATACTCCTGCTTCGTGTTGAGATTCAGCAGCGATCGTTGCTGCTCTTCGGATAGATCCACATAGAGCACGCGACCCAAGGTCATGACATCCTGAACTTTATTCTTTCCCTGGGCGAGGCTCTCTTCGATGATGGGCAGCATGGATCGGTTGTAGACGGCGAAGAGGGGCTCTAGAAAGCGCTGATTTGCGCGAGGGATGACCGCATCATAGCGATAAGCCTGCCGGAGCATGTATCGCATAAGTGTGATGTCAACGTTGGGCATGTCACAGGCCACCACGAAGCTGGTGTCATGGGAGGACGCTTGCATCGCCGTGAAAATCCCCATCAGGGGCCCCCTGTCCTGCTCTTGGTCGGACACGGTCTTGATGCCGGGAAATTGATGAACCTCGGGGGTGTTGGAGCTGACGATGATCTCATCGAAGTGGGGTCGCACCTGGTCCAGGACATGCTGGATCATGGGCTTGCCCTCTATCGGCAGCAGGCTCTTGTCCTGGCCCATGCGGCGGCTGCGCCCCCCTGCCAGGATGATGCAACTCGCCCTGGCGGGACAATGCCAGCGCTCGCCATCGTAGCGAATGCTGTCGAGGTCGACATCGAAGCCCTGACCCGCAAAGCAGACGACGCGATCGACCCATTGGCGCACGCGTTCCGCCGAGGGTCGCGAGGATGCCGGTTCGGCGTTGTCGGCCAAGAGGAAGAGGCCGGGCCGCACCACGCTCCGCAGGCCGGTGGATTCGCAGACCAACACGCAGTCGCGACCCACCTGCGACAAGAGTGCATTTACCGCATCCGGCAGATGAGAGCGGAGAGACTTGACCCAGTAGACCTTGGCCGCCTGGGCCTGGAGCATGAGACAGGTGTCTTTCTTGCCTTCGGCGTTCTGTTCTTCGATGATCTCATAGGGTCCCCGTAGATCATCGCAACTACCGCATCCCTTGCTGCCGGTCCGCGCATTGCCCTGATCATCATCCGCCGCCGTGACCTTGACACCGATGACCCTAAATTTCGAGCGCAGACGTTCGATCAGCGCACAGGCCAACGTGGTCTTACCGACGTTGCGCCCCGTCGCTCCGATCAGCACCATGTTGGGAACATCGATGGTCTTCATAGTTTATGTCACCGAAGAGCTAAATCTGCAAGTCAAAAAGCCCCCCGCCACCGACTACTGACTGACCACAGATTACTGATTACCGATTACCAGCGGGAAGGTAACGCTAAAGACGCTCCCCTTGCCCTCTTCACTTTCGACCCAGATCCGTCCTCCATGCCGCTCAACCACCTGTCGGGCGATGGCCAGGCCGAGACCGGTTCCCTCCTTTTCCATCGCGCTGGCGTTGCTGGCTCGATAAAACTCGTCGAACACGCGGGAGAGCTCTTGCTCTGGAATACCGATGCCCGTATCCGCGATGTCCACCCGGATGTGTCCGTCCTCCTCTTTGGCGCGGACGGTCACCGTCCCACCCGCCGGTGTGAACTTGATGGCGTTGAAGAGCATGGTCGTCACGATTTCATCAATCGAAAAGGGCTCTCCATAAATCGTGTCGCGGGAGAGACTGACTTCCGAGGTCAGGCTGATGCCCTTCTCTTCCGCGCCGCTCATCGCCCCCGCCACCGCGGCCGAGAGCGTGTCGGTCAAGGAAAACTGAGAGGAATCGTGATCGTCGCTGAGCCTCATTTGGGTCAGGCGCAGCAGTTTCTTCACGAAGGTCACCAAGCTGCGTGTCCGCGCGGCGGACTTGTCGATGAACTGTTTCTGTTTGTCACTGAGAGGACCCGCCAGGCCCAGAACCACCACATCGTTGCAGCTCTGGATGGCGGCCAAGTGTCCCTTGACATGGTGGGTCACGCGTGCCACGTACTCGTCCTTGATACGATCTTTCCGCTCCAACTGGATGTTGGCCTGCCGATAGGCCTCCTGCTGCCGATACAACTGGGCCGCGATGTCACTGGTCATGTAGGCAACCAGATAGAGGGTACTCGCCAAGACCCCCACGCTGACCATGAGGTAGAGCGGATCTTGAAAGACCTCTCGAGTCACGAATCCTTCCAGGGGATAGTGCGCGAGGATGCCCTGGTACTCCAACACCACCATCAGCACCAGTAGGCAGACCGCCAGCGTGGCCTGTCGATAGCACAACCCCGGACGGGACAAGATCCCTGCAATGGCGATGTGGAACACGAAGTAAACGATGAAGGGATTCTCAACGCCGCCGGAAAAATGGAGTAGTGCCGTGAGCAAAACTAAATCAGTGGAGATCTGCACCTGTACTATCCGCCGCAGGAAGGTCAGGCTCTGATCGGCGTCATTGCTTCGCGCACGGTTCAGTAGGCCGAAGCAGATCACGTTTTCCAATGCGAGAAACCCGATGACGACGTAGAGGGGAAGGATCTGAAGGGACACGGAAAACAGAAAATGAGCCACCGTGACGGTCACCGCTGTGCCGATGACAGCGAACCAGCGGCACTTGATCAACCAGAAGGCCCGTCTTAGAAGTCTGGCTTCGTGGGTGAAGACCTCTTCCATCGCTTGACTCACCTCATACGTGCCCGAACTATCGCTCGAAGGCGCGTGCCTATTTCCAAACAGAAAACCATCGTCCTCCGACTGTACTCACTCACAGTGGAGTTGGCAAGGCCACGGGGAGAGGTCGCCTGGACTCCCTCTTTGACGCGGAGAATGACCAGATACTCGGCAACGGGGCGACACACGGGTCGAACAAGCCATCAACGCTTGACATTGAAGACTGGCTGTCGGGAGCGAATCAGTTCAAGCTCAAGCGCCTTTCGTACGCGGGGCTCGGTCTTGTCATGAAGGATCTGTATTTCCAGATTTAGGTGTTCCGTCCCATGTGCCCAAATCCAGCGGGCGAGACCCTTGTTGTCCGAGTGTTCTAAATGCTTGGCAAGTCGTTTTCTCAGGTTTTCAGTTTCACCCACATACAAGAGTTGATCGGCAGCAAAGAAAAGATACACGCCTTGAGACGTGGGAAGTTGTTCCGGTTTGATGTCCTCTACAGGTCCGTTCAGAAGACTGATGGGGGGCGCAACGCGCCCGACAAGCTCAGGCTCCAGCTTCTTTGCCTTTCGCAGACCGAGCGCCGCCCAGCGATACTGAAGCGGCCCGTAGCCGGGCGCAATACGTCCGGCCACGAGATCGAATTTCGCAGTCCTGTCGGGATCGCAGATAATAGCATCGAGACTTACCCCCTCACGGCGCTCAAGGAAACGAACCGCGATCTCGGCAGCAAATCGGTAATCATCCTCGTCCTGAAAATGCGTGCGCTTTGCACGCGGTCGGCCGGCCAGGCCGCCCTTCTTTCGGAAATTCAAAAGAATCCGATTCAGATCTGCAACGGATTCTTGTAGGCCACGTTGCCGACATTCGGCTATGAAATGTTGGTTGAATCGCGGGTCTGCGACGACACGGTCCGTCGAATAGCCTTCTGATGCCGCGTCGAAGGCCTCCACGATCGCCGCTGTCATGGAGTAGACCTGCTGAGTTCGAAGCAGTTGAGGCGAGGTTTGAATTTTTTGACGAGGCAGCTTTGCCAGGAGAGTTTCCCTGCGGCCGAATGGTCCATCGGGATTGTTTGCACTAGAATAGAGTTCGAAACAGTAGACCATGCCCGCCGGCGCTTCTGCGTGAAGCGTCCACACAGATCCAGTGTTTCACCGACATAGAGTTTTTGACGACGCTCGCTTTCGCTTAGGACGTACAGACCCGGTGCGCGTCGCAACTTCTCGGTATTCAACTCTTCGATGGGTATACTCCTGCCCAGTCGCGACGGCGGAGTAAGTACAGCCGCTCTACTGCGGGCATACTTGGCTTCTTTTCGAATCTTTAAGGCTGCCCAGCGGTACGCAAGTGTCTTGAACCCAGGCGCAAATCGCCTTGCAGTCTTGTCGAATTCTACCGCCAGTTCCGGGTCACAGAGAATCTCATCCAGGCCCTTGGCAGCGCCATCATCAAGCATCATTCGCCAAGCGATCTCGCTGGCGAATATGTACGGGTCGCATTCCTCCCACGAGAGACTGGTTCGATGCTGAGTTGCAATATGAGACAGTCCCCCCCTCTTTCGTAGCCGGAACAACAGCATGTTCCACGCCCGAGCATCGCCGGCCAGGCCCAATTTCGTACAGGCGTCAACGAATGCCTGATTGAGGTTCGGATCCGTCACCACCCGGTCCGCTGAGAAGCCATCGTGGGTCAATCGAAAGGCTTCGGCTATCCCCTGCAGCGTCATCTCGAGCTGGACCTGGTCGTATTGCCTTTCTCTATTTTCCAGATCGCTTTCTGACCGTTCAATGGGCCGTGACTTTCTCGGACGGCCCCGTTTGCTAGTGCGTTCGCCGGTACGAGGCGCGCTCTTCGAAGGTTCCGGTGAACCATCGAGCCGGTCACCCACGCGGACAGAGGCCAATCTTCTCCGACCATACTGTACGTAAACCTCGGAAACATCGAAGCCGATGAACCGACGACCCAGTTTTTTGGCAACGGCGGGAGTCGTCGCACTGCCCGAAAACGGATCTAGAACAACATCTCCTGAATTAGAACACGTGCGAATGATTCGCCCGAGCAACTGTTCGGGCATCTGGCAGCCATGAAATCCAGCCCGCTCTTTGAACGTGCCGGCGACACGCGGAAAGTGCCAGGTATTTTCACTAGGCGAAAAGCCATGGTCCAAATCCTGCGGTCGTAGCGTGTAGGTTCTATCCGGATCAGCCGGCGGCTCCACCATCAGAGGGTTCCAGAATTCGTCGTCATCACCAACAAGTTGTCCTACAGAGTCTGCGGGGCGCGTTATCCAGTTATGGTCC
>JADFMM010000112.1 GCA_022563885.1 Planctomycetota bacterium | reverse complement strand
CGGTTGGTCTTCGCCAATGTCTTGCGTGGTGGTTGCTGCGGCCATGGGTTCTCCTGTTGGTCTTGTTTCGACGATAATTCGCGTTGTTTAAACCATGATTTCCTGAACGGGGACCGAACGGTCCGTCTTGCCGGCGAGCTGCTCCAGCACACCGGCGACGATATGGTGAGGCATGAACGGCTCCCCATCGTACTTGCGGATGTGCCCGTCGACGGAAAGCCCGGTTTCACTACGCAGATAACGGTAGAATTGGCCGGAATAGTTGTTCTCGACAATAATGGTTCGCTTCGCACGGGACAGAATGTCGGTCACGGCCTCGCCGTGTAAGGGAACGATCCACTTGATCGCAAGGTGATTGGCGGTCACTCCTTCCACCTTCAACTGCTCCACAGCTTCCTTGATCACCCCGTAGGTGGAGCCCCAGCCGATGAGCGTGACCTCGGCATCCTGCGGGCCTTCCAACTCGGGGGGCGGCACCTCCTGGGCGACGGTTTGGAATTTGCGGGCCCGTTTCTCCACCATCTTGCGCCGCTTGTGGGGGTTGGTGAACTCGTCGCTGATGAGAATCCCGTCCTCATCGTGCTCGTCGCTGGCGACCACGTGCACATAACCCTCCAGGCCCGGCAGGGCACGCGGCGAGATCCCGCTTTCGGTGTCTTTGTAGCGCAGGTAGCCGTCTGTTTTGGACGGTTCGGTGATCAACTCGCCCCGATCGATTGTGGGCTGCATGTTGATGTCGTCGGGATCAACGCTGAACGTGCCTTCCGAGATCAGCAGATCCGAAATGACGATGCCGGGACACTGACACTTGTCGACCAGATTGAACAACTCGGGGATGGTCTTGAAGGCGTCCAGGGCATCCGTCGGGGCCACGATGAATCGCTCGAAGTCCCCCTGGCTGGCACCCAGCACTTGCCACAAGTCGCCCTGCTCGGTTTTGGTGGGCACGCCCGTGGAGGGGCCGGCGCGCTGGACGTTGATGAAGACGACCGGCAGCTCCATCATCGCCGCCATGCCGATCGCTTCGGTCATCAACGCGAAGCCGCCGCCGGAGGTCGCGCACATGGCCCGGCAACCGGCGTGAGCCGCCCCAATGGCCATGTTGGCCACGGCAATTTCGTCTTCGACCTGGCGAACCATAATTCCCAGCTCGCGCGCATTCTTGGCCATCCAGTGCAGGACTCCGGTGGCGGGGCTCATCGGGTAGGCCACGTAAAACTTGACCCCCGCCGCCGCGCCGCCCATCGCCAGGGCCTCATTTCCGGTCCAAACGGCCAACGGTTTGGGGCCGGACGGAACAGTGTCCGGGAACGGCTCGAAATTCGCGCTGGCATGGTCGAAGCCGGCGCGGGCCACGCCGACGTTTTCATCGACCACGGCCTGCCCCTTGCGCTGGAACTGCAACGTCAGGGCGTCCTCGAGGATCTGAAAGTCCAGTCCCAACAGAGACATGGTCACGCCCAGGGCGACGGTGTTTTGGACCAGCTTGTTCTTGCTGTTGTCCGTCAATTCTTTCACGGGCATGGGACATAACCGAACGCCCTCGCCGGCTGTGCCGGGTTGAATGGTGTCGCCATTGAAGATCACCCGGGCGCCAGCTCCCATGAGTGACAAGTGTCGGTCCATGGTGTCCTGATTCAGACACAACAAGAGATCCAACTTATCCCCGTGGCTGTAGACCTTCTGATCGCTGGCACGCACGGTGAGAAAAATATGCCCGCCTCGGATGATCGATTGATAGGCGTTGTACGCGTAGAGGTGGAGACCGCGGCGGATAAAAATCCGCGCCAGAATATTGCCGGGCGTTGCGATTCCGTCTCCGGCGGCACCACCAATCGCGAGGGCAAAATCAAATTGTTTCATCGTAAATCTCCCAGTGATCGCCTTAGAAAAATTCGGACAGCCTTCGGCGATCATTTGCTCGTCGAACTGTGAGTCGAATTGGTCCTGTGCCGTGCCGTCTGGTACTGACCTTGCCAACCTGCTATCGCTCGTGTAACCTGAGTCGCGATTTCTCACTACAATTTATTGGTCATGATAGGAAATTTGATTTCCACAACTCAGGAGGTGAGTATATCGCCAGAGGGAATGACAAATCAAGAGGGAAATAGGGCCAAAGACCTGTCTCTGTCGAAAATCTCCTCCTTGAAGTTGATTGCCAACGATTTACGTACCATGGGCAACTCTCGTGAAACCATGACAAATGACGCCAGAGTCAGGCTGCCCTGCCCAGAGAAATCACGACCTGAACCCTCATTCAGGAACCTCGTGCAGGGTCGCCGACGAAGACGTTGTGTCATAGTCCATGCACTTCAACGCGTGCCTGGGGTTTGAAAGCGTGATCGAAGCGACGCCTGAAAATCAGTACGCGATGCGGGCCGCCATATCGGGCGGATCCACGTGGGGCATCACTCACGACGGCATGAAGGACTTCCAGATTCCGAACTTTTGGTGAACTTTTGGCCTCAGACCCTGCCTTAATCCTTTAGCCCAGAATACCTTCGATATTTGCAGGGACGTTTTCAAGAACAATAAAAGGGTAATCCATGAGAGGATCCGGCCATCGATTAGGCTGTGCAATAACTTCTCTAAAATGAACCGATACCCTAGCAATATGAATCATCAGATTTAAACCCATATATTCTGTAGAGTTGTCAAGCACTTTTTGCAAATGACCAATTCCCCCAGTGTAAAGAGTTTCACAACCTCTTTGATTTTTCAAATGCCATTTAAGAAAGGCTGCCGAAATCTTAATGAGACCTTGCAAGAAGTTGCCGGTCAGACCATGTTTTGGAACTTTTTTCCAAAGACTTTCAAAAGCTTCATGGGATTCCCACCAAAATGCATAATTATACAAATCAACACCATATTGATAGGTTTCATTTTCATACCACTTATCTGGCTTGATTATCCCGGGGTCTTCTGCGCAATGACGATAAGAATGCCCTTGCGAGTCTTCAGTCGGATGAGGATTCTCTCCTAAAACAAATCGATAAGGAGGAAAAGGCCTTTGAGAGTAGCGGCGGTAGTGTTCATCGGGAGCTTTGATCATAGCCGCGCTAATCCTTGAATCATCCTTAGGGACCGGCTAGAAAACAGCGGCTTCCGTGGTACAGTCCTGGCTGCGATAGCAGCGTTATTCAAAGAACCACGAAATAACTTGGACTTTTGAATGCCCAATTGTCCAACTTATTTATTGCCGATCCCTTAACGAATAAGAGTTTGCAGCGGACCGCCGAAGGCGTCCGACTGCAACTCGAACGATGGTTATCCCTCAATTTTTATATCTTCGCCTTCGACAATGACATTATATCCTTTGACATCATCTTCAGCAGGTTCACCTGTGACTTTACCGTTGGTGATATCAAAAGTTGCCCCATGCAAAGGACATGTTACTTCAGTTCCATCAACAGAACCTTCTGCTAGTGAACCTCCGACGTGCGTACATGCATTATCAATGGCGTAATATTTATCATCGACATTAAAAAGGGCGATTTCCTTTCCGTTTACCTCAACGGCTTTAGCCGAACCGGCTGGAAGATCTTTTTTTTCTGCGACTTTGACTAGTGTTCCCATTGGACATCTCCTTTTGTTTTAGGAATTATTTCCTTTTTCATTAGATTGGCTTGTCATCTACTGTGAAATTATTGATTAATTAAAATAAGTGCGATATCTTACCGCTATCCGTTAATTAAAATCAAGCCCAATTCATAAAGTGAAAAAATCATTTCAGCCAAGTTGTAGGACAGCGCACAAAGAACTTTGCCGGGAGGAACTCAACAAATTAAGTGCCGAAGAAGCCAAAGTCGATCTCTATAAGGCCTACGCATAGAAAACCTGATTTTACGACCATAGAAACGCTTATACCCGCAAGGGAAAGACAGATCAATGGGAAAACAGCCCTGGGGCTGTTGCACGTGGGGGTCGCATCCGGTCCATGTGAGCCTAAATACCATAAAGAAACCTCTAATAAGGGCCCAAATCTGGTCTCAACCATAGACTGAGGTTGCAGTGGTTCTGTGCCGATAGAGTTCGGTGTGCAGTTTCTTGTAGTCCGCAGGACATCCCAACCAGGGCCGAAGAATTCGGCCTGGTTCACAAGAGTGTGCCTATGGGTAACAGTCCGTCTGGTCTGTTTTCATGCTCGTGCTCGTGCTCAGCGAAGCGGTACTCGTAATCGTAATCGAGAAAGCCGGGAAGCCGATTACGAGTACGAGTACGAATGCGATTCCTACGTCGACTCGTTTAACCCAGAATTGAGCGAGGCCGCAAGTGGGTGAAAAACTACTACTCTCAAAAGACCAAGTATTTGCCAGAGATTATCCTGTTTATTAGCGACACGCCCTGGCAATCCTCAAGCAAAACGCCCCGTGAGATAATCCGAAAAAAAAGAGAACAATTGGGTTTAAGCCAAAACAGCTTGCCCTCAGAATAGGGGTGAGCCCAGACACAGTCGAAGACTGGGAGAGTGGCCAGACCAGGCCGAGTCCCTGGCTGCTCAGGGTACTCGCAGCATATTTCTTGCACGGCGGCCGTCCAACCATCGGCTCGCAGACCCTCGAGGCCAAGAAGCTGCCTTTCTCGGTGTGCCTGAAACTCTTCATGGGCCGCCACCTGAAAAGGAAAAGGCAAGAGCTGGGACTGACCCAACGCCAGCTTGCCGAGCGGCTAAAGACCACGATCTGGGCCGTCCCGGGTTGGGAGGGGCATAGGTATCTTCAATGTTGCTCGCCTCCGAATATTGCCATAGAATTCATACCCAATCGATGTTCAGGTAGCTTACATGAGCCGTTAGTATCAAACCAAGTTTGAGTTTCTGCGTAGGACAACCCTGGCAATGATCAATCGAAGACTTATTTGTTTCGTGTTTTGTAGTGCGGTTAGTTGTTCCTTCGCCGCTGCAGCGGAGCCACCACGGCTTGATCGCGATGACCTGCTGCAGTTTCGCGGCCCGGGTGGCGAGGTGCAGCGGGTCACCAACGCCACAGACTGGCAAAAACGACGCGCAGAAATCCTGGCCGGTATGCAACACGTCATGGGCGCCTTGCCGGGCGATGATCGGCGCGTGCCATTGCAGGTAGAAATTGAAAACGAGGCCGACGCAGGCACGTACGTGCGTCGTCTGATCACGTATCACTCCGATGCCGATTCGCCCACACCGGCCTACCTCTGTATTCCCAAGGATGTGCTTGCCGGAAAACGCAAGGCGCCCGCCGTGCTCTGTCTGCACCCAACCGATAACAGGATTGGACATCAAGTCGTCGTCGGACTTGGCGGCCGAGCCAATCGGCAGTACGCCGCCGAATTAGCTAATCGCGGTTATATCACGCTGTCGCCGTCGTACCCGCATCTCGCCAACTACTGGCCGAACCTCGGAAAGCTCGGGTATACAAGCGGCACGATGAAAGCGATCTGGGACAACATCCGCGGTCTCGATCTGCTGACGTCCATGCCGGAGGTGGACGCGTCACGTGGCTTCGCCGTGATCGGCCATTCGTTGGGCGGGCACAACGCGATTTACACCGCGGTTTTCGACCCGCGGATCACCGCCGTCGTCAGCAGTTGCGGGTTCGATGCGTACCCGGACTATTACGACGGTGCCGAACGCAACTGGTACTTCGCGAAAGGCTGGTGCCAAATCCGCTACATGCCGCGGATGTCCGACTACCGCGGGAAGCTTGAAACCATCCCGTTTGACTTTACTGAATTGCTCGGTGGGATCGCTCCACGTGCGTTGTTTGTCAACGCACCGCTGCACGATGACAATTTTCGCTGGCAGAGCGTCAATCGCTGTGTCGCCGCGGCGCAGCCTGTTTACAAATTGCTAGGCGGCGACGGGAAGTTGATCTTGCGACATCCGGATTGCAAGCACG
Organism: Planctomycetota bacterium; assembly: GCA_022563885.1. Lineage (GTDB taxonomy): Bacteria > Planctomycetota > Phycisphaerae > Sedimentisphaerales > Anaerobacaceae > JAIPFM01. The sequence goes on along the minus strand of JADFMM010000112.1, from coordinate 12,506 downwards.
ATTTTCCCGATAAAATGCGCGCCGAGGCGTACACGGTGATCGATTCCGTGTTGCGTGTGACGAACGATTGAGGATGGGTTTTTCGATCTGTGAGTCGACGGAAGCTGGCATTAAAACAGCCTTTACTTGTCGAGGGCCAATGGGACCACTGTACGAAGGCACAGCTATGGCATTAGACTCAATGACTGTGGTGAGTGGCAGCCATTCTCGTCAGGAAACATGCGTAGGAGATGAGCTGTTCAGTGGTGGTCCCATTCATGGTTGACCATTACATACTGTACCATACCACTCGCCAGCAGTCCCACGATAGCACCGGGACCGTTGGCTCGGCGCGTGAATATGCCCAGCACGAAAAGACCGCCCAACCCGCCGCCCAACAGACCCAGGATCATTATAAACTGGTCCCATATCGATTTTATGTCGGTCAAAGCCATCACTAGGGCAAACCCCGTGCCCACAACTCCAAAGAGCGCCGTTGACGCCCTCGCCGCCCGCAGACAATGCGTCTCTGTCAGCCCCTTCCTGAACCGGAGGTAGAAATCTGTAACAACCGCCGTGGACATGCTGTTCATGCTGCTGTCGAGACTGGACATGGCCGCCGCGAATATGCCCGCTATAAGAAGTCCCCTCAGACCGGCCGGCAACTCATGCATTATGTGCCAGGGGAATATCGCGTCGGCCGATTCCATCGCGGGATTCAACTCGGCCGGATGTTGTTTGTAGAAAACGTAGAGCGCCGTCCCCATGCCGAAAAAAAGGAGCGATGCCGGGACCGCGAGGGTAGCGTTCGTCCAGATGGCCCACCGGGAAGCCGCCTCGTCTTTTGTCGTCATATACCGCTGGATAACGGACTGGTCCGCGGCGTATGGAACGAGATGGTTAGCCCATGCCAACAAAACGACCCAAATCGTGAGCTTTGTGAAATCCAAGTTCCAATCGACCGTGTCCAGTTTTCCGTCTGCGAGAGCTGTCGTGAACATGCCGGCGAAACCACCATCGACTTCAAGCGCGACCGATATCATGGCAAACAGCGCTCCGCCCCTGAGCACAACCACCTGGAGCACGTCCGTCCATATAACGGCTTCGATACCGCCCATGACGGTGTATATCGTGGCGAGAACACCCATCACGAGAATGCACGTATTTACGCTGGCGCCCGTCACAACGGACAAAGCGAGCGACGGCAGTAGAAGTACGATGCCAAGCCGGCCAAACTGGAATAGGATGAACAGAGCGCTGCCGAAAAGACGGACGGCAACGTTGAACCTCTGCTCGAGATACTCGTAGGCGGTTGTAACGTTCAGACGACGATAGAACGGCAGAAAACAGACTATAATTAACGGCGCTACGGCTACGATGCCCATGTTGTATAGAAAGCCCATCCAGTCGGTGGCGTAAGCTTTGGCCGGAATCGCCATGAACGTGATGGCGCTCAACTGGGTGCCGAAAATGCTGAGTCCCGCCGCCCACCATGGTATCCGCCTGCCGGCCAGAAAAAAGTCGTCCGTCGTCTTTTCGCGTCTTGAGAAGTAGGCGCCCATGACGACCAACGCCGTCAGGTAGACGCCGAGCACAGCGTAGTCGATCCGGTTAAACCGCTGCTGGGCGTCTACCCGCGTCGCCCGCCAGACTTTGGCCGACCGCACCGCCGGCCGAATCTCGCCGCTTGGAATGACCCAGCCGCCGTCCCATTCGACCAGTACCGTGGTTACATGGTTTTTCGGCCTTACTCCCCCTTCTGCACCCACGTATCGGTTACCGTGTGGTACGCGAACAGCATGTCGCTTGGGAAACCAGGGTGGTCGTCGCGCAGGTCCTGGTCCCAGTACCGGCCGTCGTCCCCGCCAGCGAGCATGATGTGGTGCACGCCCATAGCGGAGCCCATACCGGCCATAAGACACCGCGGCGCATCGGACAATTTTGTCCACGTCCGCGGCGCCGGATCGAAACGATGAACATCTCTGAGCAGAACTGTTTCACGGTTGGCACCCGCGTCGCGGCCGCTGAACAGGTATATCTTATCGGATGTACCGTCGTGTTGCGCGGCGAGTACGGGAAGAATGCGGGACGGTCCGTCCCAGGAAGGCAGTTTTGTCCATTGTCCGCCGCCGGCAAGATTCAGCGACCAGAAGTTGTTCGTGGCGGCGGCGTCGGTCATCGCCGATTGTCCACCCGCCACGTAGACAACATCGCCAAGCCGAACAGCTGACATGAACCCAAGCGGCTCAGGAAGAGAAGGCAGAGATTCCGTTTCGATTTCTCCGGAAACGGGATTCCAGTTCAGCGTGAACATATCGCTGTAGCATCGGTCGCCGTCGCAACCGCCTATGCAGACAAGCCCGCCATCGGTTGTAACCGATGCACCGTACGCCAGAGGTCGAGGCAGACTGAATCCTGTTCGCCACTCATCCCCCCCTTTCTCCAGAACATAAAGGTTATCGTGCCAAACCTTCCCGCCGCCGTCCCACGGCGCACCGTTCGGGAAATTCGTTCCGCCGGCGACGATCAGCGCGTCGTTGCTCACGCCCGCAAAAGGTCCCGCAACGCCCAGTTGCGCCGGCAGTTCCGGCAGCTCTGTCCAGTCCAGAATGTCCTCGGCAAATACCTGCGCAATCATGACAGAAGATAGAACACACAAAAAGGATGCTACCCTGCAGAGCAAACTTCATGCCTATTCCTTTCAGGTGTCAGAGACCGCGCTCGACTCGGCCTGTGCTGCCAATCACGCCGATGGGGTAGTGTCTTTTTCCGGGAGACTGGGCTGGTGCGGAAACGGATGCCGATAGAGCAGTTGCCGAACACCCTATGAGACGTGCCACCGCAAAATCCTGGAGGAAAGCACGGCGGGTCATGGGAATGTTGCGTCGGATCATCACTCGCTCTCCTTAGGGACCGGCAAGAAATAACTTGGACTTTTGAATGCCCAATTGCACCCCAAATTGTCCAACTTATTTCTTGCCGATCCCTAAGGTCGAATGGTGAAGGGCTGATGGTCGAGGGGGGAGTGGATATGAGGAATGCAGAACAGAGGAAAGTTACGGAAGTGTCGGGTGCAACGAAACGGGATCGGACATCAAGGTATAAGTTAACGGTAGACGGTGGATCGGGACGTCGTTAAGGTATCACTTGATGTCTAACGTTGCTTTATCCCGGCGCAGTTTCTTGAAGACGACGGCGGTCGGCACTTCCGCAATTGCGGGTGCGAGTCTTGTCGTCACCTCTAGAACTGCCAGATCCGCTACCACTGCCATGACCCCTGAAAAACTTAGACAACGGCTCGTCGCCTGCCTGGGAGGCCCGTGGCCAGAGCCGGGTTCGCTTAGGCCCAGGACTCGTGAAACGATTCAGAAGGAGGGTTATCGGATCGAGTCATTGAGCTACGAAGTGGAGCCGGAAGATCGTGTGTCCGCAATGCTCCTCGTCCCGGACGGGGTCAGCGCAACTTCGCCTGCGGCGGCGATTGCCATCTGGCATCAACACGCCGGGCAATGGCATCTCGGCAAGAGCGAGCCGGCCGGGTTGGCGGGCAACGAGATGCACCACACGGGCGCGGCATTGGCGAAGGAAGGCTACATCGTGCTGTGTCCGGATGCGCTTTGTTTTGAGGAACGTCAGGATCCGGCAGAGAAACTCAAGGGCGGGAAATATGAGCGGTTCGAGTTTCTCCGTTACGTGGTCCATGGGAAGTGCATGGCCTGGAAAAACATTCTGGATATGCGGCGGGCGATTGACTACCTGGCCGAACGGCCGGAAGTGGATGCGAAGCGCCTTGGGTGCTACGGGCATTCGATGGGATCGACGCATACCTGGCTGGTGGGGCCGCACGAGCCGAGGCTGAAGGCGTTGGTGGGGAACTGCTGTTTGCCGACCTATTCGGCGATTCACGACGAGAAGCTGCTGCATTGTTTTCCCAACTTTGTCCCCGGGTGGTTGGAGTATGGCGATACGCCTGAGATGGCGGCGCTGATTGCACCTCGCGCGCTGCATTTGAATCTGGGAGAAACGGATGGAGGCAGCCCGATTGAACATGCGCGAGCGGGAGTCGAGCGGATCAAGCAAGTTTACGCGGACCAGGGGGTGGCGGAGAAGTTCACTGCGTTTATTGAGCCGAACACGGGGCACGTGTTGTCAGCGAAGATGTGGGAGCGGACTTGGAAGTTTTTTGAGAAGCACCTGGGTTAGCCCGACTTCGCGGATTCGCGACGCCGCGTTTTGGCTTCCAACAGGACGATGTTCTGCCCCAATGGTTTAGCTCGTCTACGCGAATCCGCTACGCCGTAGCTAAGGGAGCGGCAGGAATCTCTACACTGCGAGTGATTAACTGAGCGAACAGGTACGGGTCATTTGCGCTTCCTTCTGCGAGGGTTTCAAAGCGCCCTTATCCTGTATTCTGTGGTGCTGCTGCGGTCCCATTGGCGGTTGACAAGCGCAGCAGGGTCCAAACTGGTGTGAATGAAAACTTCACGCTAAAACTCAAAACGGAGAATTAAGGAGGGACTGCACATGGCAACGCACGGCAAAGTAAAGACTACGCGACGCAACTTCGTAATGGGAGCGGTGGGATCGGGATTCGCATGGGCATTGGCAAGAAACGCGTTTTCACAGAATGCGCCCTCTCCTTCCGCGGCGACGGGCCGCGTGCCGCCCCCTGTTCCGAAGATGAAGATCACAAAGGCGGACACGATAATGACCGGCCGGGACGTCTTTGTGAGAATTGAAACAGACGCCGGAATCGTAGGCTATGGTGATGCCACGAACCACTTTGTGCCTCATTCCGTGGCAGGCATGCTCAAAGACATTTATCCCTATCTCATCGGCGAAGACCCACAGCGCATCGAGTACCTTTGGCAGGTTTGTTACCGGCGGCGTTTCGTCCGCGGCGGCCCTGCAACCGGCACGGCATTGGCCGGCATCGATCAGGCCCTTTGGGACATCAAGGGCAAAGCCTGCGGCATGCCCGTTTACCAGTTGTTGGGAGGGCTGGCAAGGACCAAGGTACGTGTCTACGGACATGTCTCGGGAAGAACCGCGGGAGAGGCCGCCGAGCAGGCGAAACAGAGGGCGGCTAAAGGCATCACGGCCATCCGGTTTCGAGCGTTCCACAGCTACGACGCCGAGGATTTTCACGAACACGCGTCGGCGGTGCGGCAACAAATTGAATACCTGGCCGCAATTCGTGAAGCGGTAGGCGATGACATCGACTTGATACTCGAATGCCACGGACGTTACGACCCGCTATGGGCCCTGAAGCTCGCCGAGCAGGCCAAGCCCTACCATCCGTTTCTCATCGAAGACCCGATTCGCCACGAAAATCCGCAAGCCCTCAAATGGCTGCGCCAACGCACGAATATCCCCCTCGCCATCGGCGAACGGTATCACGACAAGTGGGATTGCCGCGAGACGATCGTCAATCAGTATGTCGATTATCTGCGCCCGGACGTAAGCCATTGCGGCGGTATCAGCGAGATGAAAAAGATTGCCGCTATGGCCGAGGTCTACTACATCGATTTGATCCCGCACAACAATGCCGGGCCCTTGGGATCGGCGGCCACCCTGCACGCGGCGCTCGCCATTCCCAACATTGAATTGATCGAAGCGCCCTGGGTGAACGGGGATCCGGAAGTCGATGTTGTTAGACCCTTTCCCACCGTGGAAGACGGATTCGCCTTGCCATTGGAAGGTCCAGGTTTGGGCGTCACCTTCGACGAAGCCTTGGCCGCATCCAAACCGTTTCGCGCGGGTGGATTGCAGCCGCGGCTGAATGCACGAGACGGTTCCGTGCGCGATTTTTGAACATGGGTAACCAGGAATGTTTCTGCAATTGCATCGGATTCAATGGATACGGTGAGTGACAGTTGTTGTTGCGAGGAGACATGCATGCGAAATCAGCTGTTTGGTGGTGGTCCCAATCATGGCTGACAAGTACATGCGGGCCTGGCGCTGTTTTCCTTTGATCTACCTTTCGCCCGGGCGTATTATCATTTCCATCGTTGAAGAATCAGTAAAGCACATTTCCTATCAGTCACATGACGAATGATAGCATGTCCCGGCTCGGGTTCGGCAACTGGAACCGACGATCGTTCGTTTCATCAGCACAGACTCTCGTCCATAGGGAGACCACTATGAGTTCCTGTCTTTCGCCATTGGCGGATCGGGTCTTGCCGATCGCCACCGTCCTCTCATCGTTAATCGTGAGCAACGTGGGCGGCGTCCCCGTCACAACAGCTCAGGAGGAGACCCTGCGTCCCATGACGTTTCTCGACGTACAGCTCCTGGCTCGCCCGGGCTCCTGGACGCCCAGCCCGGACGGTGCGTGGATGCTCTACACGGTAGAGGCCGTCGATTGGAAAGAGGGCAAACGACACAGTGATATCCATCTGGTCTCGATGGAGCAGGGGATGGCTTCGAGCCGTCCAATGACGTTCACGCCCACCAAGGACGAGTCGTCGCCGGCGTGGGCTCGCGACGGAAGCTTCTTTGTATTTACGTCGAACCGGGACGCCGACAAGAAGAAGCAGAAGCAGCTGTACTCGATGCGGCCCGACGGCGGTGAGGCGCGCCGGCTGACCGATGCGAAAGAAGGCATTTCGGATTTCGCCTTCAGTCGCGACGGCCGTTGGCTCGCCTATCGAAGCGGAGAGAAAGATCAGGAGCAGCTCCACCGCCTCCCCATCGACGCCCTCTTCTCAGCAGAACCCGAACAGTTGACGGATGGCTCTTCGGGCGTCGAAGACTGGGAATGGGCTCCGGACAGCCAGAGTATTTACTTCACTCGCGCGGAGGCCCACGACCCAAACGAGGCCAAGCGGCGCAAAAAGGGGTTCACTGTCGACATCAGGAATCTGGAAACTTCCAGTCTCAACCTCTGGCGGCTCATGTTGGAGCCACGCGAGACGACGCGGCTCACCGACGACCCCACCCTCAGCGTGTCTTCCTTCGAGGTGTCGAAGGATGGGCGCTGGGTGACCTTCACCGGCGGGTCCGCCAAACGTTATGAGCGCAACATCACCGGTGCGCGTCTCTACGCGGACCCGTTTCTCCTGGAGGTGGCTACCGGTCAAATCGAGCGCCTCGCAGAGAACTATGAAGTCGGCGAGAGCGGGCTTTCGATTTCACCCGATGGTCGCTGGGTGGTGTTCTCCGCTCCGGATGATATGACGCGGTACACGATGACAGAGAATCGCATCTACCTCCGGCAAGCGGCGAAGCGCGGCGAGCCGTTTCGAAAGCTCGGCCAGGCTTTCGATGGAAGCCTCCGCGTCGGGTTTTGGTCGGAGGACGGGAACACCCTGTACTTTAATGCCGGCGTTCGCGTCACCACGCAGCTTCACGCGCTCGACCTCCAGACAGGTAAGGTTCGGCAAGTGACCGAGGAGCGGGCCGCGGTGAACGTGAGGCGTGACGACGACTCCGGCAGGATACTGATCAGCTATTCGGATCCCCAGACACCCCCGACGGTCTTCACCGTATCGGGTGAGGCGCAAGTCGCGGATCGAACGGCCTGGACCCAGCTCGTCGACGCCAACCCACAGGTTCGCGAGATGGCACTAGGCGAGGAATCTGAAATCGAGTGGCGGTCTACCGACGGAAAGAGCGTAGGCGGTATTCTCGTCAAGCCGGTCGGATATCGCGAAGGAACGCGCTATCCACTGATCGTGGCGATCCACGGAGGCCCCGCGTCCGCGGACGTCCTACGCTTCAACGGCGGTTACGGCGCGCAAGTCTACGCCGGCGCCGGATACGCCGTTCTCAAACCGAACTATCGCGGCTCGAGGAACTACGGAAACGCCCATCGGACCGATATCGTCGGCGACTACTTCACCTTGGGCTTCGACGACATCATGACGGGTGTCGATCATCTGATTGAAGCGGGCATCGCTGACGGCGACCGCCTGGGCGCACTCGGGTGGAGCGCCGGTGGTCATTGGTCCAATTGGATCCTCACGCACACCAACCGCTTCAAAGCGATTAGCTCGGGCGCCGGGACCATGAACTGGATCTCGATGTACGCGCAAAGCGACGTACAGCGAAACCGACAGTTTTACATCGGCGACGATTTCCTCTACGAGAACTTCGACCCCTATTGGAACCAATCGCCCTTGAAATACATCAAGAACGCCCAGACACCGACGATGGTCCACGTGGTCGAAGGAGACCGCCGCGTCCCCAGTCCGCAAGCGGTAGAACTCCATATGGCGCTCAAAAAGCTCGGCATCCCGACGGAATTGTTCATGTATCCCGGAAAGAGCCACAGCATACCCGATCCGCGCAACCGCCTGGTCAAATCCGTCAGCGAGATGGCTTGGATGGATTACTACGTCCGCGGCGTGGGAGACAAATTCCAGTGGGCCGACGTCCTGGATACAGTCGAGGATGAAGAAGAGACCCCACAGGCCGAGGCGTCAGCGCCCGACACCACGGATTCCCTACGACGCTAATGGGCACAGTTTTTCGCATTCCCAAAAGGCGTGTCGAATCTGTTGCTTAAGCCATTGGTTGTTAGGTGAGAACGTCGCCTGGGCTAACGAGACACGGCGCGGGTGGAGGTGCATAACAAAAAACACATGGCTGTTGGTAAGCCTTTACAGGTCCATACCTCTCTCGTAAACAGATCAGCACGAAGGAAAACCTCTGCCTCCAGATAGAGCTTGCATGCTTTAAATTCAAAGGATAATGTAAGTAACTGAGTTGGCAAGTCGTTGGATGATATCATTCGAGTCCGGCATGACCCAATGTACCCTACGACCAATACGAATGACGAAGAGGAGTTACCGTGATGCACTCGAACAGACCTTTCCACTTCACCGCACTTCGCTTGCTGATCGTGCAACTCGCATGGCTTGTGGGGCCGGCCCTTGCCGAGAAGCCAACGGGCCGATTGAACGTCCTTACTGTTTACCGCGGACGATTTGCACGCGGAATCCCTGGGAGCTTTCGGAGGCATGCCCGAAGGCCTTACGCCGAATCTTGATCGTTTTGCCCAGCAGGGGATGCGCTTCGACCGCGCCCATGTCAATGCGGCCATCTGCGCTCCCAGCCGCGCCGTGATCGCCACCGGGCTGTACAGCCACCATAGCGGGGCCATGGGGTTCATGAAGGCCGATGAGGGTGTGCCCGATATCGTGACCACGTTTCAGGACGCTGGATATCTTGCGGGCGTTCTCGGTAAAGTGGGTCACTCGTCCCCTTCCCCGACGATGGAGTGGGACTACCATTTCGACCAGAAGGATCTTGGCAATGGCCGAAACCCCGGCATCTACTATCAACGATGCGTCACGTTTTTTGAAATGAGCAAAGCCGAAAAAAAACCCTTCTATTTCATGGTCAATTCCCACGACCCGCATCGGCCCTACTGCCATCCAGATAAGCTCACCAAGGGCGCGGCCATGCCCTCCCAGGTGTACCAGCCTGCGGACGTGACCGTGCCCGGCTTCTTGCCGGATTTGCCTGGCGTCCGCAAAGAGCTGGCCAAATACCTCAATTCGACCCGGCGGCTGGACGACACCTTTGGTCGCGTGATGCAAGCGCTCGATGAATCGGGTTTTGGCGAGAACACGCTGGTCGTGTTCTTGTCCGACAACGGCATCGCCGTGCCCTTTGCGAAATGCAACACCTGGTTTCACAGCACGCGGACGCCGATGCTCGTTCGCTGGCCCGGCGTCGTCAAGAGGGGCAGCGACAACCGCCGCAACTTCGTATCCGGCGTCGACCTGTTTCCCACCTTCCTCGACGCAACCGGGGTTACCGGCCCGAAACGACTGGACGGTCGTTCCTTCGTGCCGCTGCTCCGAGGCGGCCCCCAGGAGGGACGGGATTGGGTCTTCACGCAGATCGACAGAAAGGCCGGAAACGATGCCGTGCCCATGCGCTGCGTTCAAAATGCGCGATTTGGGTACATTTACAATCCATTCAGCGATGGTAAGCACTGGTACAGGAACAACAACGAAGGTCTGTGCATGAAGGCGATGAACGAGGCTGCCCAAACCGACGCCCACATCGCGGCCCGCGTGGCACTCTTCCGCTATCGAGTTCCCGAGGAATTCTACCACTTGGAGAAAGACCCCGACTGCCTAAACAACCTCATCGCGGCACCCGAATACCGTGAGGTGGTCCGAGACATGCAGGCACGGATGCAGGCATGGATGGAAAAGACGAACGATCCGATGCTCCCCGCATTCATCAACCGCTCGGATCGAAACGTCGTTGACAAGGTGATACTGGACACTTACGGACCCCCCAAGGATTCCCAGGCAAAGTCGCAAAAAAGACAAAAGAGGCAAAGAAACAGGCAAGGAAAGTAGGCTGTCCGCGATGACAGGATATTGTCTGTACCTCACGCGATAGCGTGACGATTGTGCTGTCAGATACCTCCATTGCACTCCTCGGCCCGGCCCAGATCGGAAACTGGAACCGTCAGGACCGTAAGGGATCGGCCAGAAATAAATTGGCCAATTTGGGGTCAAAGTGTGCCGCATATTGGGTCACGCCCGATTGAGCGATACCACAGGCGTAGCTGTTCTACGTCGCGGATGTCGCCATTGAGAAGCGATCTAAAGATGGGGTGCAATTGGGCATTCAAAAGTCCAAATTATTTCGTGGTTCTTTAATAACGCTGCTATCGCAGCCAGGATTGTACCACGGAAGCCGCTGTTTTCTTGCCGGTCCCTAAACATATAGGTTCCTCCCGGAGCCGGAGACGGTAAACAGGTCCTGACGGTAGTTCCCGCGATTCAGAACATGATAAACCGCACCGGCATATTCGATTCGGGGCTTTCTCGGCATGAACCCACACTAGGACCAGTCCGAAAGACTGTCTATACCTAAAGAAAAAGCCTGACCCCCATCACCCCATCACCCATCATTTGCACTGAAAGGAGTAATCCCCAAGGTGAAGCCCGATGAGACGAACTCATGAGCCGTAATGAAAATGAACTCGATTCGGCCTCGTTACGCAAAGTGGGAGTGGCTATGCTTCCAGAGATGCTGAAGCCTGCAGCCATCGGTCAAGAGACATTCGTATGCAGCCGACTGGAGATGGCGCGTGAGGAAAGAGAAGTCGAGGAACCTGAGAGACCCGAACACAGCACATGGTCGTGTTGGGGAATCGGACGTCCCCATAGTATGGAAGAAGCAGGGTACTGCCTGTGGAGCGAAGGGGGACGACTGTAAGTATGCGACGGTGGAGATATGATCCAACCGGATGACTCGAATTGGGTTAATTGTCGCCCCAGTGGTCAGTACAGTCGATCACTTGAGCCTCTTGTGAAGAGCACCGGAAGCTCGTCGGATCTGGCCTTCCTGGACTGAGCGCCGGCTCGGATGCGAAATCCATCTTCCGACTTCAGTTGGTATGGCGGCCCATTGCCCTGAGGAACATTGATGCGGAGGATCAGTTGGTCTGCGATTCGTACGGGTTCGACCTTGCAAGGAAGCTGAGGCTCGATTCTCTCGAGTACTTTCTTACGGATTTCCTTGGCGTATTGATCTGCAACTTCTTGGAGGTCTTTGGTGCCGAACTCGCCCTTGAGTCTGTCGAAGACCTTCTTGATCGAGTTGTCGAGATTGGTCTTCTCGTCTGGTTTGCCAAGTCCCGCCGGTAGGCACTCATCGGTCACACCGATGTAAATAATGCCGCCCTTGGTATTGGCGAAGGCCGCAGCCGCCTTCATTACCTCGTCAAGCTTGTTCGAATTCCAGGGATTCACGAGTTCCTTGAACTCTGTGGTCTCGTTTTCTCCGCCTCGGATCCGTTCAAGGTCTGAGAGGTAGGTGGGATCGAACGCCCTTGACCAGGAAAGGATGTCAGGCGAACGGAAGGACCGGAAGTTCTGAATCTCGAAAGAGTCGACGGTGCTATCATCGTCTGACAACAATAGGAAGGTACCTTTCTCCGGTCTTAGGGATAGCTCAAAGTATGTCACGTCAACATTGGCTGGAAGCGTGGCGTTGATACGTTGCTGCTCACGACCGTTTCGAAGCGCTCCTTTTAGATGGAGGCGTGAAGAAGCCTTGCGATTAACGGAAACGGTTCCCTTGCTATCTTCAAGATGTATTCGGGTGAACCTCCCGAGGAAGTGAGGTGCGAGAATCAGAAAGTATCCGCGGTACCACTCGGCCGATCCGTCCGGGTAGTCCATCTCGAATACGTGGTTGATTGCATCCCCAATGGATGTAAAGAGCGGGTGGGCCACGGCGGCAAGGGGAGTCACTACGTGAGCCGGCCCCCTATCGTTGAGACACACTTCGAACTTTGAAAGGGGCCAGTCGACCCCGAAGCCTCGCCCGAACTCAGCCTGTGGAGAGTGAATCTGCCCGGTTACATTGAGCGGCAGGTCGCCAGCCGAGAGCGTTGAGTACTGCTTGCTGGTCAGGCTCTCCCGAACTCGAGACAGGAATCGCTCGACTGGCTCCAGCCACCGTTCAAGTGCGACGTCTGGGTAGTTCATTCGAGAGATTTCAGACGGGTTCTCATCGTGGGCCAGAACGCGCGCGATCGTGAGGATGTT
>JADFMM010000111.1 GCA_022563885.1 Planctomycetota bacterium | reverse complement strand
GGCCGTGCTTGCCGACGATGAAGTCCCTATCTGGAGCGGCTGGCATCACCATCAAACATTAGGGAGCGGCAAGCAATAACTTGGACTGTTGAATGCCCAATTGCACCCCATCTTTGATCGCTTCTCAATCGCGAAAACAGCGGCTTCCTTGGAGCAAAGCTGGCTGCGATAGCAGCATAAAAAGCATCTCAAGCGATCCACGACGTAGAACAGCTACGCCTGTGGTTTCGTTCAATCGGGCGCGACCCAATATGAGGCACACTTGGACCCCAAATTGTCCAACTTATTTCTTGCCGATCCCTTATCCCTGATAGCGACTTGGTTCAAGAGACGCGTCGGGGGGAAAAATATACCCCGGCCATCACAGATTCGCCTACTGATGTCGATGCTGTTGCATCAAGCGTGCGATCAATGATATCCGGGATGCCAGATGCATTTTGTACAGAGAAAAAACAGTCGACGAGAGTTGGCTCGTTCTCATCACCACAAACGACGTAACTTATTGGCACCATTTGGAGTAGACCAAAGGATTTAACTTAAGACAGTACAGACATAAGGGGGGAAGACAAATGAGCGAACGATCGTGGTCAGAGCACCTTGTCATTGTCAGACTGCCTCCGGAACCGCAGACAAGCGACGAACTCGATAGAGTCATTCAAATCGCCGTAAACGATATTCGGTTCGACATTATCGTGGATTTCGCTGATGTGCAGACAATAAGTCAATCATCGTTCTGTGAGCTTGTCGTATTGCACCGAGTACTGGGCAGATCTTCCCGACGCGTGGGCTTCTGCAACATGGGTCCTGCGATAAGGAGTGTTTTCAAGACTCACAAAATGGGGCGAATCATCGAGACTGCTTGGACCAAGGAGATAAGCATCAAACCATCGGCCAATCTGCTACAAGACGGTAGCGTGGTGCTTGGGAATCAGGATCGAAATGAAACCCCCGAAAGAAGAAGTTGCGTTCGTTTTAACCTATCCAAATCGCTGCGAACAACAGCTCTACTTTGGCGTCGCTCTTCGGATAGTGACCATCTAGAGACAGTATCCCCCGAATGTTGGCAATGTACGCTCGCTGATGTCTCAGAAGGCGGTGCGCAGGCAGTGATCGACATCAGGCAAGAGCCAATCTTCCGCAAAGGGCAGTACATCGTCTTACGGTTTTCCCCTGTGGTTTGTGAGTTGCCAATCAACTTTGACGCCCTGATCATAGGGATCCTACCAACGGCTGACAGCGAGCATTTATGCTTAGGCTTGCAGTTTGTGGGACTCGAAGCGAATACCAAAGGCCGCCGTAGTCTACAGCGCCTTTGCGATTCTAATGGACGGTATTTCGAAGCGCTGGCGTATGGCGCAGATGTTTACTCAGCCTTAAAGCCTCCCATTCCATCAAACGGAATCAGCACGACCGGAGAGCCGAATGTCGGCCCTGCAAACAGATCTCGCTGAAGAACCTATGGAAACCGGCAATACCCTTCGTTCTTGACAACATCGATGCGGCCGACTCCGGAGTTGAGAGGCGCCTGCGGTGGGAGCCTTTCGGAGGCAGCCCTTAAGAAATAAGATATGGTCTGGAGAGTCGACTTTAACTACTAGCTTGATGTCTGACCCTGCTGCAGCTGATGCAGCCTCTCTGATGCATTGCAAGTCACCGATACCATGCGTACCAGCCATCGCTTAAACAGTCCCAGTTACCGCATTCACTGTACTCGGTGCAGGGCCAAGAGTACTACCGGTCAGCATGTCGCAATTATTATGGGTTAACAAGGGGGGTTGCCGAGGAGGGCTTGCTTAGGGACCGGCAAGAAATAACTTGGACTTTTGAATGCCCAATTGCACCCCATCTTTGATCGCTTCTCAATCGCAAAATCCTCGCAGTAGAACAGCTACGCCTGTGGTTTCGCTCAATCGGGCGCGACCCAATATAGGGCACACTTGAACCCCAAATTGTCCAAGTTATTTCTTGCCGATCCCTTATCGTTGTCTTTTTCATTTTGTGCATGCGTCCAAATCCAGGCCATTGCATGCACACCTTCTTCATGCAATACGGCAATTTCTTCTAGTGCAGAAATGGCAAACCCCGTGTGCGACATGATGGTCAAGCCGCTTCGCAAATGCGTGCGGGCCGCAGCACGCACCTACTTTTCATCAATCTCAGAAAGCGACTCTCGATCCACGCCGATCTTTATAAAGCCCGGGCGTACACTCGTCCCATCGATCCCCTTCTCCCACTCCATCACCCACCGATCCGACAGCTCATCCTCGCTTTCGTCATAAGCATGTGCGGGCACAAATTTGTCATTGGCGGCACCGTAATACCCCGTATTCGTCAGCATATGCAGCCCCGTTGCCTTAGACAATCGTTTCACCAATGCCGCATCTTTGCCGAGATAAGAGGGCGTGCACTCTACAAACGTCTCGCCCCCCAACGCCTCTGCCTGCTGCAAGTAGGGCAAGATCTTTTTGAACGCAGCATCTTCACTATAACGATCTTTGCTGACCTGATCGGCACCAATGAAATCCACCGATACATGCTCGTGCGTCAGTGCAAATCCCATATCGCTAGGGTCAATGAGACCCATTACTGTCATGACCTTTCCTATACACCTGTCTGCTGCTTCAACACGCTTCAACAACAATACAAACGCAGCTCTACTCCTGTACTAGAGCCAATAAGAGCTGGACTCAAAATAACTATAAGCTGCCAGAGCAGGGTTTCAAGTCTTTGAGTGCCTATCAAATGAATCGTAGCACCTAAAACGAGCGATCGGCAATAAATAGTGTCCTCAGACTAGCGCACGGCAAGGAACACCCACGCCCCCATGGTCGCAATCGGAATCGTCGAGCGTTGCGAGCCCGGCCCTCACGCCGGGCCCTTCTTCGGGTTTCACATTTGCCTTCCGCCTGCTTGTCCCTACAATAAGCGCATCGGCTCGGGGCCGGCCAAACGGGTAGACAAAGCCTAGGAGCAACCGTTCACGTGGCACGGGACTGAGAAGTAATGGCAAGGGTGGTTTGAACCGCAGAATGTCGAAGGGTGGTGAGTGAGCCACATCAACTTCACCGTTGGACATTCGTGGCGATCTCAATAATGCTGCTATCGCAGCGAAATTTGAGCCACGGAAGCCGCGGTTTTCCTTGTTCGATATTCTGCGGTTCATCCCTGCTCGAAATGATCGGTAAACGGTTACGCCTAGCATGTGGGGGGCGACGGCGCCTATGACTGGGCCACCTGGCGGTACCTGCTGTACCATAAGTTTCTGCCGGGACTGTGGCCTGCTAGGCTCTGTCAAAAGGAGCTCGATTAAGGGGCTATTAGGTCGGACCATGCTGAACCCTTTTTTCCGGCCGTAGGAGATCACGATTACATATCTCGGGGAACTATTTGCGTTGGCAGCCGCGGTGGTTTGGGCCTTTTCGGTCATACTCTTCAAGAAGAGCGGCGAGTCCGTTCACCCGCTCGCGCTAAACACCTTTAAGAGCACACTGGCCACGGCATTGTTGATTCCCACCCTCTTGGTTGGGGGTGAAACGCTTTACTATTCGGCTCCAGCACAGGACTACGGCCTGCTCTTATTTAGCGGTGTTATTGGGATTACGTTAGCGGATACCCTGTTTTTCAAGAGCTTGAACCTGTTAGGCGCCGGGCTGTCAGCAATCGTCGATTGCCTGTACAGTCCCTTTGTCATCTTGCTCTCCGTGTTGTTTATTGGGGAGCAATTGGGTGGGTTACAGGTCATTGGCGTATTTCTCATCATCTCCGCTGTCTTGACGGTGACCAGCCGAAAGGGAAATGGCATGATCAAGCGGCAGGACCTGGTTTGGGGTTCGATTTGGGGCGCCCTGGCCATGGCCATGATGGCGGTAAGCATTGTCATGATAAAGCCCTTGCTCGATCGATCACCCCTGTTGTGGGCCACGGAAATCCGTCTCATCAGTGGAAGCATAGGTCTGTATGTGCTGCTTCTCTGTCATGAACGAAAAAAAGCGATTTTGGAAACTCTGCTCATAGCCGGCACTTGGAAGTACACGCTGGCCGGCTCTTTCTTAGGTGGCTATGTCGCCATGATCGCATGGATTGGTGGCATGAAATACACGCAGGCTTCTATAGCCTCGGCCCTGAACCAGAGCAGCAATGTATTTGTCTTTTTGTTCGCCGCGTTTTTTCTCAAAGAGAGGATTACCGTGCTGCGTCTCGCAGCCATTATCACGGCCATCATCGGAGTCTTCTTGGTTGCGTTTGGCTAAGAGCCCCTACGCAAAATGACTCTGCATGCAAACGGCTTGTTCTCCGTCTGGAGGGCGTCAGGCTCCATCGACCGTCCTCGGACGGCCTGCTTCGCCTTCCTTGTCAGACGCAGAAATGCTCGTTTTCGGTGCGATGATTCATTCTGATAGGCACTCTCAGTGAAGAAGAAAGACGTGACGACAACGAGTATTGCTTTGGATTCTTTCAATTGGCGCAACTCTAGTTAGACTGGTATCGCAATGAGGACGAACAAATCCACAATCCGATATGCCCACGTCAATATCATCGCGAAGGATTGGAAGCGGTTGATGAACTTCTACGTCGATGTTTTTGATTGCGAGCCTGTTAGTTCGCAGCGCGATCACCGCGGAAAACACACTGACGACCTCACCGGCCTGACGGACGTCCGCATCGTTGGGCAACACCTCCGAGTCCCCGGCCATGGCGAAAACGGTCCCACCATCGAGATATTCCATTTCGATCAGCAACTACCTTCGCCCCACCCCGCCATCAACCGGCCCGGTTTCGCCCATATTGCGTTTGAAGTGGATGATTTCGCAGGTGTGCGGCAGCAGGTCCTCGACTGCGGCGGTGAGGACTATGGAAAAGAGGTCACCATCGATATTCCCGGCGCGGGACGCCTCACCCTAATCTACATGGCGGATCCGGAGGGTAACATCGTGGAATTGCAACGGTGGCATTGACCTCCGAATAGCCTGGTCCTGGGGCCAAGGAGCCTGTCAGACAATTCGATCTGGCTTCGAGCGGCCCTTTTTCCGCCTGGCTGCATCGACGATAAAACCAACATCGCCTCCTTCGCCGTCTTTGCCAGGCGAAAAAATTGCTCGCTCTCGGGCCGACGTCGGAATTCTCCGACAGGCTCCTAGCGCATTTTTTTGGGAATTCTTGTCGCGCATGCCGAAAACCTGTTTCTAGTAAGACGAGCAGCCAATAGAGTCGATTCCTGGGAGGCTAGAAACAGATGCGACATGCAGTGAATGAGAATGAAATTGAAGTTTTGAAACGATGCTTGAGCGGCTCCGGCGAGAGTTTCGAATGGATCGTAGGTCGCTATCAGTCACTTGTCTGCGGGATGACCTTTGCGTCGACGGGAAATCTTGGGAAGAGCGAGGAACTTGCCCAGGAGACCTTCATTCTTGCTTGGAAGAATCTGCGGCAACTCCGGGATCTGACGAAATTCAAGTCTTGGCTTTGTCAGATCGCCCGCAATGTGGTTCAGAATTGGCGTCGTAGCGCACAGCGGGATGTCATCGAACACGCGTTTCCCCTAGAGCATGATATTGCCCCCGGTCCGTCGCGGACTGAGCCCGTGGAGCTGGCCATTCAAGAGGAAGAGCGGGCCGTGATGAATCAGGCGATCGATGCCATGCCGGAGAAGTACCGCCTAGCCTTGATTCTCTTTTACAGGGAGGACAAGTCAAGTCGGGAGGTGGCCCAGCTTGTGGATCTCTCCGAGAATGCAACCCGACAGCGGATCGCTCGGGCCCGTGCCATGCTTAAGGATCAAGTGGCGGCGATGGTGGAAAGGAACTTGGCGCAGAGCAAGCCGGGTAAGGCCTTTACCGGGGCTGTGGTCGCGTCGCTCGCCGGGGTGACGATGAAAGGGGCAGTGACCGCTGTGGCGACTGGGGCGGGGGTCTGGGCAGTCGGTCTCTCCAGCTTGACCGCTAAAGTAGTGGCAGTGGCGGCCGGGATTGCCGTACTCGCTGGGGCGACGTATACCATCCAAAGTCGGAAATCGTCTGATCCCATGGAGACATCTCGTCAGACTGCCACGGTCACCTTGGAGTCCGATCTCGTTCAGAACACGACGACATCAATTGCGCAAGAGACGTCTTTAGAGACGGAAACTGGGACAGCAACAGGGGGAACTGTCAATGTCGGTCGGCCTGACGTGGCGACGGATTCGGTCGAAGACACTACCATGATTCCTACGGAAACCGGGAAGGCCGTGATCTTCCCCGTGCCGAGTTCTTTCCCCCCCTGCGACAACTGTCTCAATCTCACCGTGGTGGACAAGGATAGCGGCTATCCTCTTTCAGGTGTTGAACTGGAAATTCGCCTGAATAATAAGAAACAGACAGAGGTGACCAATGAAGCGGGACAATTTCAAATCTTGTTTGGGGGGATGAAACCTGACACGCTTAAAATTAGCGCTAGGGCAGAGGGCCGGGTCCCGACCGTGGTGACGTTTGACAGGGGTGAGTTGGAAGTGATTCCCAAGCGGCTGAGCATGCGCGTCGAGCAGGGGACCTTGATCGGTGGACTGATTCAGAATGAGCAGGGGGACCCTATCGAGGGGGCGTCCGTCTTCCTGCGTGTGTACAGCAACCCGTACCACGAGTTGGTGGCCCTGCGGGACCATGAGGTCATTACGGACGCCAATGGTCATTGGCATTGCGACATCATGCCGAAAACGCTGGAAGAGTTTGCGATACGCCTAGATCATGCGGACTACATCAATGACAAGGTCTACGGCCTCAGGGAAATACCCAACATGGAGGCATTGCGCGCTCAGACGAGCGTCATGGTGATGGGAAAGGGGATCCATGTGGTGGGATGGGTTTTCGATCAAGACAACGAAGCGATCGCGGGGGCTTCGGTGGCAATGGGATCGAGCGCGTCGTCGAGTCACTATCCGAAGACCCGAACAAACGCGGAGGGGTATTTTGAGTTTTGGCAAATCGAACCTGGGACTGAGGCGATCTTGACCGTTCAGGCAAAGGGGTTTGGTCCCGATATGCAGTCTCGTTGGCCTGCACAGGGCATGGAGGAGTTCCTATTCAGTTTGAAACATGCACACGAAATTAGAGGACGGATTGTCGATACCAATAATGTGCCGATAAGGGGTGCCTGGATTTCCGCCAGTTCCTGGCGTGGGCATCAGACGCTCAAGTGGAGGCGCAACACGAATAAGCAGGGGGTGTTCGTCTGGAAAGGCGCTCCTGCCGATGAGGTGCAGTTTGCCATGGGAAAAAAGGGGTATATGTGGATTCGAAACTATGCCATGACCGCGGGGGCCTCCGAGCATACGATTGTGATGAGACGACCGCTGAAGGTCATGGGAACGGTGACCTATGCGGACACGAACGAACCCGCAAGCGATTATACTGTGATACTGGCCGCGGCACGTCAGGATGGAGGACGGCCCTATTGGAATAGAGGAGACACTAGCGCCCATCGGGAGCCGGAGTTTGAGAAGATCACTAGCATGCCGAGTGAGTATGGACACGTGCTAAGAGTCGAAGCCCGCAACTATGTGCCGGTGACGTCCAGAGTCCTATTGCCAGGCGAGGAGCTGGTTCGCATTGACTTTGTACTAAACCCATTCCAGGAAGGTGTCGGCCTACAGGGACTCGTGCTGCTGCCTGACGGTTCGGTGACGGCGGGGATTGACGTGGCCCTGACGACCACAGACAGCCATCTGTCTATCGAAAACGGAAGAATCGAGCGGATACAAACACGCTCTTTTGCCGCGTCGACACAGTCCGACGGTCGGTTCTCATTGGAGATGCCCGAGCAGGCGTACAGGATTGTAGCGGTCCATGAGCAAGGCTATGCCGTCATGGAAGCGGCGGATTTCTTGGCCTCAAAGGTGCTTCAATTGAAGCCCTGGGCCCGGGTCGAGGGAACGCTTTACCTTGGCAGCAGGCCTGGCATGGAGGAGGAGATTTCAGTGAAACCTGCTAGTGGCCACGATCAGGGGAATCCACAGATCTTTTGGACCGCCAGTACGGAGACTGATTCATCTGGCTATTTCAAGTGTGACACCGTCTTTCCGGGTAGCCTGCACGTGTCTCAGGTGATTCGGACCGACACTCTTTTTCCAGGCATGGCACAGACTCAGGTAATCGAGGTCGCCCCGGGGGATACAGGCGTTGTTGCGCTTGGCGGCACCGGCTGCCCTGTTGTGGGCCGCTTTGTCTTGCCGCTTGGCTTAGACATGCCGGGAAGATGGGGATGGGGGCTGCATGGCCTTAGGATCCGTTCGCAAACCACCGCGACGCCGGTGAGGAAGCCGGCGTATCCGACAGAGATTGTTCAGATGTCTTACGATGAACAGCGGCAGTGGATTGAAGCGTGGAGACAAAGCCTGACCGATCGGGCTGAAACGTCGCAGGCACCCATCAAGGCAATGAGTTACCCCTTGGTCGTGGCCGAGGATGGGACCTTTCGTGTGGAGGATGTCATTGAGGGAGCCTATACCTTGTCCGTGTCTTACTCCCGAAAACCATATAACAGTTTTAACGTCAGGCAGCCAGACGTCTTGGCCTCTGGAACACTAGACTTTGACATTCCCACCATGGAGAATGGGCGAAGTGACGAGGCCTTCGACCTGGGGGCAATTCAACTACAAGAACAGCATTTACGACGCGCAGCAGTAGGTCGAGTGGCACCGACCTTCCACGCGACGGACATTGAGGGGCAAGCCGTGGACCTCAAGGTCTTCCAGGGGAAATATGTTCTGCTTCACTTCTGGCAACTTATTCGCCCGGATACCGTCGATGATGTGTCAGCACTAAAACGCCTCGCTGATGTGTTCAAGGATGACGAACGGCTCGTCATTGTGGGCCTGACGGGCGGCAAGCCGCGCGAAATCGTTCGAGCGTTCACAGCGCATCATCAGATTCCCTGGATTCAAATTGTCTCGGAAGATGCGACCCCCTTATGGCAATATCAAATGGAAAGCAATGTGGTCAGCTATCTAGTAGGACCCGATGGCAAGATAGTCGCAGAGACATTTAAACTGCCCGAGATGTTAGACGTTGTCACCAGGGAGCTGAGTCGTTGAAAAGCTAAGGGATCACTTGGCTTCTAGGCTCTGTCAGAAAACTCGCTCTGGCTTCGAGCGGCTTATTTTCCGTCTGACTGCATCCGGCTGCATCGACGATAAAACCAACATCGCCTGCTTCGCCGTCTTTGTCAGGCGAAAAAACGCTCGCTCTCGGGCCAACGATGGAGTTTACCGACAAAGCCTTAGAATATCGGTCTGGCTTTTTTCCACCCGGCGTGGAGCTGTCTCTTCAATTCTGCCCCCCTGGCCGCGTACTTTGGGTCGTTCACGACGTTGACGTTTTCGCCGGGGTCTAGCGTGTGGTCGTAGAGTTCGTAGGCCTTGAAGTCTGTCCCTTCGACCGTCCACTCCGTGAACCGATAGTGTTGCGTGCGGATAGAATGGCCCATCCCGCGGCCATAGCCCGGTATGACGCGAGGATATTGGCTAAAGGCAGCCGATTTCCAGGGGTGGGCTGGATTCTGCAGGAGGGGAGCAAAGCTGTCGCCTTCAACGCCCATGGGTGCTGGCAACCCACAGAGTTCAGCCAGTGTCGGGTAGATATCGACGAATTCGACCAGGGCCTGGGTTCTGCCGGGCGTTTGTCCCGGCACATGCAGGATCATGGGGACATGCGTCGAGGTTTCAAAATTGGAATGTTTGTCCCACATGCCGTGTTCACCGAGCTGCCAGCCATGGTCACCCCAGAGAATGATGACCGTATTGTCTTTCAGTCCGAGGGCGTCCAATGCGTCTAGCAGGCGTCCCACCTGAGCATCGATATAGCTTACGCAGGCAAAGTAGGCGTGAATGAGATTCCGCGCCATCGCATCGGAAACAGGGCCGACTTTGGGCACGCCGTAATAGTGACGCATGTCATTCCAGTTGTAGAGCGCACATTGGGGAACGTCGTCCGGTGGAGTGGGGTTGGGGGCGATGGGGATCCGATCGTGATCGTATAAATCAAAGTACTTCTTGGGTGCAATGAATGGGAGATGCGGTTTGTGGTAACCGACTGCAAGAAAGAAGGGTTTGTCCTTTAACCTTTTGAGTGTGGCAATAGCCCGGTTGGTGTTGTCACCGTCACGCAACGCGTCGTCCTCGACTGCTGGTGCTTCCCACGGCAATCCCCCCATCCTCTTTGTTTTGGTGATGCCCTCACCAAGGTGCCAAGTGAATTGGATTCTTCGAAAATCTTCCTTAATATAACGCAGCACATCTTTCCCTTGCTGAGTATGGTACCTTGCCTTCGTCGAAGGTCGAAGCGCTTCACTCCATGAGGCAGGATCATCCTTATGAAAGATCTTTCCGAACGCCTGAGTGTGAAAACCATGTGCCTTGAAATACTGCGGCAGCGTCACGACATCGGGTAATGCATCACGAAAGTCTCGCTGGAAGGCGTACACTTTGGTTGTGTCGGGACGGCGGCCTGTCAGGAGCGATGCCCGGGAAGGCATGCAAAGTGCCTGTTGGCAGTAAGCCTTTTCGAACACCGTTCCCGACCGGGCCAGTCGGTCGATATGGGGTGAGTGGACGGGGCGACCATAGATGCCGAGTTCCGGGCGTAGGTCGTCGACAGCAATAAACAGGACATTCAGACGTAACTGGGCGTCTGGCTCTTGCGCAAAGGTCAGCACTGGAAGCAGCAGCACTATAACAGCCAACAAAAGAGCAATCCATCGACATGGCGGTGCGCTGGCAGGTAGAGGCATCCATCGGACGTCTCTCTCGGCGTCTCTCATGCGGGCCGCAGTGGGATGCTGGTCCGGGAGAGCGTCCTGATTCTGATCCTGAAATCCAGACTCTGGGGGTAACGCTCTCCGAAACGAGGTTGTAAGGCGTTTGAGGGTATTCATTCTCACCTCAATCTCCAACTATCGAAAATGCCCGAATCCACCATAACGACCCGTAGTATATCACCCTGTCAAAGAATTCCAATCGCCTGAGTCAGCCATCTCGGCCAGGCGTCATTTCTCGCGATCATGTGCCTGCCGTACCCTGCCGCGAGGCAGGAACGACAGGCGGTGTGACGATCATTTTGTTAGCGACTCTTAATCGTACCCCTAAGGCCCAAAAATGTGTAACATCTGTGGCATGTTTTTGCGCTGTAGGAATTCGTCTTGGCCCAAGTGGGAATGAATAGCCTCTCCAGAAAAGGACTATTACGAAAGGAGTTTGCCCATGGCCCAGGATCGACCCTCCTATCAGCAGTCTCTCGCTTTACTGAAAAAGTATAATCAGAATCAAAGCTTGATCAAACATGGCCTGGCCGTGGCGGTGACCATGCGCCACTTTGCCGAATTTTGGGGCGAGGATGCTGATACCTGGGAAGTCGTAGGACTGGTACACGACCTGGACTACGAGCAGTTTCCGGACCAGCACTGTTACAGGAGCGCAGAGATCCTACGTGATGAGGGATGGTCGCAAGATCTAATTCGGGCAGTACAGTCCCACGGATGGGGGATCTGCACGGACATTGAACCGCAAACGCGCTTGGAAAAAACGCTCTATGCCGTGGACGAATTGACCGGGCTGATTTCTGCCGTGGCTTTGGTGCGTCCCAGCAAGAGTGTGCGTGACGTGAAGCTCAAGTCCGTCAAGAAAAAGTGGAAGAACACAGCCTTTGCTGCAGGGGTAAGTCGCGAGATTATCCAACAGGGCGCCGAGATGCTGGAAGTGGACTTAGACGACTTGATTCAACACACGCTCACCGCTATGCAGGGCAAGGCGGAAGAATTGGGATTGAGTGGCACGGAATCGGGCAGCCTTGGAGCCAGCCCCTAAGGGGGCGCCTAGCTTTGGGCCAGCCCTTAGCATGAACTAAGTTCCTTAGAAACGACTGCTACTTAATCGGCACTTGAGTCCCCTTAGAATAGCTCACAGGATTTCATCTGGTTTTAGGTGAACATACTGCAAGCAACTCTGTATACTACGACATTGTGTCGTATAACTACGACGGTCTATCGTAGTATGGATCGAGTCTTTGAGGATGACCCGAGTGAATCGAGCCCCATTGGCCAACGCGGAATTGGCGATCATGAACCTGCTCTGGCAGAGCGATCGCTTGACGGCTCGCCACATTCGTGAGCAACTCTATCCAGATGCGACCAAGGCCCAGCACGGGACGGTTCAGAGACTCTTGCAGCGTCTGGAAGACAAGGGGTATGTTGCGCGCGACCGCAGTCTGTCCGTGCATCTGTTCTCTGCGGCAATCTCACGCCAAACCTACGCGGGGCAGCAATTGGAATCCCTCGCCGACAAACTGACTGCAGGTTCGTTTGCACCCTTGATTACGCATCTTGTTGCGGAAAAGAAGATATCTCGTGACGAGATTAACCGCATCCGGGTTATCCTTGACGGGCAGGTAAACGAGGGAGACCCAACATGACGGATCTCTTCTTTCAGATGGCGCTGAGCAATGCGTGTCTTGCGCTCGCCCTGGCCATCGTGGCGATGATCGCGGGCGCAAAGGCCAAACGCCCTCAGCTCGCCCACATGCTCTGGCTGCTGGTTTTTGGCGCACCTGGTGATGTCGTGCTTGAATCCTAAACCCAAATCCTATGCGAACTCGCTGTTATCAGCGGTGGAGTTCCTCGCTCGCCCGGTGCTCCGCCCCCCGGCCATGGCAATGGAAATCGACAGCGGCGGAATGCTTGAAAGGAGATCTAAAATGATTCTATCACATGAGCCAAAGCGATCAAACTCACGCTGGTTGCGGGCGTGTGTCCTGCTATGCGCGATGGTCGTGCTTCCCCTTGGCATGGCATCCGCACAGGACTACGGAGCCGTTGGCAAGCGGCTGAAGAAGTCTGTGAGGAAAGGCGAGATTACCCAGCAACATGCCGATGCCATGATGGCTGCGCTCAAGAAGGAGGCACCCAAGAGCAAGAGCGATACCAAGCTGGAAAGCGCCTGGAAGAAGCTGCAGGCCATGGTCAAGAAGGGCAAGTTAACCGAAGAGCAAGCGCACGCCAAGATGTCAGCGATCAAGACAGAGGCCGCCGAGAAAGGGATCAAGGAAAGAATGGCCGCCGGCCGGCGCCAGCGCGGTGGTGAGCATCGGCACATCACCCGTGAGGAGTTCGCCCGCGCCGAGGTCGAGCTCCGCAAGGGGGTCGCCGAAGGCAGGATCTCGGGAGAGAATGCCCGAGCCCGCATCCAAGCGATGCGCAAGGCGATGCGCGAGACGATGGTCGATCGAGGCGAGGGCGCTTCGAAGCACATCACCAGGGAGGACTACACGCGTACCGTGGCCGAGCTGAGGAAGGCGGTCGTCGCGGGCAAGATATCGAGAGAGGACGCCAGGAAGATGATCGAGGGCGCGAAACGTCGGATGGAGATGAGCCAGACGATGTCCGATCGCGCGAAACGTCGGACGGCGATGACCCAGAAGATGTCCAAGCGTGGCAACGAACGCTCGGATTGGGATGCCATCAGGCTGCGAATCGAGGACGCCGTCGAAGCCGGAAAGATGACGCGCGAGCAAGCCGGCGAAAGGCTCGCGGCCTACAAGAAGCGCGTTAGCCAAGGAAGGGACACGGAAGACCCGGACAAGCAGCCTGATTACGGCGCCATTGGCAGAAAGATCAAGGCGGCGGTGAAAGCCGGCGAGCTGACCGAAGAAGAGGCGAAAGCCAAGTGGGTTGAGATCAAGAAGCACATGGAAATGGGACATCGCCGCGAAGCGATTGGGAACGATGGACGCCCCTGGCGTGAGTGAGGCGATAACGACAAGCCAACCTTGATGCAATCGGCAGGCGGCTCAAGGCGGCGATGAAAGCCGGCAAGATGACCGACGAGGAAGCTGAAGCCAAGTGGGGTGAGATCGGGGAAAAGGCCGCGGCACAAGGGTCGAGCAGCACAAGAGATACTCCCAGGCCTCTCCCGTGGAAAGGACCAAGATGCTGGACGCGCAGATCGACAGAGAGCTGGTCGCCCGTCCGGAACGCCAGAGGGCACAGCGCGGCGGCCGTCAGAGCCGAGGCAATAGGCGGGAACAGACGCAAAGCGCGACACAGGTGCTTCGACACATGGTTCAGCAGGACAATCCACAAACAGGCACGTTCTTGGCCAGGAAGAGACCCTGGAGATCACCGGCGTGGAGTTGCTGGCGCCTGATTAGCCATCGTTCATCGGTTTTCGGCGTTCGAAATCCAGAAAGACTTAGGAATATCGATTAACGAATGATGAATTTCGAAGGATTTGAGAATGATGAAATTTGATCTAGGAAACATTGAATTATGACAAACACAGAAATCACCGACCCGATGCATGCCGACGATGTGGCCGCGATTGATGAATTGAGGCAGGACTATCAGCAGATGTGCGCGGAGTTGGGCAAGGTCATTGTGGGCCAGCAGGCGGTGATCGAACAGCTTGCCATCTGCCTGTTCGCCCAGGGCCATGCGCTGTTGATGGGGGTTCCCGGCCTGGCCAAGACGCTGCTGATCCGGTGTTTATCCGAAACCATGGACTTGGGCTTCAGCCGAATTCAATTCACACCGGACCTGATGCCCATGGACATCACCGGCACGGACATTCTGCAGGAGTCCGGTACGGGACGCCGTGAGTTTGAGTTCGCCAAGGGCCCGATATTTGCCAATATCGTGCTGGCCGACGAGATCAACCGCGCCCCCTCCAAGACGCAGGCGGCGACGCTCGAAGCCATGCAGGAACACCAGGTGACCGTGGTCGGTCGGACCTACACGCTGGAGGAACCCTTCTTCGTGCTGGCCACCCAAAATCCAATCGAGCAGGAAGGCACCTACCCCCTGCCCGAGGCACAACTCGATCGTTTCATGTTCATGATCGAAGTCGAGTATCCTTCACTCCAAGAGGAAATCGAAATCGCTCGTACGACCACGGGCTTGCGCATGCCCGAACTAAAACACGTCATCGATGGCCCGCGGGTTCGGGCCTTCCAGGAACTGGTACGACGCGTTCCCGTACCGGAGCACATCTACGAGTTCGCGGCGCATCTGGTGCGGCGTACACGACCCTCCGACCAGGAAGCGCCCCAATGGATCAAGCCATTGGTCAACTGGGGGGCGGGCCCGCGGGCCGTGCAATACCTGATTCTGGGAGCCAAGTCCCGCGCCGCGTTACTCGGTAGCTACATGGTGCGTTTGGAAGATGTGGTCGCGTTGGCCAAGCCGGTCTTGATGCATCGAGTGATCACCTCTTTCGGCGCCGAATCGGAGGGGATCAACAGCCAACAGATCGTTCGTCGCCTGGTCGATGAGCTGGTGAAGGAAGGGTAAACCAGCAATGTCCGACAACACCCACAGCCAACACGCTTTCATTGACCCCAAGGTCCTGGCGCGTCTTGCCGGCCTGGGATTGCACGCACGCGTTCCCATGCTCGGCAACGTCTCGGGCCGTCACCGCAGCCCGATCCGCGGCTCGAGCCTGGAGTTTGCCGAGTACCGCAAATACGTTCCCGGCGACGATATACGGCGCATGGACTGGCGGGCCTGGGGGCGATCGGACCGTTATTACATCAAGGAATTCGAGGCCGATACCAATCTACGCCTCTGCTTGATCGTCGATACCAGCGGGTCGTTGAATTTCACGGTCGACGGTGTTTCCAAACTCGACATCCTGAAATCGCTCGCCGGGACCCTGGCCTATCTGACGTCACACCAGGGTGATGCGGTAGGACTGTACTGTGCCGGCACAGACTTTCACACCGAGATTCGGCCCAAGCGGAACGCAACGCACCTGCGCGTGGTGCTCGACAAACTGACCGAGATGAAAGCCGAGGGCGAAACGGGGCTGGCCGACTCTTTACATAAGGCCGCCGAAAGCATCGGGCAGCGGGCGCTGGTCGTCGTGGTGTCCGATCTGTACATCGAACCCGACACGCTAAACAGTTGCTTTCAACATTTGCGTTTTCGCAAGCACGATGTCGCGGTATTCCATTTATTGGATCAGAGTGAAGTCGATTTTGATTTTGACCGGCCCACGCGGTTTTTGGACATGGAAGGCGGCGCTCCCATCATGACCGACCCAAACCTGGTGGGCAGGCAATATCGCAAGGCGATCGCCGGCTATCTCGCCGACCTGAAAACGGTGATGCGCGATGCGGCGGTCGATTATCACCGTGTGAATTTGCCTGATTCGGTGGACGATATTCTCGCTCGTTTCCTGGTGGGACGAAAAAGTCAAAAAGAAGGCAGCCACGCGACGAGGACACAACATCGATGAGCTTCCTGCAACCCCTGATCTTGGCGGCACTGCCCTTGATGGCGCTGCCGATACTGATTCACCTGATCAATCAGCATCGGCACCGCACCGTTCCGTGGGCGGCGATGATGTTCCTGGTCAGTGCGCAGCGTATGAGCAAGGGCATGGCACGCCTGCGCTACGTCCTGATCATGCTGCTGCGCATGGCGGCTGTCGGGACGCTTATTTTTGCGCTTAGCCGTCCGCTGGTGAGTGGATGGTTGAGCGGCGTGGGGATGTCTCAACCCGATGCGACACTCATTCTTCTGGACCGCTCGCTCAGCATGGAGGCGCAGGATATTCAGACCGGTGAGTCAAAAAGGTCCACGGCCCTCAAGAAGCTGGCTGAACTCCTGGAAAAACACGATGTCGGCAGCCAATTGGTGCTCATTGATAGCGCCAGCGGCGAGGCGCAGTCCATAGAATCACCACAGGCCCTGCTTGGCCTGCCCAGCACCGGTGCGACCTCCACCAGCGCGGATATTCCGGGGATGCTCGAAAAAGCCCTGGCCTATCTCAAGGCGAACGAATCGGGGCGCGCCGACATCTGGATTTGCTCGGACTTGAACGAAAACGATTGGGATACCGGCAGCGGTCGGTGGGCAGTGATTCGCGAGCAATTTGCTCAGTTGAAGGGTGTGCACCATTTCCTGCTTTCCTACGCAGATCGACCTTCGAACAACGTATCGATACGCGTGACCAATGTCAAACGGCGACAGAACGGCAATCGGGCCGAGTTGGTGCTCGATCTGCTGATTGGCGTTGAGGGCCGGACGGTCCAAACGAATGGGCTTGGGCGGCGCGTACCGGTGGAGTTCGAGGTTAACGGGGTCCGTTCCGTGATCGAGGTGGAACTGAGTCCGCAGGGTACCTTATTCGCGGGACACCGCATTCCCATCGACGGCAAGCTCCGTGCAGGATGGGGATCGGTTGCCTTGCCGGGCGACTCGAATCCGCTGGACAATCGGTTTTACTTCGTCTTTTCCGAGCCGCCGGTTCGAAAAGCCGTCGTGGTCACGGATGACGCCAGGGTAGGCGAAGCCTTTCGTCTGGGGCTTGCCATTCCCACGGAGCCGGGTCTCCAGCACCGTGCCGACGTCATTCCACCGGCGCGTGTGGGCGAGATCGATTGGGAAAGCACGGGGTTGTTGATCTGGCAGACGACGTTGCCCGACGGCCTCGTGGCAGAGCAGATCGAGCATTTCGTCGACTCCGGTCGAGTGGTTCTGTTCTTTCCGCCCAGTCAAAAAAGCCACGGCGGGTCGTTGTTCGCGACGCGTTGGGGCGCTTGGCAACAGCCCGGACAGGAACAGTCCAAGGTATCGTGGTGGCGGAGCGATGCCGATCTGCTGGCCCATGTGGGCAGTGGGGATGCCTTGCCCGTGAACGAACTGCGAACCTACCGGTACTGTGCTATCGAGAGCCTCCCAGCGGAGAATCCCGGAACAGCACTCGCCAGGCTGGGGGACGACCGGCCTTTGCTGGTGCGTGCGGCGACCGATCGTGGTGGCGTTTATTTCTGCGCTACGCTGCCCACGGCACAGTTTTCGTCTCTCGCACGTGACGGCGTGGTGTTTTATGTGATGCTGCAGCGGGCCTTGGCCGAAGGGTGTCGCTCAATGGCCGCCGCTTCGCAACGTGACGCGGGGCCGGGTGTGCTCGCTGACCGCAGCCAGTGGGAGCCAGTGGCGCCCGCGGAAGACGGTCCCGGCGTTTCGCAACGAGAATTGCACGCCGGGGTCTACCGGGACGGAGACTACTGGATAGCATTGAATCGCAGCCTGGCCGAAGACCGTTCCCATGGTGTGCCGGTCGCGACGGTGGATGAACTGTTCGATGGACTGTCGTATCAGCGGATCGATGATGCCGTCGGAGACCCCTCCTCCCTGGCCAGTGAGATCTGGCGCCTATTCCTCCTGGCGATGGCGCTGGCACTGGTTCTGGAAGCGCTGCTGTGTATGCCGGAGAAAAGAGTTGAACGGCAAGGGGTTGGCGACTTCACCGTCCCTGGGACCGGTGTTAAGGGAGCGGCAAGAAATAACTTGGACTTTTGAATGCCCAATTGCACCCCATCTTTGATCGCTTCTCAATCGCGAAATCCGCGACGTAGAACAGCTACGCCTGTGGTTTCGCTCAATCGGGCGCGACCCAATATGAGGCACACTTGGACCCCAAA
>JADFMM010000364.1 GCA_022563885.1 Planctomycetota bacterium | reverse complement strand
AATCAGTGAACAGTAATCAGTAATCAGTAATCAGTAATCAGTAATCGGTCATTCCTCCTTCGCATCAAGCTGCTATGGAGGACGGGGAGTATTTCGGCGATTGGTTTGGCCTAGGATTAGCGAGTTCTGGTTGCCCATCTTGCCAGAGGAAGGGAGGTTAGGGCACGATCTGGAAACATGCTACTTCCCTGTTTCCCCGGATGTAGAGCCGACCGTTGGCGATGGTGGGTTGTTGGGGACGACCCAATTCCATGTTGAGTGACACTCGACTGATTTCCTGGTAGCCGTCGCGGCTGGCGATCGCCAGGACCAGGTCCTCTTGCCTGGTCAGGGCAAAGAGCAGCCCGTCCGCGATGATCAGTTGTTGATCCTTGGACCAGTCCTTGGTTTCCTCTTTCCACAGGAGGCGGCCGTCGCTGAGATTGGTGCAGTGCAGGAAGCCGGCGGCGCCGAGACCACCGAAGCCGAAGACGGCGTCCTGGTAGATGGCCACGGTATTGTAGTTGTTGGTCTGTAGCTCTGTGCTGAAGTAGAGTTCCTCATAGGTCAATTTGCCGTCGACGGCCCGCATCTGCAGGCAGGTGGAGAAATTCTTGCCGGAGCCTTCTCCTGCGCAGAGAAAGAGCCGGGATCCGATCGCTACGGGTGAACTGACCAGTCCGACGCTGAACTTGGCGGGATAGGCGTAGCGCCACATGATGGTCCCGCTGTCTGCGTGCAGGCCTATGATCTCGCGCGTTCCATAGGTGGCGAGGATGATCTGCGGGATGCCCTCTACGACTTGGTAGGTCACAGAAGAGGGCGCGGCCAGCTCTTTCTTGTGGTCTCCGCCTGACCGGGTGGTCCAGCGGATCGCCCCGGTGTGTTTGTCCAAGGCGGCTGCCACGACGCGGTCGGGGTTGTCGGTGCCCAGGAAGAGCGTGTCGCCTACGATGAGGGGCGTAGACGCCTCGGTGGCCCATAGCGTTTCATTGAGCCGCCAGAGTTCCGACCCTTCCATGTTGAAACAGACGAGGGGACAGTGCATGTCCCAGACATCTTTGTCGGTGGCGTAGGCGACGAAGTAGACGCGGTTACCATCGACGACCGGTGAGGTGACGGGACCTCGGGCAAAATGACGGTTCTCCTTGGGGTAGAGTTCTCGTTTCCAGCGGATCGCGCCGGTGGAGGGATCAAGGGCGAGGGCCCACTGCTTCTTGTCGGTTTGCGTGGCGGTGAAGGCGAGGCCATTGGCCTCTACTACGGCACTCTTACCCCAACCGATCTCTGTCCGCCACAGCTCCTTGGGCCCCTTGGGGGGCCATTTGCGCAGGAGTCCAACGGCCGGGTAGACACTGTTTCCGTTGTTGGGCAGGAAACGCTCTAGGTCCGTGTTGCCGGGTTCCGCCGCTTGAGCGGCGGAAGGAGGGGCGTATAAACCATTTCCCCACCCAATAGAGAATGCGGCGATAAGAGCGATCGGCAAGATGCGTTGCTTCTTTTTCATGGGGCACGGTCTCCTGATTTTGATAGAGTTTTTTTCGGGCCGCAGTATACCAGGACCTGAGATTCGCGGCCAGGGGCCTGCATTGCTGTCAAAGGGAAACAGGCGTTCGACCGATACTATCCAACAAGGGTTCCCTCAAGCAGTAATCACTGATCAATGACTACGGTCCTACGCCAACTCATTGCAAGGCGAAACAAACTGCAGTAAAATGGTTATAGCATGGAGTTTGGGGATGACAACAAGAAGCATAGCAGTTGGAGGCCATTGATGATCACCCGTTTATCGAAGTTTTCCTTGCTCTTCGCCGTCGTGGCGTTGCTGCGTCTAGACGGCTCTGTCTCGGCGGCGGCCATCGAGCCCCATGGGGGCATGATGCGTTATCCCGACGTGAGTGCGACCCATATCACTTTCGTCTATGCAGACGATATCTGGGTCGCCCCGCGGGGCGGTGGCATCGCGTCTCCGCTGGCCAGCCCGCCGGGTGGGGAGTCCTTTCCTCGCTTCAGCCCCGATGGGCGCACCATTGCCTTTAGCGGCAACTACGACGGCAACAATGACATTTACACGGTGCCTGTTGAGGGAGGGATCCCTCGGCGTGTGACCTTTCATACCAGCGGAGAACGGCTCTGCGACTGGACTTTTGACGATCAGTTGGTTTTCGCCATGAGCGGTCTGGGGGGGCTGGGCCGACACACGCAGCTCTTCACCGTGCCTCAGGCCGGCGGTCTGCCCGAGCGTCTGCCGGTGCCCTATGGGGGATACGGTGTGATATCGGGGGATGGGCAGTGGTTGGCCTATACGCCCCGCAACCGGGACTTTCGCACCTGGAAGAGATATCGGGGCGGTTTGGCCGCGGATATCTGGCTGTTTCATTTGACCGAGCATACCTCCAAGAAGATTACGGATTGGGAGGGGACCGACACCCTACCCATGTGGCAGGGCAAGCAGGTTTACTATCTTTCCGATGCCGGCCCGGCGCATCGGCTCAACATCTGGCGCTACGATCTGGAGAGCGAGACACGGGCACAGGTCACCCACTTCAAGATTTATGATGTGAAGTGGCCTTCCAACGGCCCGGGGCCTCAGGGGCAGGGAGAGATCATCTTCGAGAACAACGGCCGCCTCTATCTGCTGAATCTGGTCCAAGAGCAGGCCTCGCCCGTGACCATTTCGGTTCCCGGGGCGCGTCCCCAGTTGCGACCCATTCGCAGAGATGTCAGTGGCCGAGTGACAGACTGGTATCTCTCTCCACAGGCCAAACGCGTCCTGGTTCAGGCGCGTGGGGACATCTGGTCTCTGCCGGCGCAGGAGGGCACACCTCGGAATCTGACCCGCACCAGCGGCACGGCAGAACGGGAGCCTTCCTGGAGCCCGGATGGAAAGTGGATCACGTATTTCTCGGACGCGTCCGGTGAGAATGAGCTGGTGATGCAGGCAGCCGACGGGACGGGTACGCCTGAAACGGTGACCGAGATGGGCGCCGGTTATCGCTACCAACCCGTCTGGTCACCGGACTCCCAGTGGATGGTGATCACCGATCATGAGGACCGCTTCTATCTCTTTGACATGAACGACCATTCGCTGCGTCTCTTCGACCGCGTCGACATTAGTGGCTGGCGTACGGGTGTGCCCCGCGCCTTTCGCTGGTCCGGCGATTCGCAGTGGTTGACCTACACCAAGCCCAATGCCCACAATATGGATGTCGTCATGCTCTATAATGTCGTCACCGATTCGTTGGTACAGGTGACGCAGGGCATGTTTGTAGATTTACTGCCAACTTTCGACCGGAAGGGCGATTTCCTTTATTTCTTCAGCCAGCGGGAGATATCGGATCCGCAGTATTCGGATGGAGGGCTGATGTTTGTCTACCGCGACAGTTCGCTGCTCCACGCGATCCCTCTGCGCAAGGAGGTGTCCAACCCCTTCAAGGCCGAGAGTGATGAAGAGGAGCCTCCCGAGGTGGACTCGGATGACGCAGAGGAAGGCGAAGATCCCCACGAGGTCGATCCCAACCAGGTGACTGAGACGCCGGAGAATGGAGACGAGAAGAAGGGCAAGGCCAAAGAGGGGGAAGACGACAAAGCCAAGCCAGTCATCATCGACGTCAACGACATGGAGCGCCGCGCCTTTAGGCTACCGGTCAAACGAGGGCGGTTCCGCTATCTACAGGTGAATGATAAGAACCACCTGATCTACCTCCGTCAGGGTGAGGAGACCCACCTGCAAGTCTTCGACCCCAACGCAGAGAAACCGGAGGAGAAGACCGTCCTCAAGAAAGTCAGCTTCGTCCAGATGACACCGGACGGCAAGAAGCTGCTGGTGCGTGTCGACGACAAGACGGGCGTCATAGAGAGTAAGCCAAGCCAGAAGCTGGACAAGGTCATCAAGACTGCCCCCATGCAGGCGGTGGTGGAACCGCGTGAGGAGTGGCAGCAGATATTTGACGACAGCTGGCGTTTCATGCGAGACTTCTTCTATGACCCGCACATGCACCGAGTCGATTGGCCGGGGATTCGTCAACAGTATCAGAGCATGTTGGCCGACTGTGTCTCCCGCAGGGACGTGGGCTATGTCATTGCCGAGATGATCAGCGAGGTCAATGCGGGCCACACCTACTATCGCAATGGGGGCGTCGAACAGGGGCCCCGTGAGAGGATTGGCTACCTGGGTGTCGATTTCACTTTGGAACAGGGTTATTACCGTATCGCCAAGGTGTACGAAGGAGGGGTCTGGGACACGGATGCCCGTTCTCCCTTGCACAGTCTGGATCCCAACGAGCGGGCGCAGTGCAACTACCTCTTCAGGGTCAATGCCTTACCCGTGGATGCCTCGAAAGCGCCGTGGGCGGCCTTCGAAGGATTGGCGGGTCAGACGGTGCCCCTGAGGGTTGGGGCCACGCCCGATCCAGACAAGGCCGTGGATGTCGTCGTCACCCTCCTCAGTTCCGAGCGGGAACTCCGCTACCGGCACTGGGTCGAGCAAAACCGAAGCTATGTTGCCGAGAAAACAGAGGGCCTGGTCGGCTATATCCACGTGCCGGACACGGGTCGTCGGGGGCAACGTGAGCTATTCCGACAGTTCTATGGACAGATGGACCGGGCCGCCCTCATCATCGATGAGCGCTGGAATGGCGGCGGCAATATCGCGGACCGTTTTGTCGAGCTCTTGAATCGTCCCATCTATATGCGCATCTTCGAACGATACGAGAATGACTGGCGCGTCCCCACCTTCAGTCACCAGGGTCCCAAGTGCATGCTCATCAACGGGGAGGCGGGCTCTGGCGGCGATATCTTCCCTTATCTCTTTCGCAAGGCCAAACTGGGCAAGCTGATCGGCACGCGAACCTGGGGAGGCGTCATCGGTATCGCCAAGAATCCTCCCTTCATCGACGGTGGCCGCATCACGGTCCCCTTCATCACCTTCTATGAAACGGATGGTACGCTCACCATGGAGGGGCACGGCGTCGACCCTGACATCGAAGTCATCGATGATCCTGCCCTCATGGTCGACGGCGGTGACCCCCAACTCGACGCGGCCATCGCGCACATGCTGGAGGAAATCAAAGAAAACCCCTATGTCCCTGCCAAGCGGCCCCCTTACCCGGATAGGAGCGG
>JADFMM010000363.1 GCA_022563885.1 Planctomycetota bacterium | reverse complement strand
CCGGAGAGGACTGGCTGGCACCCGCGGAGGTGTATGGCCAATCTGCCAGGAACCTCAGCGAACTCACAGCCCTCTGCGACCAATGGGCCGGCACCGGCTACCGAACGATTGTCTGCAAGGCACCCTTTGGTACGTCCGCGCATGGCAATCGCTTGATGTTGCCTGATGAAGCCATACCCCCTGCGCTGCAAACCTGGCTGACTGAAACATGGCAGCAACAAGGGGAAGTCCTGGTTGAGCCCTGGTTGGAAAGGATCTACGACTTCTCGGTTCAGTACGAACGAGGCAACGGCAATCTGAAGCCCTTGGCCTACATGACACTGATCAACAACACCCGCGGCCAGTTTCGCGGCATCCTCACCAACGGCTTCTGCAAAGGGATCGACCAAGCGGTGAAACGTTTTCTCATGACCCCCATCAACAACCGACCGCGAGTCTACCAATGGTATGAAGAAGTCCTTACGGCAAACCTCGCTTCGCAGCTAGAAGCCGCAAGATTCAGCGGCCCCTTAGGCGTCGACGCCTTCGTCTATCGCGACCCAGATGGCCGCATCAGGCTTAAGCCCGTTTGCGAAATCAACCCCCGCACGACCATGGGAAGCCTTGCCCACAAATTGCAGTCACACAATGCCCCAGGCTCGGTAGGTTACTTTCAAATCCTCAACAAATCACAAATCAAAAAACGCACGACCCTGTCCATCCCAGACTTTGCCAGAGAACTGACCGAACGGCATTCGGTGACACTGACGACCGCTGACAAACCGCAGATTATCACCGGCTCCTTCCCCTTGAATGACCCACTTATGGCCCAGACGTTCTTAGCGGTCTACCATGTCCGTCGAAGCATCCAGGAGTTGCCAATCTGAAGGTAAAAGGGAAAGGTCTGCCCACACGCAAAACAAGCCGTTTGCATGTAGAGTCATCTTGTTAGGTGCTCTAAGTCACTTTATGTCGAGCAGCGCGTCAATCGAGCTGCTGGATACGTAATGATAATTGGGCCGGGCTTTTTGATAGATGGCCTTGGCCATCTGTTTGCCTTCTTCGGTTTTGATGAGCTCAGTATAGAGTGGCATCAAAAACTTCCTTCTTCCGGTGTTGATTAAGAAGGCTTCCAGGTGATCATAGGCGGGCTTATAGTCATTGGCAATGACATGTACTGCCCAGGCAGCGAATATTTCACTGTTACCAGAAACGGTGAAGCCAAAGGCGCTGTCGAGGCTGGCCATGCGTTGGGCGCCTAAGGTGTCTGGAAGCTGCCGAATAAATCGCAACCATTCGTGTGTGCTCCAGCTTGATGAGTTAAATTCCTTTTCAAGATTGCTTTTGCTGGCATTTTTCAGCCAGTCAGTGATTGCCAAATCGACATTCTCAAATTTACCCGAAACGGGTAAAGGGCAATTGTCGGGCAGGCCCGGTCCATAGATCCAGGCATGCAAAAGGTCATCACCGATGTCCAGGTGGGAAGCCTCGATCAAATCTCTTTTCAGTTGGTCGATAAAGGTTTCCGTTGTCATCACTTTGAAGGCATTCTTAGCAAAATAACCCTTTAGGAAATCATCAAAGCGCGCCCGCCCAACGCGCTCCTCCAACAGTCGCAGGAAGAAGTATCCTTTGTCATAGGCAATGGCCGTCATGCCGTCGTCCGGATTTCTTCCGCTTAGGTTTAGTTTGAGATGAGTGTCCGCTTCCTTGCCAGATTTGATAAGGTCTTCTATCTCAGTTTTTAAGTCCTGCAAGGCCAGCAGTGCCAGCATTTCAGAGTATTCCCGGCCATAGACCGCTTCCATGATGCGATTTTCAAAGTAGACCGTAAACCCCTCATTGAGCCAAAAGTCATCCCAGGTCGCATTGGTCACTAAGTTGCCGGACCAGCTGTGTGCCAGTTCATGCGCCACCAGAGAGGTGAGTGATTTATCACCTGCCAATATCGTTGGCGTAACAAAGGTCAGTCTGGGGTTTTCCATGCCGCCAAAGGGGAAGCTCGGGGGTAATACAATCAGGTCATATCTATCCCACTGATAGGGCCCATACAGAGTTTCTGCGGAGCTTATCATCTCTTCCAAATCCTCGAACTCATGTGCGGACTTTTGCAGCATAGAGGGTTCGGCATAAACACCGCTTCTTGGTCCCAGAGAGGCAAATTCTAATCTGCCCACTGCCAGCGCCATGAGGTAAGCAGGAATGGGTTGTTTCATTTCGAATTGATAGATGCCCGTATTATTCGTTGTCGTAGGATTAGCGGCACTCATGAGCGCCAGCAAGCCCTGAGGGACGGACACCTCAGCCCGATAGGTAAATCTGACACCGGGTGAATCCTGAATCGGCAGCCACGATCGAGCCAAAATGGCCTGAGATTGTGTGAAGAGGAAAGGTGAGGTCTTGTCGGCCGTCTGCGCGGGAACCAACCATTGCAGGGCCTCTGCCTCCGGTGATGTCTCATATTCGATTACGACCCGCTTGGTTGCCCCTGTAATCTCAATGGTCAATGGGCGGCCGAGATGCGGTATGTCTTCTCCCATTTTGAAGTTGAGGCTCTCGTTGTTGCCATTCTCAACTGAATGCACTTTCAGATCTTTGGTATCCAGTATGAGCTCTGAGGCAGAATCAGAGGTTTCGATCGTAAAGGTTGCAGTGGCACTGATGACCTTTCGACCAAAATGGATCTTGGCCTTCCAATCCAAATGCGTTATGGAACAGATCTCAGGTCGGGCAAAAGAATGTGGGTCATTTATCGTCATGATGTGTGATTTGGAATTTGACAATTCTCCGCACCCCAATAGGAACAGCATGTTGATGAACACAAACGAGACAGTAAGGGACCGGCAAGAAATAACTTGGACTTTTGAATGCCCAATTGCACCCCATCTTTGATCGCTTCTCAATCGCGAAATCCGCGACGTAGAACGGCTACGCCTGTGGTTTTGCTCAATCGGGCGCGACCAAATATGAGGCACACTTGGACCCCAAATTGTCCAACTTATTTCTTGCCGATCCCTAAGGTTTTTCATGATCAGTACTTTCCTATAATCGTAGCAGCAATAGCAAGGGGCCATAAAGGGCCAGGCCTCGGATGCTAGTTTCTCCGGCAATGCTTTCCCTTCACTTGCCCCAAGTCAGATGCCGCTTGAGCAAGCCCTCCCAGTACACATGCAATCAGACTCACACAGGTTGGGGCATCGCGCGGGTCTTAGGCACTCTAACAAAACCCTGCTGGCTTCGGTCGGCTGCAGCGACCCCCTGCGGCGTTGGCCTGCATCGACGATGCTCACATCGCCTGTTTCGGCCGCCTTGCAGAGGGCCGCTTAGCTCGACCTCGGGCCGACACGACGGTTTTGTTAGAGTGCCTTATTTCAACGGTGAGTAATCGGTCGGTACGAGGTAACGAACCTCGGATCCACCGCCACGCCGCCGCTGCTGGCCCGACTGAGTCGCCTGCGCACGCGTTCGCGACCGATACTCTTCCATGAACTGACGGAAGTCCGGAAAGAAGCCCTGCCACGATTCGCGTGCCGTCTCGCGGTCCTTGTGCGCGAGCAGATAGATGAACGCACTGTCGTCCGTTGCCCGCCAAAAGCTCACGGTTTCCATGCCGTGCTTCGTGAACAAGTTTTTCTCGCCCGAAGCGAAACGGTCAACGGTGCCTGGCACGCGATCGGGCCCGTCGTTGTACTGTCTTAGTTCAAACAGTCTCGGCGCCGCGTCAGAATCCCTGTTGGGTTTGATCACTTCCGAGAAGTCCGTGGCCTTCATGAGAATCGAACGAGGCGGTTCCGCGAGGATCTTCCCGTCCCTCTCCGACTCGGCGGCCACCCTCTGCCATTGGGGATCATTCACGAACGCATTCCACGAAGCTTCGCGGACTGCCTCATTCTTGTGAGCGATGATGTAGACGAGTTGATTGCCTGCGATCTCCGCTTCGCCGCGCGCCGCTTCAGCCACCGACCAGTAGACGATGTTCTCCATGCCATGCTTCTCGAACAATCGCATGGTGTGATCGCGAAAACGCGTATGCAGGGCCGGCAGCTTGCCATCGTTGGTCGTGTAAATCCGAAGTTCGTAAAGCTTGTTTGAATCGTCAGTCGCCGCGGTGGCTTCCGGCTGCCCGTCTTCTCCATCGCGAACGACCGTACCAGCGATCGTGCCGCCATGTTCAGGATTGCCCGTCTCCCACCAACGGCCGACATAAACATCTTCGTGGAACATGACACGGGCCGACCAATTCGCGTTCCCGCGTCCGGCACGGACATTGTCCAGGATCATAACAGCGGCGTCGCCGGCGAATTTCACATCGATGGGAATGGGGAACTCGACCGTGCGATCGCGCATCGTGAACACATAGAATACTGACCACTTTCCTTCAGGAGACTTCTCCACACGAGCGATGCGATAGCTGTCCCCACCGTGCTCATCGCCGAGCCGCCCCTGTTGGACGGGCGCCCAAGTTCCCTCAAGCGTCGCATTCGTGAGCATCGAAACGAAGGTCTGTTCGGCATCAACAGGTCCCTGAGCCATCACGGAACTTGCCGTGCCGCAGGAGAGGACCAGCGTGACGAGAACTGATTTCAAAACTCCTTTCGGCTGCGATCGGCTGCGAAGTCCATGGGACTGCGTTGTCGGCGAAAAGGGTTCTCGACGTACTTCAGTACGCCTCCGAGCCCTTTCCACCTCCGGCCTTGCCCATAGACTTCTCGCTCGATCTCCTGAGACTTGTTTTACGATTTGTGGCTCCAGGGCTCTGTCGTGTCGCTGCAAAATCAGTTTTGAAACCAGTTCTAGGATTTGAGCGACTCGTGCGGAATATTTCATGTCAGGTGCTCCCAAAAAAATGAGTGATTCCATGGAACCGGCCACGCCTACTCGAACGCGGCCTATGACCTGATAGGAGTTTTGATTGTACGGCCATGAACGGATCATAAGCCCGGAATCAACACAAATCAAGTATGGACCCGCACAACAAAATCTTACCGATTCACCATCTCATCTTCAGGCCGTCTTTGGCCGTTCCTTAATCGCGAAAACAGCGGCTCCCTTGGGTCATGCCTAGCTGCGATAGCAGCAGAGAAAGAATCCCAAGCAATCATCAAAGTTGGCCTGCTACGCTTCCGGTTTCACTCAAACGATCACGC
>JADFMM010000362.1 GCA_022563885.1 Planctomycetota bacterium | reverse complement strand
CATCGTCGACGTTCGCGGCGACAAGGTACGATTGGGGATCACGGCGCCGAAGAGCATTCCTGTGCACCGTAGGGAGATCTACGACGCTATCCAGCGAGAAAAAGCCGCCGCCAAGGAAAAAGCCGCCGCCGAGGAAAAAGACTCCACCGAGGAAAAAGACTCCACCGCGAAGACCGACCCACCGGACGAGGAAGCATCCTAGGCCACCGCGAGAGCCCCCACCCGTCAGAGCAGAGAGCCTCTCCACACCCTATTCATCCGGTCCTACCCTCGATTCGCTAGCCCCAGGACGGTTTTCAAGCGCCTACCATAACGCCTCTAAACCTATAAACACACAAAGGCTATTACTCTTGCAATCACCCAAGGCCTCTTATACACTTTCCGATCCTTTTGTGGCGGCGTAGCCAAGTGGCCTAAGGCGACGGTTTGCAAAACCGTTATTCGTCGGTTCGAATCCGACCGCCGCCTGTCGATTTCTTCCCATGTCATCCAATGCCAATGGGGCCCATTCCGTGCCTAACCGCTCATTGCCTAAGGACTTCTGACTACCACTGTTTTCGTCGTGTCCTTGTTCAAGACTGCCACACGGTGATACCCGTGATCTATCAGAGTCAGGGGTAAGTGTCAAAAAAAGTGTCAGCTGAGGTGTCAGGGTCGTGATACTTCAACGGGCTCATCATCTGTCCCCGTCCGCAGCGCTTGCGCCCTGTTTTTCTGCGCATCGGGAAGACCGGGCCGGCTCTCGATGGCAGCCCGTTCATCGTGAAGACCGACATGGGCGTCTACATCCAGAGTCAGAGCAACTGGGTTGTTGTCGGTTCGACCATCAGCTGCCAGCCATCGAGTGAATTGCCTGATTGCTAGGAGATAGTGATTTTTGCTCTGAATGGCGAGTCCCTGCCTGCGAACGTCCGCAAGAAAACTCTGGACCATGGCCCCGCTGATATCACCCATGAAGACAAACCGACACGCGCCAAGAATGGTTCAGGCTCGGCGGTACACAAGGTGGCGTATTTCGTCGTGTTACCCATAGCAATCAGGCTGTCTCGGAATTCCCCTAGGTGTTCCCGAACAGAACATTTCCTGTGTTCGCTGTAGCGGTCCAGAACACCAACCTTGGCCATTGCTGCTGACGTAATAATGAGATGAGAAATGGTAAAGTTATTTTACCGTGCGCCCTTAGCTTTCGGCCGGTGAGTGCTG
Organism: Planctomycetota bacterium; assembly: GCA_022563885.1. GTDB lineage: Bacteria > Planctomycetota > Phycisphaerae > Sedimentisphaerales > Anaerobacaceae > JAIPFM01. The sequence continues at coordinate 3,926 of JADFMM010000362.1, read as the reverse complement.
TCTTGCCGCTAAGGTATTCGTGTATACTGACACGATGAACATCGGACAATCTCGCTAAGGTGAAAATCGGTACGTCTTTGGCCTGGATTGCGTCCTTGAGACCGGCAGACCGGCAGGTGCCAGGATTCTTTTTACTTGCGTTCTCGTCGGCAACGACATGATGGCCTTGCAAGATAAACCCTACGCTTCGTCCAGAGCTTGTTCCCGAAGATCACTGGCTACAGTGCAACAGGCGCGCGCCCGGCGCGGGGTCTGTGTGTCGGGGACATGGCTGGTGGCGTCATCTTGGCCCCCAGGCCTTCGCTACCGAGAATAATTCGCAAACCACCCGGACCGGGTCGTTTAGGCATCTCGCCCTTTTTCCGAATTCCTAGTTAAGGAGGCTCGCCCTTTTTCCGAATTCCTATGATTAGGCGGTAAGCATAGACGTGGGGGAGGGCCAAATATGGGTGTAACGAAGTGGGCGAACAAGCGTGGTCAGAGCACACTGTCATTGTCAGACTGCCTCCGGAACCGCAGATAAACGAAGAACTCGATAGAGTCATTCAAATCGCCGTGAATGATATTGGGTTCGACATTGTCGTGGATTTCACTGATATCCAGACAATAAGTCTGACATCGTTCTGCCTGCTGGTAGAATTGCACCAAACTCTGGCCAGATCTACTCGACGTGTGGGCTTCTGCAACACCAATCCTGCGATAAGGAGCGTCTTCAAGACACACAAGATGGGGCGATTCATCGGGACCGATTGGGACGTAAAGATTAGCAAAGAACCATCTGCCAATCCGCCACAAGGCCGTAGCATCGCTCTGGTAAATCAGGATCGAGATAAAACACATGAAAGAAGACGTTGCGTTCGCTTTAACCTAACCAAATCGCTAAGAACAGCAGCTCTACTTTGGTGTCGCTCTTCGGATAGTGACCATCTAGAGACAGTATCCCACGAAAGTTGGCAATGTACACTCGCTGATGTCTCAGAAGGCGGTGCACAGGCAGTGATCGACAGCAGGCAAGAGCCAATCTTTCGCAAAGGGCAGTCCATCATCTTGCGGTTTTCCCCTGTGGTTTGTGAGATGCCAATCAACTTTGTCGCCCTGATCATAGGGATCCTACCGACGGCTGACGGCGAGCATCTATGCTTAGGCTTGCAGTTTGTGGGACTCGAAGCGAATACCAAAGGCCGTCGCAGTTTACAACGCCTTTGCGATTCTGAAGGACGGTATTTCGAAGCGATGGCGTCTGGCGCAGATGTTGACCCAGCCTTAAAGCCTCCAATTCCATCAAACTGAATCGGCCCGGCCGGAGAGCGGAAAGTCGACCCTGGAAACAGATTCCGCTGAAAAACCTATGGGAACCGGCACTACCCTTGGTTCTTGACAACGTCGATGCTGCCGATTCCGGAGTTCAGCGGCGCCCGCGGCGGCGGACATCATCGCGGTTCATCTCACAAGGGAGAGCCCCATCATAAGCCCCGTCTCAAGGCCATCGCGAGCCTTTTTCAGAGCCGATTGTTCTGGGTGGGACCTGGTCCCTCAAACTTGTATATCGTCAGCAGCGAATTGCTAGGAGATTGAAATGAATAAGGTAACACGATCAATCCATCGGAACCCGGTGGGGATTTTTCCGCTTCGAGATTCAGAACATCGTATTCGCTGATGCCAACTTTTGCTGCAATATCCGTCTCGAGCTGACCCAAATTGTCTCGGAAATAGCGAATGAGGGCACCGCATAATACCAAGGCCATTAGCGTCGTGTAGGTCTTCTCACAGCCAGCCGTATGAATAATCGTGATCATGTTCTTGGTGAATTCAGGCTTCTCATGGCATATCCCGAGGACACCCGCGGTCCCCATGGTGACGAGTTATCGCCATCCTCAATCATTCCCATGGCCAGCCAGGCGGCGTTGGCGTCGACGGTGGCGGCAACGACCGATGTTCCGGCCGCCAGACCCGTTTCTTCGGCAGCGTCACGGGTCACCTCCCCAATCACCTCCGGACAAGGATAGACATCCGGCAGTTTGTCCAGATCAATCCCTATTTCATCCGCCAGCTTTTCATCCCATTTCTTCTTGCGAATGTCGAAACAGATGCCCATGAGGCTGGCATTGGAATAGTCAATAACCGCCTTACCGGTCAGCTTCATGCGGGGATAGCAGGCCGCCGTCTGCACCTTGTATGTTTTCTTAGACGCCGTGAGCCTTATGCTATCAGAGCGTCCATCCCTGCCGGTAGGCGGGGTCTACGTACTTATTGGCCTCTTCATCGTTGGTAATTCGCATGGTCTTGACGTCCCAGATCAGCTTGCGATTCTGGCGCCGCATGGCGAGCATGCCCAGCAGGGTCAGTTCCGTCAGCGGACCGCCAAAGTCCCAATTGGCGCTGGCCGGTTTGCCGCCCTTGCAGGCCAGAATCCAATCCTTGTGATGACCCTGGGAACGGGGTAGCGATTTCGGGGGAAGGTTGGCCTCATAGGCCTTCATTTTGGTTTCCGGGACAATCCGGGCACCGCTGGCACCGTGAGAACCATGCAAAATATTGCCCTTTTCGCCCATGAAGATAGCCCCTTCACTACGGTAGTAGCGTTTGAGTTCCATGTCATCCGGACGTGGGGGGCGCAGCCGTCCATCCGACCAGGTGAGCTTGAGAGGAGGCATGCTGCCGCGTGCCGGGAACTCGAAGCGAACAATCGAGGCCACGGCAAAGGTCTCGTTCATGATCTCTTCGTCAAAGTGTGTGGTCGTTGCCTCTATCGCAATGGTATCTACCTGGTCGAGCTTCATGGCCCAAACGGTCGGATCCAAGATGTGACAGCCCATGTCTCCCAGGGCACCGCTGCCGAAGTCGAGCCAACCCCGCCACTTGAAGGGAAGATAGGCCGGATGATAGGGTCGATACTGAGCGGGCCCCAGCCAGAGGTCCCAATCCAATCCTTCGGGGACCGGAGGCCTGTCCGTCGGTCGCTTCATATTGACGGCAAAGGCCGCGCCCCCCGAGGGGCGGCTGCTCCACGTGTGGACCTCGCGAATGTCACCGATGGCACCATCCCAGATCCACTCGCAGACCCGACGGATCTGTTCGGAGGAGTGGCCCTGATTGCCCATCTGGGTCTGCACTCCCTGCTGGCGTGCGGCTTCGGTGAGTCGACGCACCTCGCCGAGCGAATGGGCCAGGGGCTTTTCGCAGTAGACATGTTTGCCCATTTTGATCGCCCTCATGGCGGCCACCGCATGCGTGTGATCCGGGGTGGCCACGATGACCGCATCGATGGATTTGTCCATGTCATCCATCATGATGCGAAAATCTTTGTACCGCTTGGCCTTGGGGTACTCTTCAAAGCTGCGTGCCGCCCGTATGTCGTCCACATCGCAGAGGGCCACGATGTTTTCGCTCCTGCAGCCATTGATATTGGCACGGCCCCGTCCGCCACTGCCGATCACGGCGATATTGAGTTTACTGCTGGGGGGATTGGCTCCCAGTACATGGGAGGGCACAATAGAAAAGGCTGCGACGGAGGTCGCCATGCCACCAACAAATTTGCGTCTCGTGAGTTGCGTCTGCTGTTTCATAATCTTTTGCCTTTCACCTTTGGACCCGTGCGAATAGATTTCTCCTTGTGGAATTCCGGCCAAAACGTATTGTAAGCGTCGTCCATAGGTTTATCCATGTTATTCACCGTGGAGCTAAACTATGAATATACAATTCGTACGTCCCACCCTGTGGATGTTCTTCGCAATGCCGGTGATCGGCCTCTGCATGTTGGGGTCGGCGCGTGCCCAGGCCGAGGCAACCCAGCGTCCGCCAAATATCTTGTTCATCATGATCGACGATCTGGGCTGGACCGATCTCCACTGCCAGGGCAACGCTCTACTGGAGACCCCGAACATCGATCGTCTGGCCACGCAAGGCATGCGCTTCACCGACGCCTA
>JADFMM010000110.1 GCA_022563885.1 Planctomycetota bacterium | reverse complement strand
AGGTTGTTGAGGCTGGTTCCTACATCCGGATGCTCAGGGCCTAAGAGGCGAAGGGCTGGGGTCGACCCTTAAGAACTTAAGTTCGTGGTTGCCACAGTCTGCTAGTTAGAGGCAAGAAGGGGTCAAGGCAAGTGGCGTTCGTCCGGGTTGTCCAGGGTAAAGAGAGTCACATAGAGGGGAAGTAAGGAGGGGAAGTAAGGAGGGGAAGTAAGGGACACTCCCTTATTCGGAGACAACTTACTCGGAGACCTTACTCGGAGAAAGTCGCTGACGTCCTGTGAAAAGCAATGGGCGGTAGATTAGTGGGTTGGTAGGGCCGTGGAACAGTAGGTCTTTTGGTCTGTAGGTCTGTGAGTCCTTGGGACAATGGGCGACAGCCACTGATTACTGATTACCGATTACTGACAACTTGCCCCTGCATCCCCCGGACCTTCTTCAGGTGCACTTGAAGCACGGTAATGTCTGCCGGCGTGATACCGCCAATACGGGAGGCCTGCCCCAGGGTTTCGGGCTGGAATGTGGAGAGCTTCTCCCGGCCTTCGCCCCGCAGGTGCTCGATCTTTTCATAGTCCAGCCCACCCGGGATCCTTTGGCGATCCAAGGTCTTGAGATTGGCAATTAGACGATCCTGCTTGACCAAATAGCCCTCATACTTCGCTTCGATGATCGTGGCTTGCTGGACTTCCAAGCGCAACTGCCGGTCCTGCACAAACGGATCCTCGCCGAGCCGCCCTGCCAAGGGACTTTGCGGACGCCGCAAATGGTCCCATAGACTCACTCCCTGGGAACGCGTCTCGGTCAAATACGCCTTGAGGGCCGTGATGTCTGTGAGTTTCTGTTGAAAGCGTTCCCAGCGATGATCGTCCACCAGGCCGATCTCGCGGCCGATGGGGGTCAGCCTGCGATCGGCATTATCCGAACGGAGGCTCAGGCGATACTCGGCACGCGAGGTGAACATGCGGTAGGGTTCATTGATCTCGCGAGTCAGGATATCGTCAACGAGTACGCCCAGATAGCCATCCGACCGTGCCAGAATGAAGGGATCCCGTCCCGCAAGCTTCTGCGCCACGTTGATGCCGGCCCAGAGGCCCTGCCCGGCGGCCTCTTCATAGCCGCTGGTCCCATTGATCTGGCCGGCCAGGAACAGTCCATCGATCTTTTTGGTCTCGAGGGTGCGTTTCAGTTGCAGGGCAGGACAGTAGTCGTATTCGATGGCATAGGCATAGTGGACGATCCGCGCCCCTTCGGTGCCCGGCAGCATGGCGATCATGCGCTCTTGGACATCCTTCGGGAAAGAGGTGCTGATCCCGTTGCAGTATATCGTGGAGACGGCCTCATCCTCCGGCTCCAAATAGACCTGATGCCGGTCTTTGTCTGAAAAACGTACGATCTTGGCTTCAATGCTGGGACAGTGGCGGGGTCCGACGGCGGTAATCTGGCCCGAGTAAATCGGCGCCCGCGCCAGATTCTCGCGCAACAACTGGTGAATCCTTTCGTTCGTATACGTCACCCAACAGGGAATCTGGGGCCGGGCGATCCTATCGTTCACGAAGGAGAAAGGCAGCGGATCGGGGTCGCCATGCTGGACTTCTAGCCGGTCATAGTCGACGGTGGCGCCGTCGAGCCGGGGAGGGGTGCCCGTCTTGAATCGCGACACCTTCAACCCCAGACGTCTCAGGCAGTCCGACAGGTGGTTGCTCGCCGGCTGGTTCAGGCGACCGCCCGGCGCCTGATCGGTCCCCACATGCATGACCGCCTTGAGAAAGGTCCCCGTGGTCGTCACGACGGCGGGCGCCCGGTAGTAGGTTCCATCTTCCAAGAGCACGCCCGTCACGCGCTCGTCTTCGACCAGAATGTCTCGAACCATACCCTCGACCAAGGTCAGGCCCGGCGTATTCGCCAGTGCCTCCGCGATCCAGCGGGCATATTGGTACTTGTCGGCCTGGGCCCGTGGCGACTGGACGGCCGGCCCCTTGGATCGATTGAGAATGCGAAACTGGATACCGGTGGCATCGATCGCCAATCCCATCAGTCCGCCCAGGGCGTCAATCTCCCTCACAATCTGTCCCTTGGCCAGTCCGCCAATGGCGGGGTTGCAGCTCATCTGGGCCACGGTCGACTTGCTGAGGGTGATCAAGGCCGTCGCCAATCCCAGCCGTGCCGCGGCATGCGCCGCCTCGGCCCCCGCATGGCCCGCCCCAATCACAATGCAATCGAATTCATTTGTCTTCATGAGCGTTCGTTAGGGCCACCACTGAGGCAATGGCCAAGTCCGCGGCGTGAGTGATGCTGATACTGATCTGTTCGATCCCCATGGCCTGCACGCGCCGCCGCACTTCACCAAAGACGCGCACCTCAGGTTTGCCCAGGGCGTCATTGACCACTTCCACGTCGGTGAAGGCCATCCTTCCCCGCAGGCCCGTGCCAATGAGTTTCAAGACCGCTTCTTTGGCGGCGAAACGCGCGGCCAGACGCTGCGTGCGGTTGCGACCCCGACCGGCACTCTGCTGCTCCGCGGGTGTGTAGACCCGCGCCAGGAAGTGGTCGCCGTGTCGCGTCAGTATGGCTTCGATGCGTTTGCAGTCCACCAGGTCGATGCCGTGGGCGATCATCTGCATGGGCCGATCCTATGAACCAACCCGGGTAAGCGTACGGACCGATCCTCCCATACACTCACTCTCGAGGGGCCTGGTGATGGAACATACCTACTCTTCATTGTACATGCGATACGCTTCTTCCATGCAACGGTCAATATACTCTCCCGTGGGTCCCGCCGCCGCATGGGCGGCAATGTCTGCGGTCAGTTTCTCGACGGCCACCGCATAGCGGTCCTTACGGATTTCATTTTCGATCGCCCCCTGCACATCGGCCAGCGGGCGATACCCCTTCTGCTGCCGACGATCGAGCTTCATGACGAAGAAACGGCCGGGCACTTCCACCGGACCCACGATGTCACCCTCACTGGCGGTGGCCGCAGCCTCAATCAGTCGATCATAAGGCGCGACAAAGGAGTCGGGTGACCGTTCCGGCCACTGCCCGCCCTGCTCTATGAAAAGGCCATGCGAATGGGTACGGGCCAAGGTCGCAAAATCGGCACCGGCGCGGAGCTTTTGGGCAATGTCATTCGCCAGGCGCCGCGCCTCTTCCAGAGGGTCGGAACCGGGATCCAAGCCCTCTAATTTGTCCACCCCAATCTCGATGAGCTTGAATTGGATCCTGGGGAGAACCACGAAACGCTCGTCTTTCATCTTAGCATAATAATCAACCAGTTCCAAATGCGTGATGGGTCGCTTGCTTGAGGTCTGGGCCTGAATGTGTACCTGGCTCAGGATGCTCCGCTTTTGGAGCGCTTTATACTGGTCACGTGTCATCCCCCGCTCGCGCAGCGTCTCATCCGCTTTGGCCTCATCTCCTTCATGCTTGATCAAAAACTTACGCCACTCCTGCTCTTCCGCCGCCGCCAGTGCCTCCTCAAGCTTGTCCGATTGAGCGCCCGTTCTCGCCAACTGGAGGAGGATTGCCTCACTGACCTTGTTCTCTACGACACTCTTGACCTGAGGACGAGCCAATTCGGTAAAACGTCCTGGTGGGTTCGCGCGAGCGACAGGCGAGAGCACATCGCCCAGTGCGGCGGAACCCCCAGATGCGGTTCTGAAACGAGTCGGGGTCGCCAGAATATCTTCAACCGTGATCTCTTCGCCGTTCACCATCAAGGTGGACTCGGGCACGGGCCTCTTGCCGGCCAGCGCCCTCTGGTACTCGATCTCAGTCATGGACACTTTATATTTCTTCGCGCAGCCGAATGAGCCCACGGCCAGTGCGACCCAGAGAATTGCCCATGCCATGATGAGGGACACCTCGCCGCCTCTCTTGCCGGTTTTTTCCATACACATGAGTCTAGTCATCCAGGTCCAGGTAAACCACATACCCAAAATCGGGAAGCCACTCTACTGACAACTCGTCTGGATTTCAATGGCCATTTCCAGCGACACGTGTGAAGATTCGAAAGACGGGCAACTGGGGCTATTCCTCCTCCATGGGGGATTGTCACAATTCTCTGGAATCCCAAACTGACAGCGGTTACAAAGAGTGGCAAAAAACAGGCCGATCGTCTTCGACCCCGAGGCTCCACTCGGCCCGCGTTCATGGCCGAGGGAAGACCCGCGGGGAAGCCAGGTCGTGTTTTCAGATGGCGTCTTGAGCAGCATGAATGTCGCGGAGTCCCCTAAATTAAAGGAAAAGAACTGGATGCCAGCAGACAATCTGCAGATCCACGAAAAGCCCAAGGTCCATGCCCCTCGGCTGCTGCTGGGTTTTTCCGGCTGGATGGACGGAGGCGAGGTCTCGAGCGGCACGGTTCGCTGCTTGATTGATAAGTTGGAGGCAACCTATTTTGCCAATATTGAGCCCGAAGGGTTCTATCTCTACAATCTGCCCGGCATGATGGAGATGGCCACCCTCTCACGTCCCCACGTCCGCATCAAGGATGGGCTGGTGGAGTCCTTCGATTTTCCCTCAAACTCCTTTTTTTGCAGCGAGTCCGACAACCTCATCCTCTTTCTGGGCAAGGAGCCCAACCTCAATTGGGAGGATTTCGCCGACTGCATGTTCGGCCTCTGCAAAGAAATGGGTGTCAAGCAGATCTACTTCATCGGGAGCGTATCGAGTATCGTGCCCCACACCCGCGAGCCGCGCCTGTTCTGCACGGCATCCAATTCGAAGATCAAAAACCACTTTCAACACTACGGGGTTAAATTCACCAATTACGAGGGACCCGCCGGCTTGGCGACCTATCTACTCTCCCGTTGCTCACAGTTCGATTTCGACATGGTCAATCTGGTTGCCAGCGTACCGGCCTACGTGCAGGGCAACAACCCCAAGTGCATTGAGGCCGTCACCGGACGTCTCTCCGGGATGCTGGAACTGAAGGCGGACCTCGACGATCTGAAGGCCGTCACCGAGGAATTCGAGAAGAAACTCGACGAACTCGTGCAACAGCAGCCCGACCTTGCCAACAATATCACCCAACTCGAAGAGGACTACGACAACGACATCTTCAACAACGAAATGGGTGAGATCAAGAAGTGGTTGGAGCAGCAGGGTATTCGACTGGACTAGGAGCTTGTCGGAGAATTCCATCGTCGGCCCGAGAGCGACAGGGCTATCGCATGTAGATACCGGATTCGTGTACTTTTCGGCATGAACGCCACTGAGTCTAGGGTTCCCACAGTTGAAGTAATCAGTAATCAGTAATCAGAAGAGTATCTGTGCCAAAAACTGATTACTTCTCCACTGATTACTACCGGTGAGATACGCGGGGAAGCGACTGAAAAAAGGACGGTTCATGTCAGAGAAAGTTACTTGCGATTGCCCTGGATGGGCTGAGAGGGGTTTCCTGTAACCGTTGCCTGATGCTCAGAATCGAAGCGTTCACCAAAAAAAACCTGCCTCCCGTTGTTCGGGAGGCAGAGTTTCAGAGTTCTGTGGGAGAGTCTGCCGATGGCCGTGCAGTTTATTCACCCTCACTGGGTGGCGTGGGGATCTCGAAGGTGTCCGCGTAGGGTCCCTTATGCTCGGGCTCTGGTTTCGTTTTGGCCGCTCCGTCCTTGGCTCCCTTGGCTCCCTTGGCTCCTTTGGCTTCTTTGGCTTCTTCGGCGGCTTGGTCTTCTGCCGCCCATTGGACCCGCCTCAGACTCAAGCCGATTTTGCGTGCATCCGTGTCCACCTTGAGGATCTTGACTTCCACCACTTGATCGGGTTGGACCACGTCCTGGGGCTTGTCCACCTTGTGGTCGGCCAACTCGGAGATATGGAGCAGTCCTTCCAGTTCTTCTTCGAGTTCGACGAAGGCGCCAAAGTTGGTGAGTTTGGCGATCTTGCCCTTGATGATATGACCCGGGATGTACTTCTCCGGGATGGCACGCAACCAGGGATCTTCGCTCAATTGCTTGACGCCGAGCGAGACGCGGCGTTTTTCCCCGTTGACTTCCAGGACCACGCACTTGATCGGTTGGTCTTTTTCCAAGACCTCGCGGGGATGACCATACTTCCGCGTCCAACTGAGATCGGAGACATGGATCATGCCATCGATGCCGGGTTCTATCTCGACGAAGGCGCCGAAGTTGGTCAGGCTGCGGACGGCCGCCGTGACCAGGGTTCCGGCCGGGTACTTCTGGGCCGCGACAGACCAGGGATTGGTCTCGGTCTGCTTGAGACCCAGGGATATCTCTTGCTTCTCTTTGTTAACACTGAGAACGACGACTTCAATCTCATCGCCGAGGTTGACCATCTCACTCGGATGCCCCAGCCGTTTGGTCCAGCTCATTTCGCTGATATGGACGAGGCCTTCGATACCGTCTTCCAAGCGGACAAAGGCGCCATAATTCATGATATTGACAATCTTGCCCTGAACGCGGGAGTCGATGGGGTAACGGTCTTCCACATCATCCCAAGGGCACCTGGTCTTCTGCTTGAGGCCGAGCGAAATCTTCTCGTGTTCCTTATCGACACCGATCACGACGCATTCGAGTTCCTGATCCAGATCGACCACCTCCGACGGATGCGAGATGCGGCCCCAGCTCAGGTCGGAGATGTGCAGCAGTCCGTCCAGACCTCCGAGGTCTACGAACACACCAAAGTCGGCGATGTTCTTGACGACACCCGTTCGGCGTTGACCGACCTCGATTTCGTTGAGGATCTTCTCCTTGCTGCTCTTGCGTTCCTCTTCGACGAGTTTTCGTCTCGAGACCACGATGTTGCGACTTTCGACATCGATCTTCAGGATCTTGCATTCAACCTCCTTGCCGATAAACCGACTGATGTCACCCGGTTTGCGGATATCGACTTGCGACGCCGGCAGGAACACCGGCACGCCGATATCGACCAGCAGGCCACCCTTGATACGGCGAACGACTCGACCACAGACGATGTCGCCCTCGTTCTTGGTGTTAATGATATTCTCCCAGCCCCGGATGGCATCGGCCTTCCGTTTGCTCAGGAGAATCAGGCCGCTTTCCGTGTCGGTGTCTTCGAGCAAGACCTCGATCTCCTTGCCGGGCACGATGTCGGCCGGATCGTTGAACTCCGCTGCGTCAACGACGCCTTCGCTCTTCAGACCGACCTCGATGATGACGTCGTTGCCCAATTGCTGAGCAATCGTCCCCGTCAGAATGGTACCGGGCAGGTTTGAATCGACCTTGTTCTGTAGAATTTCCTCGAGGTGCTCATGCTCGTTGTCACCGAACATCTCACCAATCTGCGCATCGATCTGGTCTTCCGACAAGCCGAGCTTGCGAATTAGATTTCTATCAACCATACAAACAATCCCACTGCGGCGCTGAAATCCGAGTCTGGAACGCCCCGCAATCGCATTCTCAGGCCCGTGTGCTTAAGTGCACATCATAGACTATCATTTTACAGCACACACCCACGCAGTGTGTGCAAATGACACTTGATCGTACCCAGAAAAAAGTATTGTTATCAGATAGTGTCGGAAATAGCAAGACCTTATCTATCGCCCCCTGGAAATGCCCGCCGTTTCAGGCTCATGAAATCAAGGCTTTTTCCGCGACTCAGCCCTTTTCTTCGACCCACCTCAAACCTCAAACCTTGAACCCTGAACCCGGACGCCCCTAGTTTATCCGCAACTGGGTCAACAGAGGCAATTGTCTGTTCAGTTCCATGGCCGCGGCACGACCGTCCATGACCGGCGAAGAAATCCGCAGGGTGCCCAGAGCACGGTGTCGGTACAACGCCTTTAGTCCCTGATCTCGAATCCGGCTGTCTTCAATGGTGAGATGTTGCAGTTTGGCGCCGGGCAGCAAGGCCAGTCCTGCATCCGTGAGCCGGTCGCTGCCGCCCAGCGTCAGGACTTCCAGATTGTTCAGATCCGCCAGGTGTCTGATCCCCTCGTCGGTGATGCCCGGACCCTGCAACTGTAGAACCTGGAGTTTCTCAAGCGAGCGGAGACAATACAAATCCTGATCTCTAAAACCGTGCACGCCCGACGGGTCGGCAGCAGACGTCAAGTTTAGCTGCCGCAGATTGACGAGGGCGGAAATGCGCATTGCCGGACTATCCCGAACCAGTCTCGCACACTCTAGACGTTCGAGCTTCTTCAGCTTCAAGCCGGAAAGAGCCTTCAGCGGTACGATGGTGCCCGCCAGAAAGGTAAGTGATCGTAGATCGGTAAGGCGATTCAAGTGTTCGATACCCCGATCGGAGACCGGCACGCCGGTGCCCACCCTTAGGTCGCAAAGGCGGGTCAAGGTGCCAATCAGCCCCAGCCCTAGATTGCTGAGCTTGCTGCCACCGATGGCCAGGCTTTCCAGGTCTTCCATGCAGGCGATCACCTTCAAGGCCTCGTCCGAGAGGGTCGACTCTGGGGAACAACCCACCGACAGAGTGCGCAGACCCTTCAAGGCCAGCAGGTGACGTATGCCTCGGTCCGTGATGCCTGCATTGGGCAAGTGCAGGTACTCGAGCCTGGAAAAGGCCGCCAGCTGGGCCAGGTCCGCATCGTTGACTGCCGTAGCGCTGATGTCCAACTTCCTGAGCTGCGTCATGCCCCGTAGGTGACGCAGGCCTTCGCCCGTCACGAGATTGGCACGCCCCAATGAAATGTCTTTGATCGTCAGGCTGAGTGCCAGGTGGCGCAGCCCCTCATCGGTGATGCCCCACACGCCATCGCCGTCTTTGTGGGTGGTGATGTTGATCCGGACCGTTTCCAAGGCGGGGCCGAAGGAGAGGTACTGTAAGGCCTCGTCGGAGAAGGAACCCCAGAGACTGAGGTAGCGCAAGTGATCCAGCTCGGAGAGGACTTTCAGAGCCTCATCCCCCATAAACTCCCCGCCCAGTTCCAGCTCTTCCAGATCGGTGAGTAGTGCCAAGTGGGCGATTCCTGCGCCCGTCACCCAGTTTTTGTCGAAGTAGAGTCCCTTCAGCCCCCGGCACTTCGCGATCTCCGCCAATCCCGAGTCCGTAATGCCCGCCGGCAGATAGACACGCTCCAGCCCCTCCAGCCGGGCTACGCTTCCCAGTGCTGTGGGCGCGATGCCGGGTGAAAAGTGAATCCACCGCAGTCCCTGGAGGTGAATGATTCTCGGGATACAGGCCTCATTCACCGAGGAGAGCATGAAGAGGTCGTCGGGTTCAAACCGGCCCAAAAAATCGAAGGCATAGGGATGGCGTAGGCCAGGCAAATGGAGCTGCAGATAGACATCTTGGCCGGCCGGGATGGCCACGCGACCCTGGGCCACCGAGAGAAATCGCCATGTCACGCCGTCTTGGCGATGGTCGAAATGGAGCGTATGGTGTTGCTGAGATCTGTCCTTACAGTAGACCTTCCCCGCGGCATAGGTGCTGGGAAAGCGCAAGACGCGTTCACCCTGAGCGCTTGCGGCCGCGCCTGAAACGCAGCAGCTCAAGATCAGCCACGGCAGGATCTTTCTCACCCTTATCATCTTTCTGTCTTTCCTGTCTGCTAGGTTGTGTCTTCCAGGACAGAGTCTCTGCCTAATTCTCCTTAAGAAGTCATAAGCATCGAGGCACTCGATCATATCAGCGGGGCTCGTAGCTGTCAAAAAGCTATGGAAGTCCTCCGAGGAGAAGGTTGTGTCTTTCCTCACCGCAAGGCAAATAGTTTTGGGCGGATTGCCGATCAATCCAAATCCGTTGAGAAGTGCGCGATGTTTATTTCTGCGCGACCGCTAAGAAGAAGGCCGTCTAGCCGCCGACCTTGTCCTCCACGATCGCCAGGATGGCCTGAACCACTTCATCCAGAGTTAGCTTGGTGGTGTCCAGATGAATGGCGTCGTCGGCCGGCCTGAGGGGGCCGACGGTGCGTTGGTGGTCACTGAGGTCCCGTGCCTCGACGGCCTTCAGCAGGGTGTCGAGATCTTGCCGGATGCCGGCGGCTTTGAGTTCGATTTGTCGGCGTTTGGCCCGTTCCTCCGGGTCGGCCGTCAAGAATATCTTGACCTGGGCATCGGGAAAGGCCACGGTGCCCTGGTCGCGTCCCTCGGTGACGACTCGCTGGTATTTCAGGGCCAGGGCCCGTTGTTGACGGACCATGAGGATGCGAATGCCGGTGGCCTCCGCCACGTAGCGAATGTTGGCGGTGACCTCGGGGTTGCGTAGTTGCTCGGTGACATCCTGTCGGTTGATGAGGACCACGAACCGTTGTCCCGCCGGTGTGAAGCTAAACTGGTTCTCCTCGATCAACCGGATCAGGGCCGGCTCGTCCGAAAGATCCGTCTGCGTGTTCATGGCCAGCAAGGTGACGGCCCGATACATGGCACCGGTATCGAGGAAGGTGCTATGGAGTGCCTGGGCCACGCGGTGGGCAACGGTGCTCTTGCCGCTGGCGGCGGGTCCGTCGATGGTAATGATCTGGGGTGACATGGTACTCAAGAGGATTCCATTTCTTCATCTTCAGCGCAACAGTCATCATTCTCACCCTTAGGTCCCACCTTGACCACGACGATACTCGTGTCGTCAAGCTGCTCGGCCAGGCCGACGAAGCGGCGGCGATACTGCAGGATGTGCCTGGCGACGTAGTCCGCATCACAGTGGAGTGACTTGCGGGCCGCTTCGAGCATGAGTTTCTTGGTCCAGAGGTCACCCTCGAAGTTGACGGCATCGATGAGCCCGTCGGTATAAAAAATGAGGCAATCTCCATCTTGCAGAGGTCGCGTCTCGATGTCATAGTCGGTGTTGGGGAGCACACCCAGCACCAGTCCGCCCTTGCTCAAATCGAAGGCCTGGTCCCCGCGTATCAGCAGCGTGGGCTCGTGTCCGCAGCTACAGTAGGTGATTGTTTTTTGGCGGCAATCGAGGATGGCATAGAACAGCGTGATGAATTCTCCCTCACGACATTCGCGGCAGGCCATGCGGTTGAACTCCTGCACGGCCCGCTGCACGAAGGCTTCATCGACGGAGAGGTGCGGCGTGTCTTGCCAAGCGGCCATGCCGGCGGCTATGGCCTGCTGAAAGGTGTCGGTGTAGGTGCGGACTGCGCCCCGCAGCCAACTCATCATGACGGCCGCCGGTATTCCCTTGCCAATGACATCGGCAATGACGACGGCGATTCGATCCTCGCCCAAGGGGATAAAGTCGTAGAAGTCTCCGCCGACATCAAAACAGGGAATGTAGTTGGCGGCGATGTCCATACCCGGCAGCGACGGTAGCGTGCTGGGGATCATCCTGCGCTGCAAGTGACCGGCCAGACGGAGCTGTTCTGTGATTTTGCTGGCCTTAATGGCTTCTCCATAGAGCTTGGCATTGGTAATCGCCACTGCACACTGCGAAGCCACTGCCCGGGCTAAATTAATGTCATCGTCATCAAAGTCCCTAGGCCTGGGGCTGTAGAGACGGAGGACGCCGATTCCCTCCTTGCGAAAGGTCATGGCCACCGTGAGCTGACCCGCCAGTCCCTCTGCGGCGGCGGCCTCTTGGTACTTGACTCGTTTGTCGATCCGCATGTCGTTGATTGTCACGGCCTCGCCCCTCAAGGCGGTCTCGATGACCGGATCATGCTTGGAGACCACGCCCTTGTTGCGGTAGGCCTCGCTGAGCCCGTAGGTGCTGCGCATGTGGAGGTCATTCGTCTCCTCACTGAGCAGACGAATGGAACAGGCCTTGACGCCCACGATGCGAACCGCCGCCTCGGCCAGTCGATCCAAGACCTCCTGTAGTGAGAGTTCGCCGGCCACGAGAGAGGTCAACTGCAGGAGCTGTTCACCCCGTTCGATCTGTATTTTAGATTTCCTCGCCATGGGTACGCGCTTCCGAGGGAGAGCCTTAGCTCAAAACGGCGTATTATACGGAAGACCGCCGAAGGGGTGAAACACAATTCCGGAGTTGGCCGTAGAAGTGCTCAAAAATGAACGGCAATCGCAGCGCGTCCGTGGGGCTGACGGCCGCGCCCGTGATTCACTGCCTGCTCAATAGGGACCTTTAATGGTGATGGCCTGCCCGACGGCCGGAGGGTTGAAGGCGATGTACTGCTCGTTCTTCCAGTCCCATTGCAACCAACGGACGGCCATCTCTTCCAGCGGCTCCACGAAACGACACGCGACCTCGATGGGATTCCCCTGGGGATCGATCGCAATGACCTGAAGAGTCAGCTCGGGAAACACGATGGGGGTGGTCGGCGAGACCCTTTCATGGGGGGCTCGGAAATCACTGAGGTAGCGGTAGAGGTGGACCATTCCCAGCCGGGTCGTAGGACGACAGGTGAGCAGAGACGCTTCCTGGGCCCGCAGGGTGAGTGTGTTCGCATCCTCTCGTGTGACCGTCAAGGGACCGTAGCCCGGCGCCAGCAGACGAATGTCACGGGGCAGGGGTCGCTCTTGCACTGCCTTTTTAAAGGGAACATAGAGGAAGGAGGCGGGATTGGGTGCATTGAGGATGACCACCGGGCGCTGGTCCTCAGTGGGCAGGGTGCCCAGATCGGTGGTGGCGTCAATCCGCTGCACGATCCACTGGGTGATCCAGGGGGCGCTCAGCTTGGCAAGCGCCGCGACCGGGAGGTGGAGGAAGATCAGGAGCCCGCATAGTGCCTTGGCCCAGGGGGACACGCGCAGGAAAGGTTCGCATCTCGATGAAGCGCTGAAACAGTGCCCAATGAATAGGGCGATGAGCGCGTAGCCTCCCATGCTGCAGAAGAGCAGATTACGTCCCATCGGTATCGCAGCGCAGACCGGGACGATGGCCAGATGCATGCCCACGAACCAGAAACGGGCCGGCCGACTTTGAAGGAGCAGGGGCAACAACAGGATGGGCAGGGCGAGACTCAGGAGGGCCAAGAGCAGTGCGTAGGGCCAGCGGTTCTCATCGTGCATGAGCGCGAAGAGTTCGGGGGGCAAGGAGAACCACTGGCCCGCCGCCATGAAGGGGCCCCGTTGCCAGACGGCCTGGGCAAAGGCCAGGGGCTGGTTGCCGGGATCGAAGTAAAAACCACCCCCGCTCGCGCCATAACCGGCGGCGTTGTAGAGCAGCCGCCAGAGGAGGATCAGAGAGAAGGCCGGCAGCAGGCTCAAGAGCCGCGGGGCCCAGCGACTACGATCTAAGACCAGTGCGTAGGCCAACAGATAGGCAAAGGTGGCGATGCCGGCCTCTGCCGATAGGAGCGAAGCGAGCAGAAAGGTCCATGAGAGCAGGCCCGCGCTCCAGGCGGAGTGGGCGCGCCAGCGGTGGTGAGCCAGCAGGCAGCCGATGGCGAAGACCAGGGAGATCAGTAGATTGCGATTGGCGATCCACATGGCCGGAAAGTAGTGGTTGTCATCCAGTGCGAAGAGCAGGATCGCCAGTCCGGCCAACCAAGGGGGATCGACCCAGTGGCGAAACAGCGTGCCGACACCGTAGACGACCAAAGCCATCCAGACCAGGCTGTGGAAGTGCCTCCAGAAGACCGAGCTGCCGAAGAGCTTTAGGTCCAACCAGGCCGCGAAGGCGGCCACGGGGCGCAGCAATGAGACTTGGTAGTGCTCTCCCGTCCACCAGGGCAGTGCCCCATAGGCCTTGAATGGCTCCCGATTCTTCTCCGGGCCGACGGCGATGAAATGTTCGCTCAGAAGCATGCCCAGGTGTCCCGGCCTGGAGATACCCAGTCCCACCTTGTTCAATGCGTCATGTATCGATGGGCTCTCGATAAGTTCCACCTGTTGGCAGTAGTCATCATTGAAAAGGCCCGACCACAGGGCCGGCGCGTTGGTGAAGAATGAAAAGACAACGAGAACCGGTAGCAGACGAGGATGCGACAGCAGGGCCTTGCCCCGCAGCAGGATGCGGTGTCTTGTTGTCATACGAGGGTTGAATCTATCCAAGGCTGAGACTATGATGTTAGGCTCTGTCTGAAAACTCGATCTGAGAGCGGCCCTTTTTCTTAGCTGTTCGACGCTGCTATCGCAACACGGGCTGCACGAAGGCAACAGGGTTGTTCGTCTGGCTGCATCCGGCTGCATGGACGATAAAACTAGCATCGCCTGCTTCGCCGTCTTTGCCAGGCGACAAAAATGCTCGCTCTCGGGCCGACGACGGAGCTTTCAGACAGAGCCCAATCCCTGTGAGCATAGTTTCCGGGTGAATCGAGTCAACCCGAAAAGCAGGGGCGTGGTAGAATAGAGTGTTCTTTGATGGAACAACCATGGGTGCACGAAGGTTCTGTTTTGTCGGTCGCGTGCAGGGGGTCGGCTTTCGCTATACCAGTCGCCGGATTGCTTTGGGACTGAGTCTACAGGGTTACGTGCGAAACCTCGCCGACGGCAGCGTTGAGATGTTTGCCCAGGGACCGCAGGCGGCTCTCGACCGGTGTCTCGAAGAGATCCGTGACAGTTTCGGAGAGTATGTCAGAGAGGTCACTGTGACCGAGTTGCCCTCCGATCCCCGCTACAGCGATTTCAGTGTCAGGTATTAGACAGAGCCTAGTGTACGCCAGGGCACGTCGCGGGAGATGAACTCGCTCATGCTTCACGACTTGACGCAGCGAATGCGTATAGACGAGTGGATGGACGATCCGACACTGGACTGCAACCGGCACAGACAGGCCCTGCGAGGACTCGCCCGACTCAATTGGGTCAGTGGCAGCGTCGGGCGGGTCTGGAAGGTGATCCGGCAGTATATGTCTGAACAGGGCCAGAATGAACTCTCTCTCCTCGATGTTGCGACCGGTTCCGGAGACATCCCCATCGGTCTCTACCGGCGGGCTCGGAGGGCCGGCCTTCACCTGAAGATTGTGGCGGTGGACATCAGTGAGACGGCGCTTGAGGTCGCGCGTCACCGGGCCGCTCTTGCAGGGGTGGAGATCGATTTTCGTAGGTGTGACATCCTCGGAGACAACCTCGCAGAGCAGTTCGATGTCGTCCTCTGTTCGCTCTTTCTACACCACCTCGAGGATGGGCCCTCCGTGGAATTGTTGCGGATCTTGAAGCAGCGTGCCCGTCACCTCGTGGTGGTCAATGATTTGTTGCGTAGTCGCGTATCGATGGCGCTGGTCTGGCTCGGTTCTCGGCTCCTTTCGCGATCCAAGGTCGTTCACTTCGATGCCATGGCGTCGGTGCGGGCCGCCTTTACTCTGTCTGAAATGCAGGGCCTAGTCCGTTCCGCCGGTCTAGAGTCGGCCAGCGTTTGGTCCTATTGGCCCTGTCGGTTGCTCTCTGTATGGTGCGACCCATGATGCCGATTGCTTCTCTTGCCGATCGACCGGTGGCCACGCTCGATATCACGGAGGCCTCCCGACGATCTTGGGACTGCTTGGTGGTGGGCGCCGGCCCGGCGGGGGCCGTGGCCGCCCGCCAACTGGCCCTGAGGGGGCACAGTACGCTTTTGGTGGAGAGGGCAAGGTTGCCGCGTTGGAAGGCCTGTGGGTGTTGCCTGAACCACGCCGCGCTGGAGACCCTGGATCGCATCGGCCTACGGGCTCCAATCGAAAGCTTAGCCCAGTCGCGCCTGCGGCGCTGGCGTCTGGCCACGCCCTATGGGCATAGCGAGTGCGCCATGCCGACAGGTCTTGCTCTGTCCCGCGCATCGTTTGATGCGGCCCTGGTCTCTGAAGCCCTTGCCGCCGGCAGCGAATACTTAGACGCCACGACCGCCTCGGTAAGCCATAAAATAGCGGAGGGCTGGCGGGTACGCCTGCAAACCGGCAACGGACGCGCCGACGTGGTCGCCTCCGTCCTGGTGGCTGCCGATGGACTGAAGAGCCCACTGTTGTCCAAACTCGGCACCTTTGAATCCGAGGTTCAGGCGAACTCCTGGATCGGGGCAGCGGCCACCGTCCACCGCGGTGAGGGCGCATTCGCGGACCTCTCCCCTGACACGGTCTACATGACATGCGGTCGAGACGGATACGTGGGCATGGTGGTCCTTGAATCGGACCAGATTGAGATCGCAGCAGCCGTCAATCCGCACGCCCTCGGTCGCTGGGGCACGGTGCAAGCGCTGATCACAGAGATAGTGACAGAAGCGGACGGACCCTGTCGCGATGCGTTGGCCGGGATAGGCTTTCGAGGGACCCCCCGATTGTCCCGTCGCCGCCGCAGGATTGCCGCCGAGCGTCTCTTCTTAATTGGTGATGCCTGCGGCTATACCGAACCCTTTACGGGCGAGGGCATGGCTTGGGCCCTCACCTCCGGGCTGCTGGTCGGCCCCCTGGTGGCGCAGGCGGTGCGACGCTGGGATCCCTCCCTGATCCCTCAGTGGCATTCACTCTACCACCAGCGGATTCGCAAGCGACAGCGTTTGGGGCGTCTGTTGACCCGCAGCCTGCGCTATCGATCCTGTACCAAGATCATGACTGCCGTGCTGAATCAGCAGCCACGCCTGGCCGCGTCTGTCATGCGGAGGATCAACGCCCCCTTTGATCTCCAACCCGTGTTCGCGGAGGTGCGATGAGTCTTTACATCTGTGGTATCGGCACGGCGACGCCCGAGGTGAGCATGACGCAGGAAAAGGCCGCAGAGATGGCCAAGACCTTCATCTACGATGACGTGGCAACACAGAGGGCCCTGCCCAAGCTCTACCGGATGACCCGCGTCAAGACGCGGTCGAGCATCCTCCTGAAGACCAACAGCGCTGGACTGCCCGAGCAGGATTTTTATTACCCCGCCCGGTGTGCAACGGACCGAGGTCCTACCACCGCCGCCCGCATGCAGCATTTCGTCCGAGAGGCTTTCGCCATTGCAGTCGTTTCCTGTCGGCAGGCATTGGCGGCCGCCGGGACCTATCCCAGGGAGGTGACGCATATTATCACCGTCTCCTGCACCGGATTCGCGGCACCCGGGTTAGACATCCAGCTCATTGGCGAATTGGGCCTACCCGAGACGATCCAGCGCACCCACGTGGGGTTCATGGGATGTCACGGCGCCTTGAATGGCCTGCAAGTGGCCAAGGCGATCGTAGAGGGCGGCCCTCAGGCCTGCGTCCTGATGTGCTGCACCGAACTCTGCAGTCTGCACTACTACTATGGTGTCGACGCGGAGAAGCTGGTCGCCAACGCGCTCTTTGCGGATGGATCTGCGGCGATCGTGGGCCGCGCCGCGCCTGGCCCCGCCGGTGGCAAGGGGCACTGGCGGGTCGAGGCGTGCGGCTCCTTGGTCATGCCCGACTCGCAAGAGGAGATGACCTGGATCATCGGCGACCACGGGTTCGAAATGACACTCTCCGCCTCGGTCCCCAGCCTGATTGCGGAGCGACTCAAGCCCTGGATGCAAGGGTGGCTGGCCGGGATAGGATTCTCGCTCACCGACATCCGGTCCTGGGCGATTCACCCCGGTGGGCCGCGTATCGTTCAGAGCACCGCAGGCTGTCTGGGACTGCCCCGATCCGTGCTACGAGCGTCCCTCGAGACATTGTCGGAGCATGGGAACATGTCCTCCGCCACGGTACTCTTCGTCATCGACCGACTGCAGCAGGACCACGCCAGGACTCCTTGCGTGGCCATGGCCTTCGGACCGGGGTTGGCAATTGAGGCCTGCTTGCTGCTGTGAGAGCATTTTATTATTCGATGTGAGTCATCCCCGGTGAGCCGCTATCCTCTTCGCTAGCGGCCTCCGCGCTGAGAGCCGCCGACTTGATGCCGAAGAAGAGGCAACACATCGCCGCGAGAAAATAGCAGAGTCCCGGCATGGGAATCTGGATCTCGGCCACGCCGAGAATCGTTTGCACGATGATTGCAGGCGTCACCGCAACGGCGGAGAGTCGCAGCAGCGAGTCGTAGGTCCGCCGCGATTGTAGGATTCTGGCGAATTGCAGGCCGATGAGGGCATAGATGAGCATTTGGATCACTCGAAAGAACCAGGATCCCAGCAGGGCGAGGGGATAGATCCACACGGCTGTCACGCGCCGCAGGGTGTTAAGCCACCGAGTGACTTTATGCTGGTCCAGGGTGAAATCGATATCCGGGTCGAAGGGTAGGCTACGGGTGTCGAGATTCGTGCGTCTAACGATCAATTCCTTTTTCGTGACCAAGATATTGGCCTCTTGCTCTGTCAAGCTCGTGATCTGTCCAGTCGTGTCTATGATGGCGAGTTCCTTCTTTGTCATCGGGTCCACAATGGCGTAGGGTTGGTTCACATCTGCCGACGAGCCATCTGCAGGCAAGCCCTTTACCGATGATAACGGCAAACGGCGGCCGCGGACCAGCAGTTTCAGATAGGCCCACCATGTAGCCGGCACCCAAATATTCAGCCAGCGACCGCGCCCCATACCGTAAGACTGATAAAGCTCAAGCGACTTGTCGACCAGAATCGGCCAGCGAAGTTCGGTCTCGCGAATATACACATCGACCAGGAAACCACTTTGAAACGTGACCACCACGACCTGCACACCGAGTGCGTCCAGTTCTGCTTCGCGCTGTCGCAACTGCGACAGGTGTTCACGGCAAGGGAGTCAGCCCAAATGTCGATGGAACACCAACAATAGCCAACCGCCAGAGTAGTCACTTAGCCGATGAAGCTGCCCTGCCGTATCAGGCCCTGAATAATCGGGTAATTCAAAAGGGACCGCCGCGTCACCAGACTTCGTGTTCATTTTCAATCCACTTCACTCTGTAACGCTGCCTATTATAGAATCTTATTCTTGTCCCTCGAAAAATTCTTTTCGACTTCCGTTCCCTTTTGTTCTCCCCTTTTTACATCAATCTTCCGACACCAAATACCAATTTTCTCCTAAATCAAGACTACTCCAAAGGTTAACACTCATGCC
>JADFMM010000361.1 GCA_022563885.1 Planctomycetota bacterium | reverse complement strand
TCGGCGTAAGGCCATTGACTATGTGCCGGACACCGAACGCGTTTTTTGTGCGGGACGTCTGGATGCCGATACCACCGGTCTGATCATCGTGACCAATGACAGCGTGCTGGCGAATCGACTCACCCATCCGAGATATGGATTGGCCAAACGATACGTGGCCACCGTGAAAGGGTCCATCGAGACGAGCCAGATCGAGAAGTTCCGCAAGGGGATCTGGCTGGCCGAGGGCAAGACCAGTGGCGCCAGCCTCAAGGTGCTCAAGCGGGGAACCCGGCAATCGTCAGTGGAAATCGTGTTGAAACAGGGCTTAAATCGGCAGGTTCGCCGCATGTTGGCGGCAGTGGGGCTGGACGTGAAGTCGCTCAAGCGCGTTCGAATCGGCCGAATTACGGACCGCGGCGTGGGTGCGGGCCGCTATCGTGCCCTCAGCCCAGCCGAAGTGACCTATTTGCACAAGGCGACTGAGCGTGGGAACGCAGACAAAGACTCTCTCTGAGGTTTCTGGAAGCACCAAGGATATTGCCTTGGTTTTGGCTTGCAATTCATCATTCAAGGACTATATTCGGGAATTCTCAATGTAGCGTTGAGATTCGCCCCCGGAAGAGCCGTCGGCGAACTCCGACGCGGATGGGCCATACAGGAGTACGATTCAGATGTCTAGAGTATGTTACTTTACGGGTAGGCACACCTCGGCAGGCAACACTATTGCTCGTCGTGGTAAGGCCAAGAAGCACGGTGGCGTGGGTAAGAAAGTGACCGGCGTCACCAAGCGGAAATTCAAACCCAACATTCAAAAGGTCCGGGCACTGGTGGATGGAAAAGTGTGCCGGATCAAGGTCTCCGCCAAGGCCATCCGCATGGGCCTGGTGGTGAAACCGCCCAAGAGAGACTACCAGCCGCAAGCAAAGGCGGCCGGCTAGGGTCTGGGAGCGTTCGAGATTCCTCTGGCGAGGCGGGGTAACCGCCTCGCCATTTTTATAGGCACGGCCATGGAGCAGAAGATCACCGAGTCCCAGGTAGAGAAGGTCGCCCAACTGTCGCGTTTGGCATTGACCCCCGCCGAGATCACGGAGTTTACCGGGCAGTTGGAGTCGATCCTGGAGTATGTGGCGAAGTTGAACGAACTGGAAACGGACCACGTCGAGCCGCTGGCGCATTGCCTGCCCATCACCAACTGCCTGCGCGAGGACGAAATAAGGGAGTCCATGGGAGCGGAGAAGACCCTGGCCAACGCGCCTCAGAGAGACGGACCCTTTTTCCGAGTGCCCAAGATCTTGGATGACCACTCGGGTCCCTAAGGGCGTTGAAAGGGGCGTCGTTCATGCCAAAGGAGTTACTCAACTTAGGCTGCAAGCAGCTAGTCGATCAGATCTCTGCGGGACAGACGAGCAGTCTCTCCGCGACGGAGGCGGTATTCACGGCCATCAAAGCGAGGAATGGCGAGATCGGCGCGTTTCTCGCCCTGTTTGAAGCGGAGGCCTTGGCGCAGGCACAATCGGTAGACGAACGGGTGGCTGCCGGAAATGCGGTCGGTCCCTTGGCGGGAGTGCCCATCGCCGTGAAAGACAATATGTGCATGACGGTCGGGCCCACGACCTGTGGCTCCAAGATCCTGGAACACTTTCATGCCCCCTACGATGCCACCGTCATCGAGAAGCTAAGAGCTGCCGACGCCGTGATCATTGGCAAGACTAACCTCGACGAATTTGCGATGGGTTCGAGTACGGAAAATTCGGGCCTCAAGGAGACGGTGAATCCCTGGGACAGCACCCGGGTGCCCGGAGGCAGTAGTGGTGGCTCGGCCGCCGCGGTGGCGGGGCGTCTGTGTTATGCCGCCTTGGGGTCCGATACGGGGGGATCTATCAGACAGCCTGCCAGTTTCTGCGGTGTGGTCGGCCTAAAACCCACCTATGGCGCCGTGTCTAGGTTTGGTTTGGTCGCCTATGGTTCCAGCCTGGACCAGATCGGTCCGATGACCCGTTGCGTGCCTGACTCTGCCCTGATGATGAATGTCATCGCCGGGCATGATCCGAAAGACAGCACGAGCGTCGACGAAACACTGGCTCCAACCATCGACTTTCTAGCAGGCCTGGACGACCCGGTGGAGGGGTTAACGATTGGCATTGTCCCGGACCTTACGGCCGGGGCTCAGCCCGAAGTACGAGACGCCGTGACGGCTGCCATCGATCTCTATCAGAGTCTCGGCGCCAAGGTTGTGGAAGTGGCACTGCCCCACGCGGAGTATGCCATCGCCACTTACTATGTGATCGCCACCGCCGAGGCCTCCAGCAATTTGGCTCGCTATGATGGTGTTCACTATGGGCACCGCACGGCCGATCCCAAGGACTACACGGAGGTTTACTCCAAATCCCGGGCCGAGGGGTTTGGGCAGGAAGTGAAGCGACGCATCATGCTGGGGACCTATGTCCTGTCGAGTGGCTACTACGATGCCTATTACCTCAAGGCCCTCAAGGTCAGGAATCTCATCCGCGCCGACTTCGATCGCGCCTTCGAACAGTGCCAGTGTATAGTGATGCCGGTTGCGCCCAGTACGGCCTTCAAGCGTCGCGAGAAGACGGCCGATCCCCTGCAGATGTATCTGGCGGACGTCTACACGATTTCCGCAAACTTGGCCGGTATACCCGGGTTGAGTATTCCCTGTGGCCGTGGCAGCGGTCAACTGCCCATCGGCTTGCAGTTGCTGGGGCCGTCCTTCAGCGAGGCGACCCTGCTGCGCATTGCGCGGATGTACGAGCACAATACGGATTGGCGGATGGAGCCGCCAGGACTCTGAGCATGACTTCTCAGCTAGACTACACGCTTGTCGTTGGACTGGAGATCCATGTCCAGTTGAGCACCCGCAGCAAACTGTTCTGTGGCTGCGCGGTAGAATTTGGGGCGAGTGCGAACAGTCGCGTCTGTCCCGTTTGTCTGGGCATGCCGGGTGTCTTGCCGGTGATGAATCGCCAGGCCTATGAAGATTCTGTCCTGGTCGCGTCGGCCTTGAACTGTAAAATCGCACCCTTCACCAAATGGGACCGCAAGAGTTATTACTATCCGGATCTGCCCAAGAACTTTCAGACCACTCAGTATGACTTGCCCTTGAGCTATGATGGTTTCATCGAAATTCCCATAGAGAATGCTGGGCCCAAGAGAGTTCGCATCACTCGGGCTCATCTCGAGGAGGACGCCGGCAAGAATCTGCACAGCTCGGGTCCCTTTTCTCAGGTGGATCTAAATCGCACGGGCACGCCGCTGCTGGAGATCGTGACCGAGCCCGACCTCAACGCTCCCGCCGAGGTCAAGGCCCTGGCCATGGAGCTGCAGCGGATTGTCCGCTACCTGGGCGTCTCGGAGGCGGATATGCAGAAGGGTCACATGCGCTTTGAGCCCAATATAAACCTGCTGATCCGCAAGGAGGGCCGGGAATACAAGACCCCCATTACCGAGGTCAAGAATCTCAACAGTTTTCGAGCCTTGGAGCGGAGCGTGGCGTTTGAAACCCAGAGACAGTTGGACGCGTTCTGCGAAACGGGCAAGACGATGGTATCGGGCTCCAAGACGACACGGGGCTGGGACGACGGACGCCAGGTCACCGTGTTGCAGCGAGAAAAGGAGGAGGCCCACGACTACCGTTATTTTCCCGAGCCGGACCTGCTGCCGGTCGAGATGGATGCCGCCTGGCTGAAGCGGATTCAGTCCCGGCTCTGTGAGTTGCCCCTGCAGAAGCAGACACGTTTTGTGCATGCGTATCGACTGAGTCCTTATGACGCGGGCGTACTCAGCGCAGATCGTGCCACGGCCGATTTTTTTGAGAAGACCGTGGGACACGGGGCTGAGCCCAAGCGCGTCTGCAATCTCCTGACGCAGGTGGGCCTGAAGTTGGCCAATGAACGGGACTGTGGTCTGGTCGAGTTGGGTCTGACCAGTCGGGCCGTGGCCGACCTGGTGCTGATGGTCACACGCGGTGAGGTGAGCGCGAGCGGGGGCAACACCCTGCTAGAACACATGGTGACCTCCGGTAAGCGGCCCGAGGTCTTGGCCGACGAGCTTCAACTCCTACAGAAGAGTGACTCCGCAGAATTGGAGATCATCGTGGACAAGATCCTGCAGGAGCAAGACAAGGCGGTTGCGGAAGTCCGGGCAAGAGGGAAAAAGGCCAAGAAGGCCCAGGGTTTTTTGCTGGGGCAGGTCATGCAGAGGACCGGAGGGCAGGCGAATCCCCAGGTGGTGTCTGAACTGCTGGCCAAGAAGTTGAGTTAGGACGTGCACGACAGTAAGGGATCGGCAATAAGTAATTTGGGAAATTTGGGGTCCAAGTTATTTCTTGCCGCTCCCTAAGGGCCTTTGAGGCGAAAGCAAAACACCGGGGCCTGTGTCATTCGAAACACAGGCCCCAATGGTCTACTATCCTGAAGCTCCGACACTTCATCAGAACCCCTTGTGCATCGGTGCCGTCCGTCCTGCCAGCCAAGCGATTTCACCGTCCGTCAACTGGACGCTGTAGATCACGGCGTCGTCCACGCTGCCGGGGAAGGAACTGGTCTGGGTGACCCGGCTGCCGACGTGGACGCGATCCGACGAGGCCGACAGGTCTCGCACATTCGATTTCCCAACATCGGTGTCCATCGGGACGCCGTCGCCGTAATACCCGATCGTCGTGCCGTCGTAGGTCATGGCATAGTGGTGCCACTCCAATGCTTCTTCGTCGGAGAAGATCGTCTCCTCCCAGCCCCAGACATGGGCGCCGACGCCGCCGGGTCCGCCCAGGCTGCCGATGTTGAAGTGGCTGCCGCCGCCGCCGCCACCGGCCGCCGTGCCGGTGAACCCGAAGATGAGGGTCCAGTCGGGGATAGTGGTGCTGTCGGCTTTGGCCCAGCAGGCGATGGTCCGCAGCATGTTGCCGCTGATGCCCATACCCTCGATGGAGATGTACTGATCGTCACCACCGGGCAGGACGACCACCTGGCCTCGAACGGGATCGTTCCCGAAGGTCACGGCGCCGACCGACGTGCCGTTGTGGCCGTTGCCGGAGGTATCGTTGGTGTTGCCGTCGAAGGTGTACCGGGCCACCAGATTTGCCGCATCGGGTTCCGCCGGTACCGTGAACTGGGGGGCCAGCGGGTAAAGCCCGATACTGTCGAT
>JADFMM010000109.1 GCA_022563885.1 Planctomycetota bacterium | reverse complement strand
TGTTCCGAGTGATGAACGGCGGGGGAGAGTTCCTCATGCACCAGATCCCCCACTTCAACGGCCGCTTGTTCGAGGACGATGACGTTCCCGATAAGATCACGACGCAGGAGATACTCACCCTGGCCAGATTCGGCACCGAAGCGGGCGTGGCAATGTTCTCTGCGGACGGCGCCTGCCTCGCCACCAGCACGCAGGGTGGCGGCGTTCAACTTTGGCGCGCCCCTTTGTTCCAGGAAATTGCGGCGACTGAGGCGCAAGAGAAAGCGGAGATCAAGCAGCCATGAACCCGAACCGCGCAGATCTGCTGTTCCCACTTGCACTGACGAAGGCCGGCGCGGACCGCGCGGCCTGGTTGGACCGCGAATGCGCCGGGGACGTCGCTCTCCTACAAGGGTGAACGCCTTGCTCTTGGCCCACGAGAATCAATCCGGCTTTCAGCCCGGCGGGGGAACCACGGAGACGTCGCCAAGGCCTGCTGAGGAAACGACCGAGGACATCCCTCCGGAAAGACCACACGCCGAAGGCGAAGGCCCGGGTGCGGTGATTGGCCGTTATAAGCTGCTGGAGCAAGTCGGCGAAGGGGGCTTTGGTGTCGTTTATGTCGCCGAGCAGAAGCGCCCGGTCAAACGTCGGGTGGCCCTGAAGATCATCAAGCTGGGCATGGACACCAAGCAGGTGGTGGCCCGCTTCGAGGCGGAACGGCAGGCCCTGGCCCTGATGGAACACCCCAATATCGCCAAGGTGCTGGACGCGGACACTACACGAATGGAGGGCCGGCCTTCTCCTTGGTCGCCAGCCCCGCTGTCCTTCTGACATGTCAACTCTGTCCTTGAATCGATCAATCCGAACCGGTAAGATCTGTCTATAGGCAAGAGCCTGGATGTCCAGATTAGATGACGATTCGACCTTCTGAAAAAAGGGCAATGATGTGGCCAAGAAAAGAGCCTTTACCCTCATCGAACTCCTGGTGGTGATCTCCATTATCGCGGTACTGATGGCGATTCTGATGCCCGCGCTGCAACGCGTCAGAAAACAGGCTAGAGATGCCGTTTGTCGCTCCAATCTGCGTCAGTGGGGCGTAATCTTCTACATCTACATGGACGATAACAATGGTCTCTTTCCTATTGGAGATAGCAGTGGCCGGTGGCGTTGGGCAATACAGCGCTATCGAGAGAAGGAGCTCAGCACGACCTGTCCGGAGGCAACGGATACCCAGCACGAAAACGGGTCGTTCAGGGCCTGGGGACAGGATAATCTGGATGCCGATCATGTGACACAGATAGACTATGGCAGTTACGGCGTCAATCGCTGGGTGTATAACCGGGCACCGGGGCAGCGGGATGATGCGATGTACTGGAAGACGCGAGAGGTCAAGCAGCTCCACAGGATTCCCATGTTTCTCGACTGTTCCTGGTATGGGGCCGAACCTTTGCATCCCGATCTGCCTCCTCAGTTTGAAGGTGACATCGACGGTACCTATAGAAACAACAGCATGAGGCGCTTCGCCCTCAATCGACACAAGGGTGCGATCAATGGGGCCATGTTCGACAGTTCCGTGCAAAAGATCGCCTTGAAGCAGTTGTGGACCTTCAAATGGCATCGTCAATTCGTTGAGTCGGGCCCTTGGACCATCGCCGGAGGCCTTCAGACTGAGACCTGGCCCGAATGGATGCAGAGTTTGAGGGAGAAGTGAGTTGAATGGGGTTGACGTCTACCATCGTGTCAGAGGCAAGCAGATTTTTGCCCTTGGGGACCGGCACGAAATAACTTGGACTTTTGAATGCCCAGTTGCACCCCATCTTGGATCGCTTCTCAATCGCAATATCCGCGACGTAGAACTGCTACGCCTGTGGTGTCGCTAAGAAAGCCTGGAAGGGACAGTCTTTTAAAAGACTGTCCCCCATCCTTGTTTCGACCCAATATGGGGCACACGTGGACCCCAACATGTCCAACTTATTTCTTGCCGACCCTTTAATGTTAGCCATTCCGGTAATTGGGCTTTGATTGCCATCGGAACACAACATGCCATTGGCATTGATGTCGGGACCGTGCGTGACAAGGTTGAGTATGAAGGATTGAGCAAGAGTTTTTTCTACGTGCAAGGAAAAACACTCATTGGAGTACCTCGTGCCGGAGGGAGCGTTCTCCGATGGGATGCCCGGACCCATGAAGAAGAGACGCCGCTAAGATTCCCGAGTTCTCCCAAGACAGTGAAACCCTGTTTTCCGCAAGCGCGGATCAGACCGCGCGTCTCTGGGATCTCAAGGATTCCAGTCCCCGATCGGTCTTGCGGCGTCATCTTGACGAACTCTACTGTCTCTCCCTGAGCCCGACTGGTCACTGAATGTAAAGACAGCAGCGCCGTCGTCTGGAGCACTCAGCCCAGGGCACGGCAAAAACAATACATCATTTTGATATAGATTTGTTGTAGAATGCTATCGAATTCTCCGACGGGCTCCTGGAGCTCAATGGAGTTGCTGCGACCCGAGCGATTGACTATGAACTGCATGAATCGACGAGAATTTGGAAAACGCCTTGCCCTAACTGGGGCCGCCTGGTCAGCGGCTACCCGCGGGGTATGGGCCGCTGGAAAAAAACTAGAATTGCGCTACATCGTGGCCTCTTCGATGTACGGTGAATTACCCCTCGGTGAAATCTTACCCGATGTCAGAAAAACCGGTGCGGAGTGGATTGATATTTGGCCGCGCAATCACGGCAATCAGCGGGAACAAATGGAGTCCATGGGGCATGAGGCCTTTCGGACACAACTGACCCAACATCAGATCAAACTCGGTTGCCTGACCCATTACGACCTGGGGCCTTTCCGCCTGCAGGCGGAGATAAAAGTCGCCGGCACCTTCAAATGCCCATTGATGATCTGCGGTGGAAGCGGTCCCAAAGGGTTAAAAGGAGCGGCATTGAAAACGGCGGTACGTGAATTCGCCGAAAAAATGAAACCGCATCTGGCGGTGGCCGAGGAAAACGAGGTTTCCATTGCAATTGAAAACCATGCCAATAACCTAATCGATTCCCCAGATTCGCTGAAATGGCTGGCGGAAATGGCGCCTTCAAGAAATCTCGGCATCGCCCTGGCGCCCTATCACCTGCCGCAGGACACAACACTGTTGGCCGAATTGATTCGGGCCTTGGGAGACCACATGCTCCTGTTTTACGCTTGGCAACATGGTATGGGTTGCACGAAGAAACTCCCCAAAGAACAGGAACTGTTGCAGATGCCCGGACGTGGAGAGCTCTCATTCCAGCCCTTGGTCGAGGCCTTGCGGCAAATCGAATATCGTGGCTTTACCGAGATATTTATGCATCCCGTGCCACGCGGCATTCCCATCTTGCCGACGGCCCAAGAGGTCACTCAAGAAGTCAACCGGTCGCGCCGATATCTGGAATCCTTTCTTTAGCAGCCTATTCAGGCTTTGTCCCAGGCCGTCGTCAACCAATATCAACTTATGTAAAAAGTATTAGCCATAGTCGGTGACGCCATGAAACCTGTGGACACCTGTATTCAATGGCTGTCTGTGGCCATCCTGTTCTGCAGCCTGCTCCAGTCATCTGCAGCCCAGGCACCGGTGGTGCTCGGAAGCGCACGCATCCAAGGAGCGACTGCCGATCTGGAAACTGGATTGCTGCTGCTGACGGAATTGAGTTGTGTCAATTGCCATCGACCTCCGGCGGCCTTTGCCGAATGGTTACCCCTTCGTTCGGCACCCGATCTAAACAGGATGCGGAATCGGCTACAAAGGTCCCATCTACAAGCCTGGCTTGAGGACCCGACTGGGATCAAGCCGGGTACTGTCATGCCGCACATGATGGCGGCCCACAAGGCCGAATCCCGCAGGTCATTGGCGCTAGGATTGACCAAGTTTCTCTTATCCTTGGAGCCATTCGAAGTCGAACCTTTTCCCGCGGGGAATGGGGAGAGAGGGAACCGATACTATCATGAGTTTGGATGTGTGGCCTGCCACGGGCCAATGGAAGAATCAACGGAGGATTCCGTGCCGCTGGGCCCCCTCAAGGAGAAGTATACCCGCCCAGGCTTGGCTTCCTTTTTGATGGACCCCCTCAAGACCCGGTCAAGCGCCCGGATGCCGCGCATTCCTCTGACCCGACAGGAAGCCGCGGATCTGGCGGCCTATTTCATGCCAGCGGACACCACGGCATCCAGCGTCGATTCAAGTCGGGGCAGTCTGGCGGGCCGGAAAGCATTTCGCAGTCTAGGCTGTGCCAGCTGCCACTCCGTGCGATACCAGGGCGCCATGCTAAAGTCGACATTGAAATCGAAGGCCTTGATCGTCTTGGACCCGATGAGTGAGTCGGGTTGCCTTTCCCAGCAAGCCCAAAAAGGGGTTCCTTTCTATCCACTCTCAGCATCTCAAAGAAACGCCCTCCAAGTCGCTCTGCAATCCGTCAAGCAAGGCCTCGATTGGACCGTGAGTCAAAAACTCGCGCACACCCTCAATGCGTTGAACTGCCTCGCCTGCCATCCGAGAGACGGTCGAGGCGGGCCCAGCCTTGCTCTCAAACCGTTTTTTCGAACCATCGGACAGGATCTGGAAGATGAGGGGCGCTTCCCACCGGTATTGACGGGGGCCGGCCGAAAATTCCAACCCCTGTCCTTGCAGGCCATCATAACCGGCCAGGGGGCTGCCCGATCTTATATGGTGACACGCATGCCCGATTTCGGAAGCGACCATGCCACCCGGCTGACCCAATGGTTGGAGGCCTCGGATTTGACGGACGACATCCCACCGACACCGCGTGAAGGCGATGAGAATAACGTGGGGCGAAATATGTGGGGCCGCCATTTAATGGGCACGCAGGGATTGAGCTGTATTACCTGCCACGCATTGAACGGGCATCGTTCGCTGGGGATTCCCGGCATGGACTTGGCCTATGTATCCCGACGATTGCGACCGGAATGGTTTCGCGATTACCTGATCGATCCGGCCGCCTTTCGCCCGGGAACGCGCATGCCCTCTTTTTGGCCGGAAG
This sequence comes from Planctomycetota bacterium, assembly GCA_022563885.1. GTDB lineage: Bacteria > Planctomycetota > Phycisphaerae > Sedimentisphaerales > Anaerobacaceae > JAIPFM01. The sequence continues at coordinate 13,735 of JADFMM010000109.1, read as the reverse complement.
GCCAACCCATACTCAAGGGGTACGGCGGAACAGGCGCTCGTCAAATCGATAGCCTCTGGGTCTATTTGAATGAGCTCGATCAATCGCGTTTACCCGACGGATTGGAGCGTCAGGGTAATTTTGAATTGAAACCCCAGGGACGGCCGATGGTGTTTCGAACCTTTATGAAACAGGCGGGCTTGGCGGCGATTGCAGTGGGTTTCCCCGATGGACGCAATGTGGCGTTTGATGCGGCAAAGGTCAGGTGGGCGCTGGGGTGGAAAGGACGCTTCCTGGATGCCGAAAGCACCTGGGATGACCGGTTTACCCCGTTGGCCAGCCCGCTGGGAGAATGCTTGTTTCAATGGCCGCACGGGAAATTCGATGTCCAAGATTCAACCGGCAGCGCCGACGTGCAATTCCGCGGCTATCGCCTGGATCCATCGGGAACGCCCACGTTCGTCTATCAACTCGAGTCCATTCAGATTGAAGACCGAATGTCACCCTTTGAGCACGGTTGGGTCCAGCAATTGAAGATAAGGAGTGCTCAGACACGAACCATTCGTTTTGAGATCGCGGTGGCAAAGGCCATTCAGCCGACAGCGCCCCATCAATGGACGATCGACGGGCCACTCCCGATGAAGGTCACTGTCTCGGATTCCATGCCGGTTCCCGAAATCGTCAATCACGGCAATGGGCAGGCGCTGGTCGTTGAAACGTCCCTGCCCGGAAACAAGATCACACAATGGCGTCTGGAGTGGCGCGTGGAATGGGCAGAGTGAATCTCATTGCCAGAATCCGAACGTGCCCCTGTTGGCTCCATCGCATCGTGGTCGCTTTGCTCCTGCTAATCGTACGGCCGGGCTGCACCGCTGAATCGGATTACTACCGATTGGTCACCTATCCCGTACCGGACGAGCTGAAACTCGAAGTCAGCGGTATCGCCGCCTTGCCGGATGGACGCATGGCGGTCGCCATCCGCAAGGGGGAAATCTGGTTCATTGACGGCTACCTCGAAAAAGACCCCTCCAGAATTCGGTTTCATCGCTTTGCCAGCGGCTTGCACGAACCCTTGGGCCTGAGTTGGCACCAGGGCGCTTTGTACACCGTACAACGCACAGAATTGACGCGTCTGCGCGATCTCGATGCTGATGACATCGCGGATGAGTATTGGACCGTGGCCAATCAGTGGGGTGTGTCAGGAAACTATCACGAATACGCCTACGGTCCGGTATTTGATCCGGCCGGGAATGCGTGGGTCACCTTGAACTGTACCATCGGTGACAAAGTGACTCCCACGGATCGCTGGCGCGGGTGGAGTTTGAAGATTCAATCCGACGGCACCGTTCAACCCATATCCGGGGGCTTTCGTTCTCCCTCCGGAATCGGGCTCAATGCCGCCGGTGATGTCTTCGCCACCGACCAGCAGGGGAATTGGTTTGGGACCTGTGCCCTGGTCCACATCCAGCAAGGTGCCTTTCATGGGCACGCCGATGCTTTGAAATATAGCCATTTGCCCGGAGCCACCATCCAGATCAAAGACACGCTCCCCCAGGATTTGACGGTGGCGCAAGCTGCCCACAGAGTGCCTCAGTATCGATTGCCGGCGGTGTGGATGCCTTACCGCAAGATGGGCATGAGTTCGACAGATATTTTGTGTGACACCACAGAGGGAAAGTTTGGCCCTTTCGCTAACCAGCTCTTTATCGGGGAGTTCACCATGTCTATGATCGTGCGAGTCTGTCTGGAAAAAGTCCACGGGCAATACCAAGGCGCCTGTTTTCGATTTCGCGAAGGCTTTCAAAGCGCCGTCTTGCGGATGGGATGGGCACCGGATCATTCCATGATGATCGGCCAAAGCAACCGTGGATGGAATTCCTTGGGAACGCGCTCCTATGGATTGCAGCGTCTGGTGTGGACGGGCAAGGTGCCTTTCGAAGTCAAAGCCATGAAAGCCAAGCACAACGGCTTTGAGTTGGAATTCACCCAACCCGTATCTACAAAGGACGCGGCGCAGCTTTCCAGTTACCAACTGAGCTCCTACACCTATCACTATCATGCCACCTACGGCAGCGATGAAATCGACACTCACAGCCTGCAAGTGAAACGTGCTCGAGTCAGCCAAGACGGCTTGCGTGTGACCTTAACGGTGGAGGGCTTGCGCGAAGGCTATGTCCATGAATTAAAACTGGCGGGTGTGCGTTCCCAGGACGGTCGGCCGCTATTGCACGATTTGGCTTGCTATACCCTGAATCGAATCCCTTAGCGGTCGCGCAGAAATAAGTTCACAGTTTAGAGGGAGCAAATTGGCGTTAGATTGGGTCGCGCCGATTGAGCGAATCCACAGGCGTAGCTATTCTACGTCGAGGAATTCGCGATTGAGAAGCGGCCGAAGATAATGTCAAGATTGCCCCTATAAATGGGAAGTTATTTCTGCGCGGCCGCTTAGTGAAAATAGTGGCCTGATAAGCTGTGGGTTGAGCGGATGAAAGTTTCTAGTTCTTATACGCTGTCGCTGGTTTTCTATGGGTCCCTACCTGCGTCATCAAGCCGTTCTCTTCGACGTGGGCAAGTCAGGCACACCCGGCCGGGAACGGAGCATCTACGAAAAAGCTAAACGTCCCGATGCGGCGGCAGCCCTTCATGGGTCTTCATGCTCTTGACGACTCCTTCAGATCGAGAACAAGAGATCTTTGCAGAGGCGATTGACATTGTCTCGTCACCCAAACGCCGGGGAATCATCGAACGCGCCTGTGGAGACGACACCGAAATGACAGACCGCGTTAATGTCCGGCAGGCCAGGCAGGCGTCTATCGCCGATGTGCCGCCCGATAGATCACACGCCGAAGGCCCTGGCATGGTCATCGGCCGTTATAAACTCCTCGAAAAGATCGGCGAGGGGGCAATGGCGAAGTCTGGGTAGCGGAGCAGCGCCGACCGGTGAAGCGGCGTGTGGCCCTCAAGATGATCAAGCTGGGCATGGACACCCCAGGCGATCGCCCGATTTTCCCAGAAGATGCTTGCCATAGCGGTCTGGCGAGACGGCAGCAGTTTGAGGCCCCTGCCCACGCGGCCATGAGCGACGATCCGCATTTTCCGTTGGGAGTCGGCAAGGAGAGGGCGTGTCACAGCCTATCGGTTTTTGCTTGGTGGCACAAGCTCACGTGAGGTCTCAATCCAGTTGAGTCCCCAATGGGTTTGTCTGTTCGACGGGTCCTGCGTCACTTGGTTTTTTGCTTTGATCCGTGGATGAGTCTTATTCCGAGGCGATTTGCGGCGTTCTTGAGATTTCGATCCATGGTACAGAGAGGCAGGCCGAGGTTGATGGCTAAATCCAGATAGAGCGCATCATAGGCAGTGAGCTGATGAGGTCTGGCAAGAAGCGCTAGTTTCTCCAGATCTCTATCCATAGGCTCCCCCATGATCTCGATATCCAAGGCCTCCAGGATTTGAAGGAATTGGGTGCCCTGGTTTTGGGTAATCTGCTTTCGACGTTCCTGGACAAGAACGGCATTGACCACTTCCAGACCCCAGAGCCACGGCGCTGCCGGTGCGCCGCTAGCAAAAACCCTCAAAATCCATTGCGAGCGCCGGTCTTCGCCAAACAACCAATTCAATGTCACACTGGCATCAACAATGCAATCCGCCATCAATGTCTTCCTTCATCAATGAGCGCCCTGATCTGTTCCTGATTTAGCGTGGGAACCTCGGCGCGCAGTTTTTTCAAGGCCGCAATCGCCTGTTTACGGGTCATGATCTTGCTGCTTCTAGTTTTCGCAGGTGTGATCTCAACCACGGGTTCCCCCCTCTTCGTGATGGTAATGGGTCGCCCTTCGCGAACCACTCGGTCCACGATTTCTGAAAAGTGCGTTTTTGCCTCAAACATTCCGATTCGTTTCATAGGGGGATGTCCTTTTAATCTAGTTAGAAAGCTAGTTTATTATAGTGTCTTTCGTCGTCACATTGCTAGTGAATATTACGCTCTTTTTGAGAACTGCGGCGGGGGCATGGGAGCGACAGAGCCTTTCACGGAGAACGTACCCCATTGTCGGGGACGTGTTGGAGTCGCCGGCCTGGTCGCGTCCGTTTAGGACGTGCATGACAATAAGTTACCGAATTATCCGCTCAGATTTAGGTTGGATTGGGTCGTAATCGATTGAGCGAAACCGGAGGCGTAGCTGTTCGGAGCCTGTCTCGAGCGAAGCCAGCCAGTGGTTGGCATGGAACGACGGTTCAAGCTTTCGTCTTCCCGTACAATAGCAGGAAAAGTGCATCGTCCGAAACGAAAACACATCGATAGAGAAACGGGCCAATCATGAGGGGCTATGGCCGAAAGGTGCGCACGCTTATGCAGTTCGGTTCATGCCATCGGATTCTCGTGACGGTTGCCCAGCGGCCCCAACCGGAACACTTGAGTTACTGCAACTCTGCCAGCGTGATGTTGCGATAGTCGACGGACATATCTACACCGCCGTGCAGCTGAATCCCGACAGGACCCTTTTCAACGGCTGACTCGGAATGGTAGGTCATGACCGGTTTGCCGTTCAGCCAAACGGTGTAGTTCTTGCCTTTGGCGACGATGGTCATCGCGTTCCAACCCTCTAGCTTTAGCAGCTCTTTGACGCCCTCGGCCTCAACAGGGTAGCCTTTTCCCGAAATGTAGGGGGATCCGGTCATGTCTCGCTTCAAAGAACCTGAAATCCCGATTTGAATCTGTTCTTTGGAATTGCGCACGAAGACTCCCGTGTCGATAGTCCCTTCGCCAAACTTGAACTCGAATTCCATGATGAAGTCGGCATACTCCCTTTGGGTCCAAAGCGTGGAGCCCTTCTTCTTAGGCCCGCTCCGGATCTTGAGCACGCCATGTTCCGCTTTCCACCAGATGTTGTTTTCCGGCACGACCCAACTTGAAAGATCCTTACCATTGAAAATACTGGGCAAGGTTTCGGCTTGCGCCAGAGGAACGATGCAGAACACGTAGAGCATGATGACAGGAATCACGGTTTTTTTCATGGTAGTCGACTCCAATCTTTAGGAAGAGTTTCAAGAGCAATTCGACATCAACAGATGGTGGCGATTATAAGCAGGGAAAGTAGCCAGGTCAAGGAAGGTAAACGGCTTCTTCAGGCATGATTAAGGCGGGTTACCTCTATGACTTTGCACGCGGGCACCTTATAGTACACCTGACTCATGTCCGACAAAATGACGATTCAGGCCCTTTCGTCGCTATGGCGCGGCCGGACGACGGCAGAGTCCTTATTCAATGCACATTATGAGCACAGCAGGACTGCACTAAGGAACCGCGCGTAATTAAATGACTCGTTTAATGATGCGAGACTCCTAAGGAGAGTTGAAAACCATGCCAGCAAAATTTCACATCCCAGAGACACCTCATATACTGACCACGACCGTCGGTTCGTACGCTACCCTTGATTGGCTCATGCAGTCGAGAGGACAGCAGCCTCTCATCGATGCGACCAGTGTGGTTTTCGCTACCCAGAGACGAGCAGGGATCGACCTGCCAACGGATGGCGAATTGTATCGCTTTGATGGCGATCACCCCGACACCAACGGGATGATCGATTATTTCCTACGACGTCTCGGTGGTATTACAACCGAGATGTCGAAGTCTGATTTTTCGGAGTTCGGCAAGAAAACAGAAATGGCCTTTCGCCGAAAACCAGCCGGTGTGGTCAAGGATTCCATTCATGAGGGTACTTTGAACCTATTCGAAGACTGCGACCGCGCCGCCGAGGTGGCGGATGGGCCATTCAAGTTCACGCTAACCAGTCCCTACATGCTGGCACGAACGGTGCTCGATGCCCGTTATGGCGATTTTGAAGCCCTGACTCTGGCCATCGCCGATGTTCTGGCGGGACAGGTCTCTGATCTGCCCTGTGCCTGTGTTCAGATCGATGAAGCCAACATCCCGGGGAATCCTGAAGACGGCCCGCTGGCGGCCGAGGCGATTAATCGCGTGTTGGATGCCGTACGAGTTGAAAAAGCAGTGCATTTCTGCTTTGGCAACTACGGCGGCCAAGTCATTCAAAAGGGATCTTGGAAGCCGTTGATAGACTTCTTAAACCTCTTGCGATGTGATCATCTGGTGCTCGAGTGGGCGGCCCGACCCGACCAAGACTGTGACGCCTTGGCTGATATTGACGACAGAATCAAACTTGGCATCGGGGTCATCGATATCAAAGTCAATCGCGTTGAAACACCTGATGAGGTGGCAAAGAGGATCGAGTCTGCAGTGAAACGCTTGGGTCCCGATCGCGTACGCTTTGTCCATCCGGATTGTGGGTTCTGGATGCTGAAACGATCCGTTGTCGACCGCAAGATTGCGGCCTTGGTTAAGGGGCGTGATCATTACCTTGGTATTTGACCCCGAACACATCCTTCGCCATATCCCCCCCTAGGCGGTCGTCGTAGTACTGTCTGACGGCACGTTGTCCCTGTTTCTGTACGTTTTCGACGGATGAATAGAGGCCGACTTTGCTGAGCAGCAGGATCGCCGCGCAGGCGGCCGTCTGCAGGATGGGCTGGCTCAGCAGGCTCAATCGCTCTAGGAGCCTGGGCCGCGGCAGGGCCAACTTGAGTTGTTCGGCCTGAGGGGCGTCTCGCAGGCTGTGCTTCAATACCCCTAGGGTTGCGGCATTTGCCTTGCTTAGCAAATCGAGGCTGTGCATCTCGGACTTGATCAGAGAGAGGGCCAGTTGGACTCTGCCATGAGCGGAGAAACGCCGCTGGCATCTGGAACAGCGGGCGACATGCGCTTGCACCCAATCGGCCTCCAGGTCGATGGCTGTCCAGGCAAAGACATGCCATCGGCGCGCCCTAGTCCCGCCGAATAGCCCCCTTCGGATCGGCTTGCAGCGGCCACCACGGTGCCCTGGCCGCGGCCCTCGTCGTTTATTTGCTAGTCGTTCCATTTTCAGTACTCATCCAGACGCCCAGCAGGGCGATGGCCTTACAACGGTAAACGCGTGCCGTCCCCGCGGTGATACCCAGTATTTTCGAAATCTGGCCATAAGATAATTCCGCAAGGTCCCTCAGCGTGACGACGTTTCTCAAGTGCTCGGGGAGTTGGGCGATGTAGGAACGCATCGCCGTAATGAGCTGCTTTTGACTGATTTCCTGCTCTGGGGAGGCGGCCACCCGGTCTTGCTGGGGCGCATCGGAGATGCGTCTATGCTCCGAGGCCCGTGACCGCAGCATCGAGATGGCGGTGTTGGTGGCCGTGCGATAGACGTAGGCCTTCACATGCTCAGGCTTGTGACCTCCTTGGAAGTGAGCCAATCGTAAGAAGGTGCTCTGGTACACGTCGCACACGTCCTGCTCGTTCCCCAGAATTCGCCACAGCAGGGTGATCAACTCCTGACCACAACTCCGCATGGCCGAAAGTACCCATACCTGCTCTTCCTCCACCGCGGCACAGAGATCTGCCCCTCCCAGAAGGTCGTAACGAAGCGCTTGGCCGAACATAGGCACTTTCATCTTTCGTTCACTGATGTTTGCCAGGCTTTGCCAGAAAGCTCCGTCGTCGGCCCGAGAGCGAGCGTTTTTTCGTCTGGCAAAGACGGCGAAGCAGGCGATATGGGTTTCATCGTCGATACAGCCGGATGTAGCCAGGCGGACAACTCTGTTGCCTTCGTGCAGCCCTTGCTGCGGTAGCAGCGTCGAACGGCTAGGAAAACAAGCCGCTCGGAGCCAGATCGAGTTTTTTGACACAGCCGCTAATATGACGCGACCGATCGGTGTCTGTTAACTGAAAACGCGCGAAGGCACGTTTTTTCGGCTTTACGGCCCTCACAGTCAAGCACAAGTGCCCCCTATTGGACACTCTATAACGAAAAATGTCATTATCTTAGACCGCTCAGTACGGCTAAACCCATCCGGTTCAGCGCGGGATCGCGAAAGTAGCGAGACACAGTTAACAACCCCTCTTCCACGCCGTCTTACACTATAAATACGCAAGATTCTCAGAGGAGCCACCATGCCAGAAGAGCGTTCAAGAGCGAAACCGCCCACCGCATCGGACACGGTCTCTCTGATTGACGACCTGTTGCGGCGGGCCGTAGAGGTGGGGGCCAGCGACATCCATTTTGAACCGACGGCCGGCGAGCTGCTGGTAAAATACCGCCTGGATGGCGTGCTGAATGTGGTGGAGCGCCTGCCCAAGGTGATCGCGTCGAACTGCATCGCCCGTCTCAAAGTGCTGGGAGGTCTCTTGACCTATCGCACCGATATCCCCCAGGAGGGCCGTATTGAAGTCTCAGCAGAGGGGAACGCATTGGTGACCGACCAGCGTCTGGCCATCTTTCCCACCATCCATGGGCAGCGGGCCGTGGTCCGTCTGTTTTATCAGGATGAACGACGGCAGGACCTGGAGGCCCTGGGCTTTGGCGAGGCGATTGTGCATCAATTACGCCGCTTCGCCGCTCAGTCGCAGGGGCTGCTCCTGCTGACCGGCCCGGCCGGGAGCGGCAAGAGCACGACCTTGGCGGCGCTGATGCGCTACATCCTCAAGACGACGCCGGGCCGTAGCGTGGTGACACTGGAGGACCCCGTCGAAATCCGTATCGAGGGCGCCACCCAGGTCGAGATCACGCCCCATGGCGAACTGACCTTTCCCACGGCTCTCAGATCGCTATTGCGACAGGACCCGCAGTGCCTCATGATCGGTGAGATCCGCGACGCGGAGACCGCTCGCATCGCCATCGAGGCCAGTCTGACCGGTCATCTCCTGTCCACCACCATGCACAGCGGCTCACCCGCCGGGGCCCTGTTGCGACTCTTGGACATGGGCCTGGAGCCCTATCAGATTACCTCCAGCGTCGGGAGTGTCCTGAATCAGCGTTTGATTCGCAGGCTCTGTGACCACTGCAAGGAGCCGATCCAGGACTCCGAATGTCGGGCCGTCGGCTGTGACGCCTGCCTGTCGACCGGGTTTAAGGGACGCGTGCTGGTCGCGGAGATGATTGGCCTCGATAGTCCGCTGCGACGGGCCATCCTCGACAAGGCAGATTTAGAGGACATCGAGTCCCTACTGGCGGCCCGGGGACATCAGAGCATGCTCGGTCATGCGGAGCAGCTCATCACCGAGGGTGTCACCTCCAGGCAAGAGGTCAATCAGACCTTTGGCATGATCTAGGGACCGGCAAGAAATAACTTGGACTTTTGAATGCCCAATTGCACCCCATCTTTGATCGCTTCTCAATCGCAAAATCCGCGACGTAGAACAGCTACGCCTGTGGTTTCGCTCAATCGGGCGCGACCCAATATGGGGCACACTTGCACCCCAAATTGTCCAATTTATTTCTTGCCGATCCCCTAACCCATCGTGGGAGCAGAGCAATGGCAGTCTTTCAATACCAGGCACTGACACAGGCAGGGCGGCTGATGAAGGGGACTCTGGAGGCCGGCTCACCCTCCGAGGCGAGCGATCTCCTGGGGCAGATGCAACTGACCGTTCAGTCCGTTGAAAAGGCCACCCCCCCCAAGGCGCGCAGCGCTATCGGTCGAAGCGAGTTTGTCTTATTCAATCAGCAGTTGGCCTCCATCGCCAAGGCCGGCATCCCGCTGGAGCGAGGCCTGCGTGAATTATCCCATGACATTGCCTCCCCTAAGATGCGGAGGCTCATCGAAGCGATCGCCACCGACCTGGAAGCGGGCATGGACATCCAGGAGGCCTTCGAAAAACGGCAGCGGGATCTGCCGCCCCTCTATGGCCGCATCCTCAAGGCAGGAGTGGAAACGGGGCGCCTCAGCGAGATGCTCACCAGTCTCAACCGGCACCTCGAAATGGGGTCACGCACCCGGCGGATCATCTTCGAAGCCATGGCCTATCCGGGGATGGTACTCATCTTTACGGCCATCATCATCACCGGGGCATTTACCTATATTATCCCTCAATTTGAATCGATTCTGGCGGAGATGGTGGGGGGGGAATTGAACATGGTGACGACCCTATTCCTGGACGCGTCACATCACGTGATTCCCTTCTGGACCGTCTTTGGCACTGTCCTGGCAGGGGGGGCGTTGATCCTGATGGGCATGTCCCATTCGGCGGGAGGACGCCGCCTCCGAGAGACGATGCTGATGCGCGTTCCCGTGATTGGAAAGATCTATCACGATAGCCTGATAGGTCGTCTTTCCGAGGCCATGGCCTTGATGGTGGTCTCTGGCTGTGACATCCCGCAGGGGCTGCGACTGGCGGCCGACGCCACCGGCAGCGCAGGGCTCATACGCGAAACGGAAGTCCTGGCGGCCCGCGTGGAAGAGGGCACGGCCATCCTGGAGGCAGGGCAGTTCTGTCGGATGATTCCTCGGCTCTTCCTCTATTCGATGCAGCTCGGTATCCAGCGGAATGAGCTGCAGGACAATTTACACAGTCTCAGCGATATGTATACGAGTCAAGCCGGGCAGGGTCAGGGCAGACTACAATCCCTCTTGATGCCCACCATGGTGGTCTTCGTGGGAGGGGTTCTGGGCATGGCTGTCCTGGCCATCTTTTTGCCCATGATTCAAGTCATCACCGGTCTATCTTCCGGCTAGGAGCACTATGTTGATCGCTGCCGTCATTCTTGCCTTGATCTTGTGTTTGAGCTTGGTGCGCGTGCTTCCCCTGCTCGCCTGCGCCCTCTCAGTGCTCTTGACGGCAGGCTGTCTGTTTGCAGCGGCCATCGCAGAGGATATCGTGGCCCTGGTAATGGCACCGGGCATCTTCCTGGGCACCTGCGTGCTGCTCTTCTTCCTACCGGTTGAGGATGAGCGAGCCTGGCGGGCCCGCCGACTGGCAAGAGGCGTTTTGTTGTCGCTGTTGGGTTTGGGGGCCCTGATCTTTATTGTCGCTGTCCTGGGCCCCCTGACGCTGTTTGGAGCATTCCTGTTTCTGGCCTGGGTGGTCACCATGGTCGCCCACGGCCGAACAGCGCGTTGGTCTACGAGTCTAACCGTCCTCTCCACGGTAGGCGCCTGCATGCGTCAAAACCTTCCCTTGCCCATGGCGCTGGAGATGGCCGCGACCCATCGCAAGGACCGGACGGGTTTAATCTTTCGGAAGATCAAGGAGTGGCTGGTCCAGGGCTATAGCGTCCCAGAGGCCATCCAATTGGGCTACCCAAAATGTCCGGCCCATGCCTTGGGCGTGATCAGGGCAGCGGCGGGGGCGGGCCAACTCCCCCAGGGTCTCGGTGGCGCGATCGAGAACATTCGTTTTAAGGCAGGAACCAAGGAGGCCGTTGTCCCCGTGCATCCCATCTATCCTCTTTTCGTGCTGGCCGTTGTGTGTTTTGTCTCGACCAGCGTGGTTGTCTTCGTGATCCCCGACTTCGAGTCCGCCATGCAGGAATTGACAGGTGAAGAGCTGCCGCTTGTGACCCGTCTGTTGATCATCTGCGTTAGCGAGCTTAGTGGCTACCTTAGCGACCATCGTCGCTACTTTTTTGGTATTGCCGCCCTCTTGCTTGTTCTTTATCCTTGTTGGCGCGTCCTACGCTGGGCCGATCCAGGTGACGACGGGGCTCCAGGCGCCATTATGCTGGCAGTTGACATGCTGCGCTGGCATACGCCGATTCTGCATTGGTTCGACTATCACTTCAACATGATTCAGGTGACCGAGACCCTCAAGATGTCTCTAACGGCGGGCTGTACGGTGGACAAGGCGATCGCCAACTGTCTCGACCTGGACCTGAACCGGTGGTTCAAGCGACGCGTCGTGCAGTGGCTTTCCCGCACGGAAGCGGGGGAGGACGTCGCCGAGGCGGCGCGTCAGTGTCGCTTGGCACATCCCTTGGCCTGGGCATTCGATGTCAAGGTCAACCAGGGCAACACACTCAATGTCTTGGCTGTGCTCGAACGCTTCTATCGCTCTAACTACAGTCACTACATCCACCTGGCGAAATGTACCCTGACACCGACCATCACCTTGCTCTTGGCGGCCGTGGTGGGTTTCATCGCCTTGGCCATTTTTACACCGGGAGTCGCCATCATTAGTGGCCTGATAGACATCAATCCCTAGGAATGTTCAATGATTCAAACGTGTCGATCCCCGCGAGGGTTTCTGTTGGCCGAAATGATTGTGGCTCTCACCGTACTGGCCGCGCTCCTGATCAGTTTCGCTTTGGCCCTGCATGGTTTCAAACAGTTCAACCACTACCAGTGGATGCGTCAGCAGTGTTTGGCGGCCGCTGGGGCCCAGCTTGACTGTCTCAGCGTCACGCGTTCACCGCTGTCGGAGGAGGACCTGAAACGGCTCTGGCCTCGGGTGACGCTGGTGACCTCCCGCACCCAAGGGCTGGACCAATGGGAGGGCCTGGATCACTATCGGGTGACCGGCCAGGCCCCCAGTTTTCATCGAGTCGTCAAAGTGACCCTGGCTCGCTACGGTGTACCTTTGAGGGAGTAGGCATGCGCAAGGGATTCTCAATGATCGAACTGTTGATCGTCATAGTGACGATGCCCATGGTGATGCTGGTCGTGTATCCTGTCTTTCACGAGATGGCGGTCGACATACCGCGGGGAGTGGCCCTCGTATCGCAGCATGGGAGGCTGTTGGGCGTGCTTGAGTCGTTGCACGACGACATCGACCGAGCGACGGCCCTGTCTCTGGAAGACGCACCTCAGACCGAAGGAGCGTCTGTGCTGCTCATCGAGCAACCCGGTCGCCAGGTCAGGTATGCCTTGCTGGAGGAGGGCATACGACGCGAGAGCAGCGGTGACAAGCTGGACCCGAACGTGCCGGCCGAACGGGAGTGGCTCCTTCCCAAGGCGAACATCGCTTGGCATCTCTGGCGGCAAGACAATGCGGTGGTTGCCCTACGTGTTGACACCAGCATGACACATGGGCGTCACAACAAGAAGAAATTTCAGAATACACATCTCTTTTTCATCGGCTCCGGCTCTCAGGGAGGACGCCATGCGACACCGTGACAGAGGCTTCGTGTTGGTCTATGTGATCCTCCTCATTTGCATGGTTGGCCTCTTCATGAGCGTCCTGACAGGCGGCACCACCTCTATGCTTCGCCAGACCAACAAGGCCCAAGTCAGGGCTATCGAGCGAAACCTGCAGTTGAGTGGCCTGGCATGGGCTGCACGGTACAGTCGCAAGAGGGGTGAGGGTCCTGAGGCCACCGGTCAGGCAGCGGCCAATCCCATCGAGACGGGGCAAGCCGTGCGATTGGACGCGATGTCCCTGTCTACCCGGCCCGCTCGACTTAAAGTTGTCATTTCCGGAGCTGCTGAGGGCCGTCCGGTCTCGGTTCAGATTAGCACGAGTTGTACATATGGCACGCAAACAGTCGATCAGACCACCACGTATGTGCTGGAGTAATGCCCGCAGTCTGCTGAAGTTCGCGTCCAAGTGAATCGTTGACAAGAGCCAGCCGATTCAGGGTGGACAGATGGACAGCGAAATCTCGCAAAAACACTTGAACTCGCCTGACCTGCTCAGTACCATGGCGACTCTCGTTGGCGGCGGACAGAGTCGCTGTCCGGCGGAACCGGGCGATTAGCTCAGTTGGTAGAGCAGCTGACTCTTAATCAGCGGGTCACAGGTTCGAGCCCTGTGCGGCCCAGTTTCAGAAGTGCCTATCGGGGAGGGAGTTATCTCCGCGTCGTTCATCAACCAGCCTTCCGCTTTTGCTCGGTTTTGTCCTTGCACGGTAATCGCACGGTATTCGTGCCGGACATCCCGCCTCTTATAACGGCCTCCGTCACCCATGCAGCCTTTACCTCGTGCTCCTCAGTGACCTTG
>JADFMM010000360.1 GCA_022563885.1 Planctomycetota bacterium | reverse complement strand
TACAGATCCAAAGAAAGTGACTGAGCTGCCGGAAGACCTTCAGCCTGCTGAAACCGTCATTGCCTTTCTCAATAAGGCGGAAAACAAGGCTATTCGTGAACTGGCTGCCGTACCGATGTTGTTGCAGATCATTGCGATCATGTGGAAGGAACGAAAGTTTCTGCCGCATGCCCGATCCGGCCTGTTCAGGGCTTCAGTGGCCTATGTGCTGGACTTTCGAGATCGCCAGAGAGGGCTGTCGCCGCGCATGCCTGCGGAATCGGCAATTCGGGTGTTACCTCCTGTTGCCTATTGGATGCACAGTCAAGAAGACACTGAGAACAGCAAGGGGGGGCAAGATCAGGTTCAGAAAGCAGACTTTCATACCCACGTACAAACACAGATCGACACGCTGAACACACCTCATAACCGGATAGAAGCGAAGGACTTCTGCGAAAACTTGCGCGATCGCGCAGGTCTCATTGTGGACTATGGTGAGGACCATTATATTTTTCGGCATAAATCCTATAGAGAGTATTTGCTCGGCTTGGAGATGAAAAGGAGAGCCCATGAGAAGGCCTATTTGAAAGAGATCGTGTTGCACCTTGGGGATGACTGGTGGGATGAGCCATTTCGTTTTTTCATTGCAGAGGCAGACGCTACCGATTTTGACAGATTTATGGAGACAGTGTTTAAGAGTGGATTCAGCAAGGAACTTAGCCAAAAACAACAAAATCTGCTGAGAATGATGATCAAGGAAGCGGGTCAGCGAAAAATAAAAGGTCTCGTGAAGTGCCTTAACAACCGTAAGCTGCATGATAACAAGAAGCCGTACATATTGGAATGCTTGAAGATTGTTGGTACAGACGACGCTATTGATGCGATCGATGACTATCGCCTCAAGGCAGAGGGAGCCGCCGCGGCAAAGGCGGAGGAGATTATCGCAGAAGAAATAGGAGTCGTGCCATCAATGACTCAAGACGTGGATGTGAGTCGGCTGGTTTCAGAATCAGAGAAGTCCTTCCGGAATCCAAATGAGTTGGGCGCTGAATACATCCTGATTCCCAGCGGCTTTTATACCTACAAAGAGGGTGGCGAGGCACAGCATGTCGATGCCACTAATTTTGCCAAGTATCCGGTCACGAACCAGCGGTATAGAAGGTTCATCGAATACTTGGCGGGTGAGGGGGAGGAAATGCAGCAGACCCTTCCGCATGCCGAGTTTTTCCGACAGTTGATTGAGTTTGCCCAGCAGTGTGAGATAGGCGGTATGTCCGATTATATTGGAGATGATGCAAGGCAGTTGCCTGACAAACTACGCTCCACTTATGATAACGAAAAGCGCTTTAACGGACCGGATCAGCCCGTTGTTAGAATAAGTTGGTACGCGGCTCGGGCCTATTGCCTCTGGCTAGGCGCATTGGAGAAACCCATTGAAGGCGACGCCGAGGTGGAATACCGGCTGCCGCGGGAATACGAGTGGCAATGGGCCGCAGGCAAGGGGAATGAACGGGCGTATCCGTGGGACAACGGCGAACCCACGGAGAAGCGGGCGAATTATGACCAAAACATAGGCGCGACGACCACGGTTGATTCTTATCCCGATGGGGCCACGCCCGAGGGCCTGATGGACATGGCCGGTAACGTTTTCGAATGGATGGCTAACTATTATGACGATGACAAAGACTAAGTCTCTTTGCGTGGCGGCTCGTGGAACTTCGATGCCTCTCGGCTTCGTTGCTCGGCCCGCTACTACGGCCGCCCGGAGCTCTGGAGCATCAATGTCGGTTTTCGCGTGGTCTGCTCCCAGTCATTAAAAACAGGCTGATACTCTGGTTTTCTGTCAATCTGTTACTCTGAACACACCTGATTCAAGGAGACACGAATGGCAAACACCAGCGAGATGTTGGTCATCAAACGCGGCTATGATTTTTCGAAGTGGCTGCTCAATCATACGAGTAAGTTTCCCAAGAGTTATCGGTTCAGCGTGGCGGCCAAGATGGAGAATGCCATCCTGGATTTCATTGAGTTGACGACCGTTGCCAACATGCGCAGGGACAATGGGGTGCCATGCCTACGCTTGCGTAGGCATGCCTCTCTACCGCATCAATGACTCGCGATCGATTGCGACCGGCACGTCCTCCCCCGTCTGCCAGGCCCGATAGCTAGACCATTTCCACTCTGACGAAGTCTGGACGAGCCCTCGTTTGACCGGGTTGGCATGGACGTAGTGTATCTTTTCGTAAATGTCGTCTAGGCTACGCAGATTCCTGTCATACCCTCCCCCGCGTTGCCAGAATCGATAATGGGAATTACCGTTCGGTTGGACGTCCTTCATGCTCGCCAGAAACTCAGGCGCGTTGTCACGAACCCAGAGAATGGCTCTCTTCGAGACCGAGGCCTTGAGGGCAGTCAGGATGCGACTGATCTTCGTCCCGGGGCTGGGAAGAAGGACAATGTGAACGTGCTCCGGCATGAGAACATATGCCCACAGGTCATAGAGAGCCTTCTCTCGGCCGCGCTGGAGGGCATCGACCACCCATTGACAGGACCTGTCACGCGAGAGAAAGGCTCGGCGTTGAAAGCAGGAGAAGGTCAGGCAGTGGGCTTGGCCATCGATGTCATACCGCTTGCATCGCTTTCGGTGAACTTCGGGCATGGAGCGAGTGTATGCGGTGATTCATGCCTACGCAAGCGTAGGCATGGCACCCGGCTTCAGAAGTATACGGAGCTGTTAGCGGGTCAATGCAGAACAATCAAGATGATGGGCTCCGGGGAGATCCCCAATATTGAAGTCCCTACATTGGATACGTTTGTGTCGCTACGTATTACCACGAGAGTCGAGGAAGAAGAAAAACTGCCTCAACCAGACCGAGTGCTCACCTCCGAGAAGGCCCTTGAAATAGCCCGTGCATCGGGCAGGGCAGTGCTCATTCTGGGGGATGCCGGTTCAGGAAAGACGACTCTCTTGAAGTACTATGTGATGAGTTGTCTCTCGGGTGAGCGGTATCGAGACCTAGGGTTTACCGAGCCTCCGCTGCCGATCCTTCTCCAGTTGAGGCAGTTGGGAGAGAAGGGTACAACACTAAAAGGACTGCCCGTCCATCTGTCTCAATCCACCTCTAATCATGAGCCGATCTCCGAAGAGTGTTTTCGGAGTTGGCTGGACCGTCCCACGACTCTGGTTATGCTGGATGGTCTCGACGAAATCTGCAATGTGGAACAGCGTCAAAAGGTCTGCAGGTGGATCGATAGGGCGGTCCAGACGTATAAGAGATGCTCCTTTGTCATAACATCCCGACGCACCGGTTATCGTAGGGCGGACAAGATTCAACTGGCGTGCCATCCCGTTGAGCTCCAGGTCGAAGATTTTACGCAGGAACAACAGGCGGAATTCCTGAGACGCTGGTTCCTGCAGGCTTATTTGAATCGACCGTATACAGGCGCAGAGAATCGACGGAGTCTGTGGGAGCAATCCCTACGGGAAGGTGCCGTCGAAAGGGCCAATACGATTATCGAACAGTTGACGAAGCCGGACAACAAGGCGATTCAAGAATTAACGCGTACGCCCTTGATCCTACAGATCGTGGCCATCCTCTGGAAAGACCGCAAACACCTGCCCAAGGCTCGCTCCGATTTGTATCGGAATGCCCTGAACTACCTCCTGTTCGATCGGGAGGCTGAAAAAGCGATCGACAGTGACAATGAAAGCCTCAAACCTCGGTTGAGCGCAGACGAATCCTTGCGCGTTCTAAGACCCGTGTGCCTCTGGATGCAAGAGAAAAAGCAATCGGACGAAGTGGGGAAGAAGGCGTTCCACAGCCAGGCCCGCACAAAACTGAAGTCCATTGCCGGAGATATGGATGGACAAACATATTGTCAAGATCTGTGCGATCGAACCGGGCTCATCGCCGAGTGTGGCACCGACCACTACATGTTCTGTCACAAGTCCTTTCGCGAATATCTGGCTGGCGTCCAGCTTGCGACTGTCCGCGCCAAGCGGCCTGAAAGGATTGCTGCAATCGTCGAGCACTTCGGTGATGACTGGTGGGACGAGTGTCTGCGCTTCATGATGGCGGAGGCAGATGACAAGCTGTTCGATCATTTCATGAAGGCGCTGTTTAAGAGCACACATATGGTTGCTCCCAATGACCGACAAAAGGAGCTGCTGAGGGTCCTCATGTCCGAGGTGAAGGAGGTCTCGACGGATGCGCTGAAAGCACATCTACTGGATCGAACTGGGCAGATATCAGACGAACAGAAAACTGTCATCTTAAGAGATTGCCTGCGTCCGATGGGCCGCAGGAGTCCTCATCCGCATAGGCAGGCCCTCTCGGTGGTGCGCCAGTTTGCCGAAGAGGGTACAGGCAGTGCCGTTGCCGTGGCCCGAGAGATTGTGGCCGAGGACATGGGAGAGGATATGTTGGAGCAGGTGAGCAGTGTCGGATCGCTGCGCAACCCGCTGGAGCTGAACGCCGAGTACATCTTTATCCAGGGGCCGGGCCGTCCCTTCGTCTGCAAGGCTACGAACAAAGAGGAAAGCCCTTCGGATCTCCACGTCGCCAAGTATCCGGTCACCAACAAACACTATCGCCGGTTCGTCCGCTACCTGGACGCTCAAGAGCCCGAATTGACAGACCTACTACCATTGGATCGCTTTCGCGCCGTCCTATCTCGGGACAAGGAGACCGACGCCTTTCTTGGATCCGATGAAACTCAGGGGCGGGCGTCTTTCCAATCTCGCTACGATGACCACAAGGATTTCAAAGGAGATGACCAGCCGGTGGTAGGCGTTTCCTGGTATGCGGCCCGGGCCTATTGCCTCTGGCTGACCGAATTGGAAAGGACTGTCAAGAGTGATGAATCCACCGTGTACCGACTTCCCAATGACGCCGAATGGTAATGGGCCGCATCCGGAGGGACACGCAACTATCCCTGGCCAGATGCCAAGGGAGAGCCCAGACCTGAGCTTGCCAACTTTGACCGGAATGTAAAGGCAACGACCCCCGTGGGTCAATATTCCCAGGGCGCCACACCTGAGGGTCTGATGGACATGGCGGGTAACGTGTGGGAGTGGATGGCGAATCCATACGAGGAGGGCTCTTCAGCCGTCTCTTTGCGTGGCGGCTCGTGGTACAACGATGCCTCTCGGCTTCGTTGCTCGGCCCGCGTCAACGGCCACCCGGAGTACGGGACCGCCTTTGTCGGTTTTCGCGTGGTCTGCTCCCA
>JADFMM010000359.1 GCA_022563885.1 Planctomycetota bacterium | reverse complement strand
AAACTCTCTCCATCCGACCTGGGTGCCGGGTGATTATCATCTTATGTCAGAGGCCGGGCACTGGGATGACCAAACCCAAACTTGGAAAACCGATCACCTCTCGAGTCCATGCATAGACAGAGCCAATCCCGAAACAGTCCTGGGCAACGAGCCCGTACCCCACGGAGACATTGTTAACATGGGAGCCTACGGAGGAACAAGCCAGGCAAGTTTGTCCCTTACTAATTCGGACGTGTATGACAACAAATGACCGAGTTATCCGCTCAGATTTAGGCACTCTAACAAAAGCGTCGCGTCGGCCCGAGGCCGAGCGAAGCGGCCATCTGCAAGGCGGCCGAAGCAGGCGATGTGAGCATCGTCGATGGAGGCCAACGCCGCAGAGGGTCGCTGCAGCCGGCCGAAGCCAGCGGGGTTTTGTTAGGGTGCCTTAGGTTGGATTGGGTCGTGATCGATTGAGCGAAACTGGAGGCGTAGTGTGCCTATGGAACCGGTAATAAACACCTTATTTCCTGCCGATCCCTATGTGAAGGGCGGAGCAAAAGTGCGGCGGGTGGCGGGGCAAAACCGCGGCACCTCGCCCCTATTTACCCCATCTCATTCGGGGTGTCAATTGCTCCTGATTCACCGCTTCGATTTGTCGCCCGAAGCGGCTGTTGCTTGAGCCAATTCATCCGATTCCATCTCCCCTGAATCCCGCCTTCCCAGGCGTCGTTTGGACTCGAGCAGGCGATAGCTAGGGCCATTGGCTTCGAGGATATGGACACGATGCGTGAGGCGATCCAGCAAGGCCCCAGTCAGTCGCTCTGAGCCGAAGATCTCCGTCCAAGACTCGAACGGCAGATTGGTCGTGACGATGACACTCAGACGCTCGTAGGCGCGACTGATGACTTCGAAGAGCAACTCCGCGCCTGTTTTCGTAAAGGGCACATACCCCAACTCATCCAGGATCAAGACATCCAGACGTGACAGTTGCCGTAGCGTCCGCTCCAGTTGTCGCTGTTCGCTCATCTCGATCAGGTGGGTCACCAGCGCATGGACCGTGTAGAAGCGAACCCTGCGACCCTGCTGGCAGCCCGCAAAGCCTAGCGCACTGGCCAAGTGTGTCTTGCCGGTTCCACTGTTGCCTATGATCAGTACGTTCTCATGGCGTTCCATATATTGACCCACCATCAGCTCAAGTATCAACTTTTCTTTCAGCGAAGGTTGAGCTGTGAAGTCAAAGGTGTCCAGTGTCTTGATGACTGGGAAGCGGGCATTCTTAATCCGTCGCTCGGCCGCGCGTTTGTCTCGATCCAATGCCTCACGCTCGACCAGGCGCCAGAGATAGGTCACATAGTCACAGTTCTCCTTCGTACAGCGGGTCGCCACCGTCGCGTAGTCTCGTAGCATCGTCGGTAACTTCAGTTGCTTGAGGCTGTGACGCAGCAGTAGTTCAGATGGACGTTCGCTCATATCACACCTCGCTTCTCCAGAAGACCTGCATAGGCGTTGACCTGAACCTTAGAGACTTTAACCAGACGTAAATGCTGACGACCGGCCAGGAGCGAAGTCGTGGGCCATTGAGGACCTGACAGGAACTGTTCGAGGCCCTCCTTGGTGCAAACTCGGTGACGTAGGGCTTGCTCAATTGCTAGGGTCAGTTGGGGTAGTTTGTGGGACTCCAAAAGACGTAAGACCCCAATATACTCCCGAGTGCCATGCTCATGCTCAGATACCATACGATCACGGAGAATCTCAAAACATCCAGGAAGTCTCCAGTGGGCGAATGGTTTGGCAAACGCCAACGCGTAGGGCTTCCGCTCCAGCAAGGGCAGGTAATGGTGGGGATTGAAAATCTGCTGCTCTTTACCCCAGCAGCGTTCGTGCACTGCGATGACATCATGAAGGCGGCAGATTCGGACACGATCTGGATCGCCCTTAACAGTCACATCGTGGTAGGCGTATTCCATTGGAACAGAATAGTCGTTATTGTCAAAGCGAACCAACAGTTCACTGTTGACTCTCCCCGGCTGTGTCCGAGAGGCTTCGAAGGGGACCAAGGGCAGCCTCAGAAAGGATTCTCGCTCGGCTAGCAGTACCTGTTCCTTGTTGCTGCTCTGCCCAC
This sequence comes from Planctomycetota bacterium, assembly GCA_022563885.1. Taxonomy (GTDB): domain Bacteria; phylum Planctomycetota; class Phycisphaerae; order Sedimentisphaerales; family Anaerobacaceae; genus JAIPFM01. The sequence continues at coordinate 3,110 of JADFMM010000359.1, read as the reverse complement.
GAACACGGCGCTGTAGATCCTGCTGACAGCGATGGAGGAGATAGGCATTCAGTTCTTCAAAATCTCTTACTTGCGGCACCGGGACCAGGAAGTTTTGGCGGGCATACTTGACCTGGCCTTCGACGACTCCTTTTTCATGGGCTCGGCGGACCAAGCAGAAATGGTGGGCAAACAGATAGTGACTGACCAGTTGTTGGAATCCCTCGGTCAGTTTTCGTTCCCGAGGGCCGATGATCTTGGCGATCATGACCCGACTGTTGTCATAGGTGATCCGAATCGGAACACCGCCAAAGAAGGCGAATGCCTGAACATGGCCATCCCAAAACGTTTCAGTGCACTCCCGTTCGTACGCCTTGACGAAGAAGGCGTCCGAATGGGGCAGGACCATCACAAAAAAACAGACCTGGCGTAGGATCCCGGCCATGTTCACGAGGGCATAGCCAAAATCGACCTGGGCTTGTCCCGGCGGATGGGTCAAGGGCATATAGATTTCTTTACGGGTTCTTCTGAGTTCTCGAACGGCGTCCTTGACAATGGTGTAGCCGCCGGTGAATCCCTCGTCCTGCAGTCGTTCCCAAATCCGCTTGGCCGTATGTCGCTGCTTCTTGTGGGCGTGCTTGTCCTGCTCTAATATCTCACCAATCCGTTCCCGGTAGGGACCGATCTTGGGTTTTTCCGGGGCTCCGGTACGTTGATACCCAGGGGGTGAGGAATGCTCAAGGATCTTCTCCAGGGTCGTCCAATGCATCCCGGTTTCACGTAGAATCTGACGTTTGCTGATGCCGTCTCGCAGCACCCGTTGGCGAATCTCAAGCCACTGTTCCATGTTGCAATACACTTCCTTCCCTTTCTGCTCAGAATGCCAGGCCTTCCATGGCTAACACAGCCACAAAAAAACCACATTCTTGCAGAACTTTTAAGGAAGTGCCGCAGTTTTACTTTGCCCCGCCACCCGCCGCACTTTTGCTCCGCCCTTCACAGACGGAAAGCCCGACGAAAGATCTTCCAGAATTAGCCCTTTTGTAGAACAAGAGAAGGGTGAGGTTTTGCCGCTGTGCAAGTGAAGGCAGAATGGTTCCATCTCGTAAAACGTCCAAACGGTTTGAGTCCAATGAATCTACTTTGTATGATTAAATAGTGACATGTCTTATAGGCATGTTGTGCCACGCAAAAAAGTTGGAGTTTATCGGTCAAGGTGAGTCAATGAAGTCGTTTCTGTTTTTACTACTTATTTCTTTAATGTCATTGTGTGGCTCCGGTTGTGCCGTCGCGCTAGTTGGAGCAGGGGCAGCAGGCACCGTAGCTTACATGAAGGGAGATTTTGAATCGGTCGAACCCTACACCGTAGACGAAGTCTTCGTTGCCGCCAAGGCGGCCCTCGCCGACCTGGGTATTTCCCGTATAAACGATGAAAAAGATGCGTTGTCCGCTCAGATTACTGCGCGGGATGCATCGGACAAAAAGGTGTCGATTAGTATCAAGTATCTCACAGATGCGACGTCGAAAGTGTCTATCCGCGTTTCACTATTCGGTGACGAGTCAAAATCAAAGAAGATTTATCTCAAGATGCGCGAATACTTCCCCGAAGACACCTGATCGTTTTGTGATCACCGCCTACTGCATACAAGTCACATCTTTGTGTGCCGATAGACTCTCCATGACGCCTACCGATCTTGCCGATCGGACACAGTCCCCTGCATTTCAGGACAACGGTCTAAGAAGACAATTCTCCACGTCAACGAGTACATTTTTCGTCTTGAGAAGGCAGCATGTACTTGTCAACCATGAATGGGACCACCACTAGACAGCTTATTTCTCACGCATGTTCCCCGTCGGGTGTAATTACTCATTCGACAGCCAATCACTTTCGGCCGGTACAGCATTAAGTCAGTGTACGAAAACGAGTTACGCAGGAATGTTTTTTGCACCCCACGCCCTCGATACCGTCAGCTCAGTCGAGAAGTTGGTTTCCTTTTATGTTGAGGAACACAACGCACGTATTCCTCACTCTGCTTTCCGTGGACAGACTCCAGATGAAATGTATTTTGGCACCGGGGATCACATCCCAGATGATCTTCACATCGCCAAGAAGAAAGCACGGGAATCACGAATGGAGGTAAAGGGCTCAACATCGTGCCCAACATGTGATCCTCTCGACTGGATCAATAATAGAGGATCAACACGGCACTGCATGCATGATCCCTGTCCAATACCGTCGACTCGCTGGAATCCGGGTTCATGATGTAGCCTGGATATTTTATACCTGCGTTGGCTAAGTTTTGTTTGTCATTAAGGGACTTGGCACGAGCACTCATCCATAATTGCCCCTCCCCCACTCAAAGTGACGAGTTCTGGCATACAAAAGTTCAAGATGTCGTGATCAGTATCTCGGAGGTTTTTCAGGCCCCCCGCTCTGCGGGTGGTCGGTGACTCAGTGTCGTTTCACAGCCAAAGCACCCACGTGAGTTCAGCGGGTGCCGGGCGTTAAGAAAATGTCATCAACATAAACAACACCTGCTCCCCCCCCGTCGACACCGATTGTCAGGGAATTGACGCGACTCAGGTCCCCGGCAAGGTCCGCCAGCGCTATGGTCCACTCACTCCATTCCGAGCGCATCAGATTAGAGGCATCCCCGTCGTAATCGACTCGGGTGTCGTTAATCTTGACGTAGAGCTGTCCGCCGGTATTGTCGGAACTCCCCTGGAAGTGGAGCACCAGGCCCTGGACGCCATGACCGGTCCAATCCATCGGCGCGTCGAAAGTACGCGTCGCCTCCGACTGGGCCGCAGCGCTATTGTCATAGGTCATGGGCAGGGATTGACTGCCCCCATGGACGATACCGGTCTCGGGGGTACCCGAGACGCCGCCCACCACGGAACCATTGGCTTGATCGTCAAAACCATCCACCCAGCTCGCCCAAATCTCGAGGAATTCCTTGTCCTCATAGCTCTCCATGTCGTCGATTGAGATGATGTCTGCCGTTGTAAAGCTCCATACAGCCCCCTGCCAGGTGCTGGGGTCCATGACGTCATTGATCTCATCCACACGCCAGTGGTAGGTCTGACTCAGCTGCAGATCCAATGCCAGGGTATCCAGGCTGTTTTCGTTA
>JADFMM010000358.1 GCA_022563885.1 Planctomycetota bacterium | reverse complement strand
TGTATTGATCTGGCCCAGGCGGCTGAATTTCTGTTGAAGTACCAAATTCAGACACTTGAGGAGAAAGGCAGCGGCGGCTTTCGAAAAACGGTAGTGCAAAGCCACCCGGCTGATACGGGATTCGATAGCTGTCGCCATCCCCGCCAGCGAGGGGTGTTTCATCCCCAACTGGCCGAGGGTCATCAGCACCACAAAGTCGTATGGCGATAGCTTGCCCTTGCGCTTAAGGAAACCGGTCTGTTTGGCCCAACGGTTCAAACGTCTTTTTTTTTGAACACGGCCATGAATTCGTCCAGATCTGTCATGATGTCCTCCCGTTGAATCCGTTCTTGCGGGTCAAAGCGACGAAAGCCTGGACAAGCTCAGTGCATAGAGCCCTGAATTGCTCATGACGCTTAAGGCGTCGACGGACCTCCGTCAGATCTTCCTTCTTGATGAACATCGTCGAACTCTTGCCGCCGACGGTGAAGCTGAGTTGATAGTACGGCCCGTGCTTCACAGGCCTCTCAGGATCCTTGCACCGGCATCGCGGTGTGCCGCATACGTTCCACTGCTCTGAGATGCTGCCTGGCAGCATGGAACCGAGCTGCACCAATTTCTGCTTTATTTGCTCGATTCTTCGTTCTTCTTTGGTCATGATCGACTCCTTTCGTAACCGATAGCGTTTAAACTGCTATCGGTATAATGACACAAATCAAGGCCGATGGCAAGCCCATCGGCCAGAAAAACGTCAGCTTAGCTTAACACCTATGCCCCCGAGGGGGGCGATAAATCCGTCCATTGGGGCGTCGTTGACGTCATTTCAAATCCAGTCGCCTTGGCCCGATTCCAGAATCTCTTGATCGCGGACATACTAGCGTATCATTTCTGCGTCTAGTCCAACAGTACTGACGCAATAATCGATTTCCTAAAATGACAAACCCGTCACGCGACGAGCGATGTACAATTACAGCACTTTTTTCCCTTGTCCCTTGAGAAATCCAATCGTATTACCAATTCTAAGTTTCGCCGGAACCGATGGACATATGTGAACATGATCGCACATAACATGTATGCCCCAAAAAAACGGGAAAGATGTCTACACGATGGTCTTACACCATGGAACGCTGGAAGCTAACAGGGTCACACGGCCAGAGGCCGTGGTTTTATTGTCGTAATAATAGGACCGACCCCTCTTCCTCAATGAGCATTTACGGTGCATTCTGCAGTTCTATGGCAGTCCTAAGTTCTGTTGACAAGCACACCACTCCCACACACCCTTGAACACAACTTTTTTTTTGAATACTCTGATAAATGGTCCTATAATTTCGCGTTTTGCCACACCTGAACATAGATGGGCCAGCATTATACAGCGACATTGTGTCTTACCTGGGCTTTAGGTTTGTGAATTCATTGGCATGATAGATATAATAGAACCAAGGATGTCGTGTGGCCTTTGATTCACAGAGGCCCCCTGGAAGGCGGATTTAGCGTTTACAGTCCTTTCCAGTATTCTTTCTGCTGGTTGTGTGTGGGTGTAATCAGGTGGTTATGCAAAGTAAGGGTCGGTAGATATGCACTCTCGGTCAAATCCACCTTCATATTTGGAGTGTCTTGGCTACTGGAAATGTTTTTCAATGATCTGGCGCGCCACGCCCCATCTATTGAAAGTCATTGCCTTACCGTATTGTATTATTACATACACCAGATTATTGGCAAAGTCGGGTGATCCAGATAGGCTGAGATTCTTACACGCAACAATGTTTAAGCGCTCGGTGATGTTTCGTCTGATGCGTCCACGATATCGCATCATGAAGCAGCTTCTTGGCCGTTTAACGACCAGGACAAATGATAGTACTCACCATGAGATAGTCGGTAGTGAGGTCTGGGAACGCTGCAATGACTGCCCCCCCAATCGGCATACGCGAGAAGCCCGAGGACAGCAACCGAAAACGATCGAACAAGAGCAGCAGACAATTAGCCTGGAGCCGCGTCAGTCCCTGGAGATTCCCAGGGTGTAAATTCATCGGCGTTGTGGCTGTGATCGGAACAAGGGACAGTATGACCTTGTGCAAGCAAGATATACTTTGTCACATGATGAACAACAGAGGTTTTTGGACAGATTGCATTCTGAACGGGCCACGGATCTAACACCGGTCTTAAGTCTGTCCTTGCCCGATAAACAATATTTTGGCGCAATGCGCACGAGTGAACGCACATCCACGCCATGCGGTGATGTCAGTGAATGTAACACTATGACATCCCTTGCCAAACACAACAAGTGGAACTTATCCACCATTAGACCCAATAGAGTCTGGTCACGGGACATCATCCTCCTCAAGGGCCATCTGAAATGGAATTACTGCCACCTGCATGACTGCTTGAATACCCTCAGACGCTATGCGGTCGGTGGGATGATTGACGAACAAGAGTTCACCAAACTGGTCAGGTGCCTGATCCTGGAGAACGGCACTCAAGAAAACAGTGTATCGGGACAGCTAATCCTCCATACAGATCAGGATTCAACCGCTGCCATCGGACGCACCAGCCCAGCACGTAGATTGATCCGCCCAGGTCCCAGCCTGCATCCGTTTTGGCTAAACTCGTACTGGAATTCGAAAGATAATTCGCTCACGGAGTTGATGGGCGTGTTGACACCGGCTGTTAAAAAGGTGAAGAAGTCATGGGCAAGCTTGTCTCTTCCTCTATATTCTTCTGTGTAAATGTGGTCGACTCCGGCCTCAATACGATAGGTGCACCTGGAATACCAGGTTGCCCCCCTTGGGGGCATAGGTGTTAAGCTAGTCGGTCCATTTTCTCAGCGTGTCACCTAGATTTCGAGCATGGGATCGTGTTGGGCTTCGAGGATTTCCAAAGTGAATTTTATAAGGGACACTCGTTACCTCTGAAGCAGGCAACAAGAATCATCGAGAAAGTACGTCGGAGGCTATAGTCGCTACGCGCATGGCCTATGTGCGCAGCCATCACTACATGTCCGAAGCCAAATCCAAGAATTAGGACAGATTCATGACGCTCAGGCGTGACTGTTGGAAGACCGTCTCTGGAGAGAGTTGAAGATGTGTAGCGATTTCGTCACTCCGTGACGACACGCGACCTAGAATGAGACCGCAGTGTCCCGCTGTTCACGCAGGGACAGGTGCGGACTCTCAAAGTGTGGGATGGGGTGCTGTCTCCGCAGATACTCGCCCTTCTCTCGAAGCACACCAATGTGTTCTCGTATGAAACGCTCGCTGCCGATCACCAGACCATCCACGAAGTACCGCATACGCTTGCCGTAGACACCTGAGACCTCGAAGCCTCGAGCGGCCTCCTCCTTGATGACACGCTGAGGAATGGCAGCCTGTCCCGGCTTGGTCGGCACACCACTGCGGTAGTACAGCAGGCTACGGTACTCCACCAGGGCACGTTTCTTAGTCTTCTCAAATAAAGCAGTTAAGGGCATCAACCACTCATCAAAACCGGCCTCACGGCGAAAGACAGAGGAACCCTTCCATTCCTCCGGCCGGGTCACCAAGCCAGCGCGAACGGGATTCAGTTCCACGTATAGCATGCAGTCCAACAGCGCCCGGTCATCCTCCAACAGCGTACTCTTAAAGCGATCCGCCCAAAACCGTCCATGACGATCGTAGGTCTTGTTGTAGAAACGACCAAACGCCGAGTGCAGATTCCGCATAAACTCGGAGACATCAAACAGACGCTCTTGAAGACGATCCCACTTGACCTGAGGCCAGTCGTCGAGATCCTTGGTGCTATTGGGGTACAGGAGCAAGGCGCGTTCACGCAATTCATCGGAACTCAGCGTACGGTAGGCTTCAAACTGGACCACCAAGTGATAGTGCGTTCCCATCACCGAATACGCCGCCACCTCGCAGCAGTAGCCACGGGCATAGTGCTTGATCAAGTCTATTAACGTCTTTCGACATAAGGGCTTAGTCAAGGGATATTCGCCCTTGACTCCGGCAATCCGTCCATAGAGATGATACGCCGCCGCTTCACCTTCCATCTTGATTCTAGCCATTCGTGCCATAGCCAATCCTCACAATAGTTCCTATCGCAGTTCCAGCGCATTGCCAATTAGCGGTCTATCCATCCTCTGTATACTCCTGAGGCAGGGCCGTCAACGATTTTCTCCGAATTAGTGAGTGTCCCTTAATATGACCTTACATCCTGGGTCTCTATCCCAGGGGTATAATGTCTGTGGAGATCCGAAATGTCGATGCAAAGAGGACCCCCATCGTAGACATGGGCCTTGCCGTTCCCTTACTACCAGGTAAGCTTCACGCGAAAAGGAAAGAGTCGCACCAAATTCATCAAGAAACTCCACGTGCCGATGGTCAGGGAACACTTGAAAACTTATACACGGCTACGTACACTCATAGACAAGTGGATTGAGTTGTCAATTGAACTCTGTCAGTTGAAACTGCAAGAGAAGGATGAGCAACAGACCTGATAAAACCGGCTAGAGAACCTAGCACTGGCCAGTGTCTAAAGAATAACTCGTCTATTGCCAGTTGAGATGACTGCATGATGAAAAACATGGGACATCCAAGATTGTTCTGCTTGCCCTTAATCGGCCTAGGACTGCTCGTCTCAGGCTACCTGTTGGCGCGCACCTTTGCGCTCATGGCGGATCATCATCCCGATATGATTGATATTTGCTCAAAACTTTTTGGTAGCAACTGTGACTCGGTTCTGCTCAGCCCGACTTCATGGTACTTGGGGATACCACTGGCCGGTTGGGGCCTCGTTTATTACGTTTCGCTCGCCAGCCTTGTGATCATGGCATGGGCGCTCGGCGATGCATTCGAACGCGAGGCAACGCTGGCCGGCTTGGTGATGAGTGTGGTCGGACTGGGTGGTAGTCTCTGGTTGACCGTGTTGCTGGTAGGAGGAGGGTCGCCCTTTTGCGCCATGTGCTTGATGATCCATTTGACCAACGTTCTTTTGGTGCCTGCGATGAAGCATTTGACTGGCCAATCTGTCCAAACACTGCTGGCATCGATGGGCGCCGCGGTGAGTCATTTGTTTTCTCGAGATTTTGCCGGATCGGTCGAGGCACGCTGGAAAGTTGTTGCGTTCGTGACGGTAGGGCTGGTGGCGATCGTCACCCATCAGTGGGTCTACGTGGAATCTGCTCTGCGAAAGGCCGCTTCTGGTCCTACGGAAAGCCGGGAAGAGATCGTGGCAGCTTACCTCGCGGAACCCCTCCGGGAGATTCCGATCCCCTCCACGGATGCTCGTTTGGGA
>JADFMM010000357.1 GCA_022563885.1 Planctomycetota bacterium | reverse complement strand
CACATCGTCGATAATGGCCGTAAAATAGTGGGAGCTGCCAATTCGGTGGCCAAGGCGCAGGGCCCGTCCGGTGGGCGTCAGTGCGCCGGTCCGGGCCTGTTCCAACTCCAGATTTCCGTCTACATAGATCCTGACGTTAGAACCGTCCCAGGTGGAGCATACATGGTGCCAGGTATCCGGCCCTATAGCACCACTTGCCGTCTGTTGGGTCACATGGGCGCCGTCCAAAAATACGGTGGCATAGAGAAAGGTTCCTCCGCGGTTGACGAATAGCCCATAGGTCTCCCAAGGGCCGCCTTGCTGCCCGTTTGCCATGATGCCCAGCCAGCCGTCACCGGCATCCGTGTAGTTTATCCAGGCGGCCGCTGTCATGTTGCTCATCGCCTCCAGACCGTCCACCACCGGCATTTCTACATAGTCGTCTACTCCATTGAAGCTAAGCGCCATGCCGTGCCTGCCATCCACCCAGGTGGCGCCGTTCACCGTTCCATGATTGCCATTACCGGATCGGTCATTGGCGACACTGCCGGTCCCTTCGTCTAGACTCCAGTGTCCTACCAGATCCGCATGGGCAGGGCCGGCCGTCAGGCCCAGCACCAATGCGATCAACATTAGGTTTATCCGTCTCTCACACATCATTTGCCTCCAGATCTTTTTAAGTTGACGTTTTCGACTGCCAAGCGCTCTCTCTGGAGTGCACAGCCATTTAGGGGTTCTTGTTACGTTCGTTCCTACCTCCTTCAATCTGCGTGCATCTTCTGCAGGTGTTTTCCTCCAAGTGCACTACATATTAACTAGGGCTGGAGAGTTTTTCAAGCGAAAGAACTTCAGTTCCGGTTTGAAATTAATGGCAAAAATGATGCTACTGAATGGGTGCACCGAAGCACAGAACATGCCCGGCTGCTGTCGACACGTAAACCCTGCTGCCGGCGATGGCAATGCCGTGCGGGATAGCTTTATGTTCCGAGCCCAAGGCTACCCTGAACACTTCCTTTCTATCCTTATCCAGAAGGATCAGTTGGTCCTCTGTCACGGCCACCCAGTGGTTCTTCGAGGAGGCGATCGCCACCGACCCTTTGGGCGCGATGCTGGCATTAAACAGGCGTCCGTCCGTGTCCTCAGAAGATAACAGCCAGCGGTCAAAATCGTTGCGGCGACTGCCGTTTTTGTACGAACTTAGCTTCGCCGTGTTTGCCTCATTCACACGTGTATCGAAAAGAACCACCGACTTGCCACTGTTGATCTCGAACGCTCCTAAGCGGTCGATCTGTACGCGGCCCCCGTCGCCAACGAGCCATCCGCTCAGCAACGCGGCGGCCGGCTTCGTCGGGGTAATCCCAAGGCGCTTGTCGTACACCTTCTGATACACACCGCTGGTCAACGGATTGACCAGTGGCCTGTGCGGGGTCTGGGCCTGCCATCGTTTCTTGCCTGTCGACAGGTCGAAGGTTGACACGACGATGCCGGCCTCTGCCATGTTGTGCAGCCCCGCGGCAACGGTGACGCTGTTACCGCCGATGAGCACAGGGCCGAGCGCGGGCCACGCGGACTGCAACTTCTCGTCGACCATAATCAACCGTTCAGCCGGCGCGGCCATGTTCTTCCACAGCAGGGATCCGTCCATCAGACTCAGCACATAAACCCAGCCATCCTTGCAGCCGAAAGCCACGTGTTCACCCGCAATGGTCGGGGGCCCCTCGATCCCGCCACCCGCGACAAATTCCCATCGCGCCTCGCCGGTTGCAGCGTTGAGTGCCTGGATGCGGTGCGTATCGGATGCGGCCACGACGACCACATCATTGGCAACCACCGGGCTCGACGCACGGGTCCCCGCCAACTTCTGCGTCCACAGCAACTCTACCCGTGCCGGCAGCTCGCAATTGGAGTATCCGCGCCGCATCGAATCTTGTCGCAACTGCGGCCAATCATCGGCGCTGGACGTGGCCTGCAACTGACGACCATAGGCGCTGCCCTTGATGAGATGATCAGCGGTGTTGGCCGCAACCAGTTCCTGCCCCGGCTGGAGCGACTCGAGAGCGACGTAGCCTTTCAATGTCGCGTAACACCGGCAATGCGTCGGCGGCACATACAGCAGGCCGTTGGCGGGTACCATGCCAAAATTGCAGAGGCTGCGCGCGATCGGCCGAACGGTCTCTTCACCCGTTGACAAGTTGACCGAATTGAGGCCGCCGAGAAACATAAACTGCTCCGTCGCCAGCGGCGGGCGGCAGCGCTGCCGAATCGGTGTCTTGAGCTGGAGAGATTTGACCTTCTCGCCGTCCTTCAGGCTGTATGCATTAATGTCATAACCAAAGTCGAAGTCGGTCTGGGCTTCGGGCAGCCACAGGAGATTGTCGATCATCAGCGCCCGCAAGCCAGAGGCATAGGGCGACCAATTGCGATAGCGTAAGCTGCGAATAGGCGCACCATCCTTGGCCGAGAACAGATAGATATACGTGCGCGTGACCTCCAGCGCCAAGGTGCCCTGATGGTAGATCATGCCGGCCAACAGCCCGTTGGGAATACTGTTCGGCGAATAGTTGTCAAAGGCATCCGGCTTCACCGCCGCGGCTGGCAGCTCAAAGACCTTCTGCCACACCACCTTTCCGGTCCTCAGGTCCAGCGACACCAGCTTCAGCGGACCGCCTTTTGCCGGCCACTCTCCTTCGACAAAGTAGACGTTCCCACCGCCAATGATGGGGCGGATTCCTGGCTGCGGATGGTGCCAGAGTTCTTGGCCACTCTTGGCGTCATAGGCCTTCAACATGGACGTGATCACCACGTCGTTGTCGCAAACCAATGGATTGCCATCGAGCACGAAGCGTTCATCGCCGCTGCTGGCGTCCAAAGCCTTTCCGGTGATGAAGAGCGTATCCTTCCAGGCGATCAGCGCCGGAAAGTTCCAGAAATCGCGATGCCGCAAGCTGGGTTTCTTATAGGATGTGTAGGGAACCTCCCAGAGCTTGACACCGCTGAAAGCGTCCTGTGCGGTCAGCGTCGCGTTAGTGCCCGTATCGCGCACGGAGAACAGGCGGCCTGCGCTGGTGACCATCACCTGCGTCTGGCGCGGTTGTACCCCTCTGTAGTGCGCGGCCGATATCCATCTGACATTACTGGGGCGGCCAACAGCCTCGTCCTTGGAAACAGAATTGCCATCGGCCCCATGTCGGGCATGCGTCCATTCATCGATGGCGCTGGGCCACTCCTTGTAGGTCGCTGCCCATCCTGTCGCAGACTTCGCGTACAATAAGCCACCAGGACAGAGGACGCGCAACATTTCGTGCTCAGGGACGCCACTGGCAGCCTCGACGACCAGAATGCGCACCAGGTTATCCGCATAGGGAAGGCGCGAATGGTTCAAGGTGTCGACCGAAGTGCGGCCATAAGCCGCGCCGTCGTCGAGCGCTTGGAGAATGCGTGCGCGTCTGTCCGGATCGGTCGTAAGTCCGTGGCAGACGAAGCGAGGTTCTGCGGCGAACGCCAGCAATAACTCGGCGTTCTCCGGCCCCAGATGCACCAGCAAGCCGCCTTTGACGGGTGATTGCTTGAGCACCGCCTCTTTCGACAGGGTCGTGGATGTTTCGATCGCAGCGGCGTGCCCCACATAGGTTACCTTGACCAACAACAACCCGATCAGTAATGCATAGCTCGTTTTCATTTCTCATCCATCCGTCGATTTAGGGATCGGCAATAAACAAGTTGTTCTTTCCCGGTCCCTAAAACCAAGCATTGTTGAACCGCGGCATCCACCGATTGTTGTCCGACTCTCGTGCTATCGGGCGCGCAGGCGCAATCCCAGTTGGGCTCGGGGCATATCAATGACAACTTTATCAAAGGGTGTTTCGCTGATGTCACCGGGTAGGAGTCCAACCATCTTGGCGGAGGCACAGAGAAAATTGATGCCAAAGACGCCATCCAGGGTGCGTTGTGTTTGGGTCTTTCCATCGGTGTAGTGAATGTCATGGACGCCGAGGCGAGCGTTCTTGAAGATGAGGTTGCGGCCGTTTCGCAGGGGAATGATGAGGCGTTCGAATTGATAGCCGGGGATCGTGGTGGGTTGACCGACGCCACCTACCAGCAGCGAAAAGGCGGGTTTGATGACGGGTTTGCCCTGACGATCGAGGATGCCAAGACGTTTCGCTTGCCGAGTGGAAATGAGACTAATGGTGCCGCCGGTATCCAGAAGCCAGGTCGCCCGCGAGTTCTTGCCATGATGGTGCAAGACGATGTTGTCGATCACCGGATTCGGCGCCATCACGGGCAGCGGAGGAATGTTCTCGGGATTCCGTGGATTGCTGAACCATTGAAAACGGAGAGCCACCGTTATGTGAACGGCCGGTATGCCGGGTGCCCCCGGCGGCAAGACTGTGGCGGCGCAGTAGCCCAGCCTGTTGGTGGCCGCAGTGTCCAACACCACGACCCTGCCCTTCAGAGCGGGCATGCCAATGATGTCGACCGCCGGGCTGAGTAGCCCGGCCTGGGTGGCCTTGATCTGGAATCGTGCCCGCCCCACCATGCGGTAGGCGCGGGGGTCCTGCGGATTCTCGGTATGGATGTTGGCCAAGCCCAGATAGAGCGGTTCGGACACTCCGAAATGCTCGGCCCCGCCCACGCCCACGTCGACGAAGCGGGCCCGGCGATCGATGGTCATCCCAAGTTGCGTCGCGGTCTCCCGTGACATGAGAATTCCCGAGGCACCGGTGTCCAGGAAGGCATAGTGTACGGCAAAGCCGGTCTTGGGCATCAGCAGGGGGCCTCTGGGACCACGCTGCACCGCAAACAGGACACGGGGTAGGTCCAAGGCGGCTTCATCGTTTTCAAAGACCAGGTCGCCTTGCCCCCGGCAGACAGCGACCGTTGAGAGAAAGAGTAGGATGAAGGTATGCCTCTGTCGGCTCCGTTCTTTGCCCATGCCCGAACTCCCTCTGTCATGTGTCTGCCGGTCCCTAAGAAAGGGGCCTATACCTGGAGGTCGGTATAGGCCCCAAACGAAATTCTACCTTCGCGATCCTGCCGGCACCCACTCAACTCAAACGGTCCGTCTGCATGACCGCACAGTGTCATCGTGGGTCCGTGGTACCAGGTGTCTTCCCACGCGATTCTACTCAAAGCTGATGTGGAGCAGTGGTGCTTCAATGGCACTCCCGTCAAACGACTCGGCTTCCCGTCTTCCCGTGGAGGGATTGGCCGGGTTGTCTGCAAAGATCAGCACGATCGCCTCGCCGGACCAGCCGGGCTGATTGACGATCTCCTGGATAAT
>JADFMM010000356.1 GCA_022563885.1 Planctomycetota bacterium | reverse complement strand
CACGGCGCGTATGGCCAGTTATGAATTGGCCGCAAGAATGCAACTGGCCGTTCCCGAGCTGATGGACTTAAAGTCAGAGCCTGGGCATATTCGCAGGTTATACGGCGCAGACAGTCAAAATGCTGACAAAGCGGCATTCGCCAACAATTGCATCTTGGCACGTCGTCTTGTTGAAAGGGGCGTCCGTTTTGTCCAGCTCTTTAATGGCGCTTATGCCTCAGGGGGGCGCATTAACTGGGATGGTCACAGCAAGCTCAAGGCGCAATACGATGTGCATGGTCCCATTCTCGACCAACCGGTCGCGGGATTGTTAAAAGATCTGAAACAGCGCGGCATGCTTGAATCGACCCTGGTTCTCTTTGCCACAGAATTTGGACGCATGCCGATGTTCCAGGCCGGCACCTATGGTCGTGACCACAATCCCAATGGGTATACGGCATGGCTGGCAGGCGCGGGCGTTAAATCTGGATACAGTTATGGCGCCACCGATCAATTTGGTTATAAGGCCGTGCAGAACGTCATTACGCCCCATGATCTGCATGCCACCATGCTTCACCTGCTGGGATTAGATCATGAAAAACTGACCTATCGACACAATGGCATTGACAGGCGATTAACCAATGTGCATGGGCATGTGATTCGAGATATTTTGAAATAACCGAAGAAAAAAGGCTGCAAATCTCGCACCGGATATCCTCGTGAGTCGCAACATCACCCTACACGGAGAGAATTCCCCATGAATAAACACACCCAACATACCCTTGGTCTGATCGGACGTGTTGTCGTTTCATTTTTGGCGACATCCTGGGTCGTCGCGATCGCGGATGAAGGCCGATTGAGCTCGCTCTCGGTGCCTGAGGGACTTGAAGTGGTGAGTGCTGTTGAGCCTGGTCTCACGGCCTACCCCATGTTTATGAATTTCGATGATCGCGGCCGCTTGTTCATCGCGGAGTCCACCGGGAAAGACTTGTCTGGAATAGAAATGGCCGCCGCGCCCGAGTGCCAGATTCTGCGTCTTGAAGACACAGACGGAGACGGCGTCTTCGATACGCGGACGGTATTCGCCACCAAGGTCGGCTTTCCGATGGGCGTGTTGTGGCACAAGGACGCATTGTTCGTGACAAGTCCACCCGAGTTTCTTCGCTTTGAAGATCTCGATGACGATGGTGTCGCCGATACGCGGACTGTGGTGCATTCGGGGTGGAAAACAAAGCACACAGAGGGTTTGCACGGTCCGTTCCTGGGACCGGATGGCCGACTGTACATCACCCACGGCTTGCATGGGTACGAGGTCGAGACGAAGGAGGGACAACTATTCAAAGGCAGGCCCGGCGGTATTTTTCGAAGCGAACCCGACGGCACTGGGCTGGAACGTATTGCCGGCGGCGGTTTCAACAATCCGGTCGAGGTGGCTTTTACCGATTACGGTCAAATGATGGGGACCATGACGTATTTTACACTCCCCAAGTACGGACTGCGGGATGCCATTATGCATTGGATCTGGGGCGGTGTTTATCCGAGAAATAGTTTTACGCCAGCAGGGTTAAGAGGGTTATTCAGGACTGGCCCGTTGATGCCGGTCATGTCCAAGTTCGCACGCATCGCACCCTCAGGAATTCTAACGCTTCAAAGTGACGGTTTAGGTGAGTCCTACCGCGGCGCACTCTTCAGTGCGCAATTCAATCCCCATCGAATTCAGGTCCACCAACTTGAGCCCGACGGATCAACATTCAAGACCACCGACTCGGACTTTATGACGTCGACCGATTCCGATTTCTATCCGACTGACCTCGTCGAAGATGCCGACGGCAGTTTGCTCTTTTGTGACACGGGCGCGTGGTACGTAGATGCCTGCCCGATTAGCCGTGTCGCGAAACCCCAAATCACAGGGTCCATTTATCGCATCCGTCCCAAGCGCTCGAAGACCGCTACGGACCCATGGGGACTCAGCCTCGATCTTGACGCGTTGGACGCGGGCAATTTGATGGAACACTTGTCCGACGAACGCTTCCGTGTTCGCGAACGAGCCTTGGAAACGATTATGGCCCGGGGTGAGAGCATGATTCCGTCGCTTGTTCGTGCAGTGACTTCGGCATCCGATGCGCAAACCAGAAGACAGGCCGTCTGGGCTTTGTATCGGATCGGCGGAGACTCCGTTGCGCAGTCAATTCAAAAAGCGTTGTCCGACTCTGCCCTCGAAGTTCGTGTCGCGGCCATCCAAGCTCTGGGAGAACTGAAAGACAATGGGAGCCTCTCCGCATTAACGGCCAAGCTTCGGTCTGAATCGGCCCTGGAACGACGAGAAGCAGCCACGGCACTCGGGCGTATCGGTCATAGGTCCGTCACCAACGCGCTCCTCGAAGCGGTGAGCGGCGACATTGACCGCTTTGAGCAGCACGCTATTCGGTATGCGCTAATTGAAATTGATGATCGGGATACCTTGCGTCGCGCACTGGACAGCGATGAAGAGTGGCTTGCGAGAGAGTCTGCTCTGGTTGCTCTGGATCAGCTCAAGGACCCCCATGTGACGGCCAACCGTGTGGCTGCATTCCTTCGGTCTGATGAAGAAACGGCCCGCCAGACGGGATTGTGGGTTGCACAACGCCATCCTGGATGGAGCGGCCAGATTTTAGAACTCGTATTCTCGTTCCTCCGTGACGGAGATGCCGCATCAAGCGCGCAAGTGACTGAGGTGTTGAAAGCCTATGCGGCAAATCCGATCGCGCAGCAATTTGTTGCCGCAAAGTTGACAGATGAATCTTTTGAACACAGAGAACTCCTGTTGGATGTGATTGACGATGCCGCTCCGGCCGAAATGCCGGAACCCTGGATCGAAGCGCTCGCGTTTTGCCTGGAAGGCGACGATGAATCAATTCGCACTGCAGCCCTTAACGTCGTAGCCCATCGTCGCATCAAACCATTGTCCTCGCGGCTGGCCGATATCGCAGACAATGAAAGCCATCCGGTATCTTCACGCTTGACGGCTCTAATCGCCATTTCGAATCCGCACGCACCCCTGAAAGGAGCGCGATTGAACCTGGTCTTGAGCCATCTGCAGACCGGGACAGAGCCGACCCTCAGGCGTAGCGCTGCAACTGTCCTGACCCATGCGACCCTGGAGGAGACAACGAAACTGCGTTTTGCGGAGGTCTATTTGCCTGCGGCCGACGCTCTGATATTGGCGACCGCACTGCAGGTTTTCGAAGGGGAGACGGATCCGGTTCTCGGGAATCAGATCATCGATAGTCTTGCGCAGAATGAAGATGCAAGGGACCTCATGACGACGGTTCAGCTGGAACGACTATTGGATTCCTTTCCCGAATCCGTACATGCCCGGGCAAGTCGTATCAAGGAACAACTCGAAGCGCGGGACGGAAAGCTGACCGAACGGTTCCACCGAATCGAGCCGGTTTCGGGTAAGGGTGACGTCGGGAGGGGGCGCAAGATCTTTTTTGGAGAGAAGGCTGTCTGTTCGAGCTGTCATGCCATTGGCGATGAGGGGGGAACCATGGGCCCTGATCTTACAAGCATCGGTCTGGTTCGCACGGGGCATGATCTCCTGGAGGCTGTGTTGTTCCCGAGCTCGAGCATGGTTCCCGACTTTCAGAACTACCGGGTAGAGACCGCGGACGAGCTGTTGGGCGGAATCATTGGCCACGAAACGGTCGAGACCATCACCCTGCACACAGGGGCGACGGAATCCCGCACGCTTGGCCGCAACGAGATTCTGTCGATGGAACCCTCCCCGATATCCGTGATGCCCGAAGGCTTGGACGCCGGACTTTCGGACGAGGAACTCATTGATTTGATCACCTTCTTGCGTTCGCTCAACAATGAGAAATGGCTTCTGCCCGAGACGAGAAAGCCCAAGAAGAGAAACTAGTGCTTTGTAACATTCAGAATGATGGGGTGTCTCGCCGTGCCAGTAGGCCCAGTAGGCCCAGTGGATTAGCTGCAAGGAAGAGAACGCAGCCCTGCTTTTTGGCAGGGCGAGTATCTCTGACGCCGCAGATGGTCTGCTGCCACAAGAGAGTACCCGTCAGAATGGGTGTTACACGGCACTGGAAGGTGGGGCAGAGAAGTGAACATTCTGAACGACAACCCCTTCGGTCACGACAAAAGGAGAACATGTTATGCGTAAATCCGACGAGCAGAACATCGGAATTAGCCGCCGGAACCTTCTCAAAGGGGCTGCCGCTGCAGGCATGGCTTTTACAGCGGGTGTCCAGGGTACACCCCAGACGGCCGCTGCGGCACTGACCGGTGACAACCGGATTCGTAAAGAGAACGCCAAGCCCGGCACGCGCGACTGGATGCTCACCAACACCTACATCGACCCGGATACCCTGTGGCGTTCCCCGCGAATCGAGGGCTACTGCTCCGAGACCAGCGTGCGCGCCGGCGATACATTAAAGATTATGGTGAGCACGAATCCAGTATCGGAGTTCAGCCTGGAAATCTTCCGCACCGGTTACTACGGGGGCGCCGGCGGGCGGAGCATGAAGCGGTTTGATTCGCTGCCGGGCAAAACCCAACCCGATCCGCCTATCGGTGAAAACCGCCTGCGCGAATGCAAGTGGGAACCGTCGGTGGAATTTGAGATTCCAAGCGATTGGCTGAGCGGCGTCTATCTCGGCAAACTCACCGCCAAGAAAGAGGGCGTGCAGAGCTATGTCATCTTCATTGTGCGTGACGACCGACCCTGCGATCTGCTTTTCCAGTGCAGCGACATGACCTGGGCCTGCTACAACAGTTGGCCTAATGACGAGTGGTCTCTTTACCACGACGACACGTATATCATCAATAGTGCTGGACGAAAAAAATGGAGCACGGGTCCGGATACCGGGTGGGTGAGTTTTGACCGTCCCTACGCCAATTTTTGTCAGAGTCATCTTGTCAAGTATCCCATGTCCGTGGGGTCGGGAGAGTATCTTCTTTGGGAATTTCCGTTGTCCTATTGGATAGAGCAGCAGGGCTACGATGTGTCCTACATATCGAACCTGGATACCCACCTGGACGGCTCGGGACTGCAGCGCGCGAAAGGTTTTATTTCCGTGGGCCATGACGAGTATTGGACGCGGGAGATGTACGACAACGTCAGCGCGGCTCGTGATGCAGGTGTCAACCTCGCCTTCCTGAGTGGTAATTCGGTTTGGGGTGTGGTGCCTTTGCTGCCCTCCGCCGAGGGGCAGCCCCACCGGATCATGCGACCCGAAGGTGTGTTCCTTGGCGAGGAACTCAGCAACATGTTTTACAAGCGACGAGGC
>JADFMM010000108.1 GCA_022563885.1 Planctomycetota bacterium | reverse complement strand
ACCCCGTCGTCGGCCCGAGAGCGAGCCATTTTTTCGCCTGGCAAAGACGGCGAAGCAGGTGATGTTGGTTCTATCGTCGATGCAGCCAGGCGGAAAAAGGGCCGCTCGAAGCCAGATGGGATTTTCAGACAGAGCCTGGCACGGTTCCACGAATGTCCAGCGTATTCGCCTTGAACGGACCGAATCTCGAGCTCCCCTCTCGCCGTACGCCGCGACGTCCAATAACAGGAAGGGGTAAAGAGGGGTAAACTGCTTTATCGATGGGCTGTTCAGGAACAATTTTGTGCGTTGGAGCCACTGTGCGCCCAAATCATGGCACGACTCGATCGCGACAACGGGTCGAACAAGTCAGGCCCACTGCCGCATGAGATCTGAATCCTAGGCGACGTCAGGTGTAGGCGTCACTCTCAGCACATCCTCGATGGTCACCAGGCCGGCCCGAACCTTTTCGATCCCGTCCAATACGAGGGACTGCATGTCTCTTGCCAGGGCGAGCTTCCGCAGTTCGCCACTGCCGGCTCGCTCACTGATTTTCTCCCGTATCCTTTCGTCGGGCAGAAACAGTTCGTGGATGGCAATCCTGCCCGCGTAGCCCGTGCTGCGACACTGCCGGCAACCGGCGCCGCGAATAGGGCTCTCCAATCTCTGGCCCATCTGGCTTAGTGTCTTACGCAGACCGGCCGAGAGATGATAGGTCTCCTTACAGTTGGAACAGATCTTCCGCACCAAACGTTGGGCCAGGATGCCGATCAAGGCGTCACTCACGAAGTAGGACTGCACGCCCAGATCCACCAGGCGACCCACGGCGCTCGGAGCGTCCGGCGTATGCACGGTCGATAGGACCAGATCTCCGGTCAACGCGGCGTGAACGGCCAGTGCGGCCGTCTCTTCGTCACGGATTTCGCTGACCATGACCACGTCCGGGTCCTGTCGCAATACATTCCGCAAGGTGGCGGCAATCTGTCCGCCCATCAGGGTATTGACTTCGAACTGATTGACACCGACAAGATTACAGCCGATGGTGTCCTCGACCGTGCAGATATTGATCTGTTCGCTGTTGAGTTCGCCCAGGGCAGCGTGCAGCGTGGTGTTCTTGCCGCTTCCCGCCGGGCCCGACACCAGAACCAAGCCCTGCGGGGCATGAAGGAGTTCTCGGAATTGCACCAGATGATCGATGGTAAACCCCAGCGCTTCCAGATTCAGGAGCAAGCTCTGCGGATCGACGATGCGAAGCGCCACTTTTTCACCGCAGTTTCCCGGCATGATCGAGACCCGAAACTCGGTCGGTTTCGTTCCGACCATGACCCGAAACTTGCCGTCTTGGGGGGTCGATCGCTGACCCAGATCTAGGTCCGCCATGATCCGGATCCGCGAGACGATGGCGGAATGCATTTTGTGGGGTGGCCTCGATTTTTCCACCAGAGTTCCGTCGACTCGGTACCGGACACGGAGGAAATTCTCGTCCGGTTCGATGTGAATGTCACTGGCGTTGTTCTTGACGGCATCCGCCAGCAGATAGTTGACCAATTGAACGATTGAGGACTGCCCCGCCGCTTCCGACAGGTGGTGGACATCCTGATCTTCGCTTCGAATCAGCTCCAGTGGGTCCAGCTCTTCTTGCTCAATCAGGTCATCGACCGCGAAGACTTTTTCCTTGAAAGAATAGGCCTGTAAGGTCGCGGTGATATCACTCTGGGTGCTGCAGACGACTTGGACCTTGTAGCCCGTGATCTGCTCGATCTGATCAACGACAAACAGATTGGCAGGTTCATTCACCGCCACGGTCAGCGTGTCGTGGACCTTAAACAGCGGGACGAGCACATGTTGCTCCAAGAACTCCCTCGGCAAGATTTCAAAGATGTCGGGATCGCAGAGCCTGGGGCTCACCTCCGCAAAGGGTACTTGGTAGGATTGAGCCAACGCAGAGGCGATCTCGGCAGGCGCGCATGACCCTCGGTCGACCAGGATTTCCCCCAGCAGTCTGTTGTGGCCCGTGCGACGCTGTTCCTCGAGCGCTTCCCGGACCTGGTCTGGCGTGATGGCCCCCTGTGCCACCAGGAGTTCACCCAACTGCACTTTGTTTTCAGTCCCAGTGTCACTCATACTGTTCTGTTCGCCCTATACCAGAGTCTGGATCGCTCCGCTCAATTCGTCGACACAGTGGAACTCTTGCGCCAGCCGTGTCACCTCCAGGATCTTCAGACAATGTGGTCTGAGGCCCACGAGACGGAATTGAACCATGCTGACGCGACAGGTGTCCCGAGCCCACAGCAGCAGTTCCAAGCCTTTGCTATCTATGAAACCGACATGACTCATGTCCAGCACGATGGTGGCCCGATCCTCGGACAGCGTGGAAGCGATCGTTGTTTGCAACTGGCCACAGGCCTCCTTGCTGAGTTCGCCCGCCAGTTGTATGACGATCACGTTCCCGTTTCTTTGCACTTCAACGGTCATCGGATCAGAGTCCCCACCGCCGCCAGACCATATTCAGAGAGACCCGACGCATGGTGTGGTTCGTGACTGCCACATTGCAGGATCCCCCACAGTTTGGCGACATCGCTTTCCAGGAAGAGCTGCCCGACGCGCTCGTCGAACTGTGTGCCCATGCAACTGCGAATCTCTTCCAACGCCTCTTCCACACTCAAGGCCTTGCGATAGCTCCGGCGCGAGGTCATGGCATCGAAAGCATCGGCCAATCCCACGATGCGTCCGACCAAGGGAATACGGTCTCCTTTCGTTCCGTGAGGATACCCCTGTCCATTGACCCATTCGTGGTGAAAGAGAACGCCCGGAATGATGGCGTCCATCTGCGGAATGGCTCGCAGGATACCGGCCCCAATGGCGGGATGCTTGCGAATGCACTCATGTTCCTCTTCGGTCAGACGCCCTTCCTTCCGCAGAATGCTATCGTCCACGCCAATCTTACCAATGTCGTGCAGAAGCCCGGCCAGGTAGACCTGGTGAATCTGCTCCAGCTTGATGTCGTATGCGGAAGCGCAATGCTGAGCAATCCACCGTGAGACAATGGCCACGCGTTCTGAATGACCATGGGTATAGTTATCTTTGGCGTCTATGCTACTGGTCAGCGCCCGCAGCGACCCCACGAACAACTCGGAGACATCGTTGAACAGGCGACCATTCTCCATGAACACGGCGCAACTATTAGCGACCGAGTTGAACAGCTTGACATCGGTACTGTCGAACTCCTGCTTGTCCCGAACGTTCACGGCAACCATCACACCGACCGGCTGTCGGTTCCGCTGGCCGCTGAACATGAGGAAGGACTCATGACACTCTTTGCCCAGCAAAGGTACCGCGATGATGTTCTCGATGGAGTCCGGCCACTCGTATCGAAATCCGTCGAACGCACCGCTATCCAGCAGCGCCTCCTGCCCCGCAGCAATCTCTTCTGTCAGGCGGGTGCACAGGGTCGCCGAGAATTCGGGATCCACCTCGATCAAGCCGGATCCGGCCGCCACCATCATCTCTCGCCCTTCCTCCCCGGGTCTCTCCAGCAGCAGCGCAATGCCGGCCACCGAGACCACTTCGGTGAGACTGTCGCAGGCCATCTGCAGGAAATTGGCATCGCTCTCCGTCACCTTCATGTTCGTACTGAGCTTGTGCAACAATACCAACTCTTCATACACTCGAGTCAATTCGATCCCTATTTCATCCATCTGCTCTTGCACGGAGGCCACCGATTGGAAACAGTCCAGCAGCGCGCCGAGCATCTCCTGAAGGGTGACCGCATGGTCTTGGCGGTAGGTGGCGTGGCCACCGACCGATCCCGAATCGGAAATGAAAGGGGTCGTGCTGTCTCCCAGTTCGACCAGGGCCACGGCCCATTCCCGTGGGCGTTCTCGCGTGTCTCGGGACAGGACAAGCGGACCGGCCAGGACCGAGTTTTCCCCGCCGAAACGCTGCACGTTCGGTCTCTCGTTGTCCGGGCTGTGCCGATCCTTGTCGGCCAAGACGTGACAGCCCAGCTCTGCGAGTCGTTTTTTCGAACTGCAGAATGCGCCGCTGTCACAGTGCAGAATGATGCCCCCCTCGCTGTGAAAGAGAGAGAAATTCGCTCCGAGCCGGTTGAAACGCCGGCCGAATCGTTCCAGCTCCTTCCGCTGCGCGGCGCTCAGCAGACCGCTGTGCAGTTGACGCCGCTGGACCGGATGGGACCCTGTGCTGTCTCTCATAGCCCGCCTCATGCCTCGTTCAGATGGCCTGTGGATACCTGGACCTGGAAGAGGATGTCCTCGACCTTGGACAAGAGCTCTCTAGGACTGAAGGGTTTGCTCAGGCAGGAGTGAATGCGCAGGGTTTCTCTCTGTTCGGGACTGACGGCATGGGATCTCGCCGTCAACATGATCACGGGAATGGCGGCCGTTTCCATGTTGCCCCGCAGCTTTTCCAGGAACTCCAGTCCCGTCATCACCGGCATTTGAAAGTCCGTGATGATCAGATCAGGCATCTCTTCACAGGCGAGGTGGTAGGCCTCCGCCCCATTGTCGGCGGAGATCACCTCGAATCCCCTGTTGCGTAACTTGATACTCACCACATGGACAATGTGAATCTCATCATCAACCACGAGCACTTTTTCGTTTGTCATTGTCCCACCCTGTTCATTACATCAATTAAGCATGCCATCAATGGATCATCCCATCAACCCTTCTGCCGAGACCCGTCCCCTCAGGCTTGAGTGCCTGTGTAGACCTTTTCAAGATCCTCTCGTGTGGCGAGTGGCAACTCAAAGGAAAACGTGCTTCCCTCTCCCACACAACTCTGGACCATCACGTTGCCTCCGTGGAGTTCCTCGACAATCTGTCGCACCAGACTGAGGCCCAGTCCGGTCCCTTCCGCCCGATTCTCGTTAGCCGCAACCCGATAAAACTTATCGAAGACATGGGCGAGTTCCTCGGCGGGGATGCCGATGCCCGTATCGGTCACGCGCACACACACACGGGAAGCATTCTCGTCCACTTCGGTCGTGATGGTAACCGAGCCTCCCGGTTGGTTATACTTCACCGCGTTGCTGAGCAGGTTGACGATCACTTGTGCCATCATGTCTTTGTCCGCATACACCTGATCGAAGACGATGGGCTTGTGCCCCACGATGTCGATTTTCCGTTCCTCTGCATAGCTTCGTATCATGTGCAACTGCTCTTCAATCAGCACGGCCAAACTCATCGCCTGTCTGTTCACATGGACAATGCCGGACTCAATACGGGAGATGTTTAGAATGTCTTCGATGAGCCGGTTGAGTCGCTTGGCCTGCCCATGAATGACACGATAAGACTCCTCCCGCATTTTCTCGGTATCGGCTTCTCCATCGATCAGCATCTCGGCGTAGGCGGTAATGGAGGCCAGTGGCGTCTTGAGTTCATGAGAGACGTGACTGACAAAATCACTCTTGAGCTGGGAGATCTCCTTCTCGCGCGAAATGTCGTGTAACACCAGGGCCACCGCACAGATGGTGTCGTCCTCATCGCGGACGCAGGAGGCAATTCCTTCATAGACAAGGGGACGTTTATCTCCGGGCAGTTCAAATTGCCCACGGGTCGCGTCCGCCTGACTCCCGCGACTCTGATGCAAGAAGTCGATCACCTCATGCCCACGTTCGGGCAGCAAATCGGGCAACGATCGACCCATCGCCTCCTGACAGTCGAAGTGGAACAAGCGTGCAGCCGCCCGATTGGCCAGCAGCACCCGGTCCATTTTATCAACGACCAGCACAGCGTCGCTGAGACTGTGGATGATCGCTTCGGTGTTGCGAGTCTGCTTTTCCGCAAGGCGGGCTTGCAATCGCAATGTCCGGATCTCAGCCTCGAGCCGCTCGACCCGTGCGGAACTGTCCGACAGGGCATGGCGTACGGCATGGGAAAGTTCCTGTAGTGCCACAAACGACGAGTGTGGGACACCTTCTCCTGCCCGCAGCGCTTCCGTCGCTGCGGAAATGGCCCGGGTACAGGACCCCTGCCGAAAACCCAGCCAGACCACACCACACGTCACCGCCAGAAGAACGACCGGTATCAGCCGCCCTGGCGGCAAGCTCGCCTCTGAAGGCTCATAGCGCGCGTTCCAACTCGTCAGCATGCCGGCGCACAGCAAGACCAGCAGGACGCCGACGGTGACTGTAGACACATGCTTTCTAAACTTCAAATCACCCTTTCCAGCGCCCACTCTCCATCGAGCCTCAAACGCTGCCCGCACAGAAAGTAGGAAACTTACGCTTACTTCTCGTCAACGCCACCTTCCTGGTAACCCCTCAGCGCTTCCCTTACCTGCCGCTCATGTCCTCAAGGGCATCGATCTTCTCGGCGACGATCCGATCAAGGCTTTCAAATTCGTTCGGATCTGTTTCCACCAAGATCCTTTCCCGCAAACGAATCGCGGCCAAATAGGTAGGCCGGATCGTCAGACAGTTATCCACGTGCCGCAGTGCAGACTCCCTGTCCTCTTCCAGATAGAAACGGCACGCCCTCTCATAGTAGGTCTGTGCCAGCTTTGGCCTGGCAAAGGCTTGAATCGCATCCTTACTACCATGATACATGCGTTCGACATCGGCCTGGGCCCGATGGCCCCCTTCAACATCCGGTTCGTCCAGAATGTGAGGTGTCAGAAGGACAATGACTTCCTCCCGGACCTCTTTGTCGGACACACCGCGAAAGAGGGCACCGAGGATGGGAAGGTTGCCCAGAATAGGCACCTGGCTTTGACCTTTGACGATCACGGTGCGGAACATGCCGCCGATGATGACGGTCTCACCATCTTTGACGATGATATTGGTGGCGATTTCCGCCGCGGTTTCGTCCGGCACCCCCTGGCTGTTTAACTGGCCGGTGCTGTCCTTGGTCTGAATATCCATGCGAATGTATCCGTCGTTGCCAATGTAGGGCCGAAAGGAGAGTTTGGTTCCCGTCTCCAGGAATTTCACTTCACCCTCCGTCACCACGCCGCCGACGCCGACGGTATTGCCTGATTTGTACCCAATTTTCGTGCCGATGTAGACCTGCCCCAGTTGCTTGTTGACGGCCAGGATCTTAGGATTGGCCAACACCGTGGTATGGGTCACCTCTTCCAGGGCTCGAATAAAGACACTCACATGATCTCGCGTGATGCCCACCGTCAGGCCTGTGACACCCTTGGCGACTGAGGCCAGATCAGCGGTCATGATGCCTGGAACCACGCTGCTAACGCCCAGGCCGTCAATGCTGTTCCAATCCACGCCAAACTTTGTACTTTCATTCAGTCTCGCGGTCAAGATCGTGGCTTCCACAAGGACCTGCCGAGGTCGCACGTCCAGTACCTCCAAAAACTCTTCGATCTTCTCGATTCTTTCGGGATAGTCCCATACGATGATCTTGTCGTTGGACGCCAGACTGTCCCCCCCACTGGCCCCATTGCTAATGGACTCACCGGTAGGAACGGCCACCTCGGCGGGCGTGCTGGCCTTGACCATGCCGGCCCCACTCAAGACCGGGCCAATCAGGTTCAAGGCCTCGGCCGCCGTCATGTAATAGAGCGTGAAGACGCGATACTCCATGCGGTCCACATCGGCCTTGATCTTTCGGTATTCCTCCCGTGAGTAGACCTTGATAATCCGGCCCTTTTCCTCATAGACAAAGTTGTGCCCCAAGACCGCGTCCATGGCCTCTTCGAAAGTGACGTTTCGGAGTTTGGAAAAGCCCAAAACGCCTTCCACCTTCGAGGAGGGCACGATGTTCTTCTGATAGTTTCCCGCCAGGACATGCAGTGCATCCTTGATGGGACAATCCTTGTTGAAGGCAATCATCGTGAGTTGGGCCTCAGCCTCGGGTCCGTCGGATGCGGGTTCACTGGCCGCGACATCGCGGAGGTTGTGACCTAACACTTCCGTGGGGGTATTCACGTCGGCCCCCATCACGATCGAAGACAGGCAGACGCAGCAGCAGAGCCACTGCACCTGCCGGGCCAGGTCGAATCCTCCGGGACTGACGCGTCGTTCATCCTGTCGTTTCATGATGTAGTACATAATCTCACCTCACTGCTAGATGACTCTTGATATCAACTCGGTCTGTAATGGTTATCTCTAAATCGGCATTTCTGTCTTCTATCGCTAGCGTGTGGGAACGAGTCGTAGCACGACCGATGTCCTCCCACTGACCAACACCACGGACCCTTCGTAAATCGCTTTCACTTCACACACCATGTCTCGGTATCCCTCTAGGTCGAGTTCCTCACCCACCCTCACGAATCGGTCGTTCAAGAATGCCTTTGGCTGCTCGCCCATCACGATTGCCTGGAGGACCAATCCGCTGAGCGCGGCCTTGATCGCCTCATCGGTCGTGGGCCCCGCCGGCGCGGAGGGCGGCGGGACAGGCTCGCGGCTCTCTGCCGGGTCGCCTGGGCTTATCGGGCGCTCCCGTACGAAAAAATCTCGCTCTATGCCGCGATTGCGGTGCGGCGTTGCGACCCGAGCGACCGGTGTCCCGGTACGCGACTGCGGCGGCGGAACCGTGGCGTCAATCGACGCGTCGGCTTGCACAGCCTGGGGTCCTTGCTCCACAGCGCTGCGCACGACGAGCGCCACCGCAATGATCAAGGCGCCCAACATCCAGGGTGTTCGGGTCCGCGTCAGCCACCGGCACGACGGATGACGTGGCCGGCCTTCTCGATGGGGTGTCTCATTCGTCATAGTACCGAAACGCGCTTGTCTGCCTCCCAGATGGGATCGGGTTGGTAGAAGATGATAAATTGGGCCTCCATCCGCAGGTGACCCGTCAAATGGGCGTCGTTCTCCAAGAGGATCTCGTCAATCTGTACCAACCTCTCGATCCCCTTCAAGTCCTCATAGAATCCATGGATTGCCTTTAGTTTTCCCTCACAGTGCACCGCCACGGGCACACGGATAGCGATGTCTCCGGCAGTTTCGGGGCCGGGAACAATCATCTGTTTCGTCAGACCATGGCGCGTCATTATGATGGACATCTCCGTCAGAAACGTTCCGATGGACTTTTCTTTGGGAATGTGTCGACCCATCTCACCCATGTCTTGTGCGAGTTGCTCCAGTTCCTGCCGCACCGCTGCAACCTCGCCTCGCTGTGTCTCGGCAACATCAACAACGCCCATCTGCCTCGCCTCGAGTTTCCGAATGAGTTCCAGTTGTTTCCGGGAAGGCAAAAAGCCAAACCAGACGAAATCAATCACAAGGAGTGCCCCGACGGCAACGATGGACAACTGTGTTTTACTCCGCGTAAGCAACCTATCCCCTAATCCCTAATCACCCTGTTCGATTTCACGACCAACCGCAATGGTGCAACAGACTTCAAACTCAAGCAGTTTTTGGTTCGTCTGCTCGCTCACCTGAGCACTCGGTGCCGACTCGCTGGCAAGGGCTTCCGTAGAGGCCTTCGAGTAGACGAGATTGACCTTGCCAAAAGTGGCCGAGTTTTCCAGTTCGGCGATGAGTGCCGCCACATGCCCCGCATGGCTCGCGAAACCCATGAGTCGAACAGAGAAACGCCCCGCCATGTGTTCGCCCGCGTCGTCGCTATCCAATGGAGCCTCCGCGGTCTCGTTCAGAAGCGTCTGTTCCGTTGGTTTGAGACGCAGCAGTTCCACGCTCTGCAGAACGATCTCCCCGGATACGAGGGCGCTCAACTCCGCGAGTACGTGGGCCACGTCCAGCTCTAGTTTGAGGCGATTCGCAGACGTCATGGCGGACCGCGTCTCCGAGACACGAGCGTTTAGCCGCTCAAATTCCACCATGAAGCGTTCCGCTTGGCCCCGTTCCGTGTCGGAGCGCGTCAGATCCGCACTGGCCCGGGAGATACTTCGAGAGGCGACCGCATTCGAGAAGATCATGATCAGAAAAATGATGCCCAAAGCGACGTATTGCCGTTGCGCCATCAACTTGCGTCGTGTCTTGTCCTTATACCACTTGGGTAGGAAGTCTACGTCTCTCATACCTCACGTCCATTTACAGAACCGGGTCAGCCCACTGAGATAAGCTGATTCGTCTTGGGTTTCTCTTCGCCCTGGGGTCTGGCCGCCTCAATGCCCTTTAGGGCGAGCCCAATGGCAATCGCCCACTCCGTGGGCCGTTCCTTGGAGAGTCGGCCCAATGATTTCAATCCACGGAATGACTTTACCACGTCTACATCCAAGGGCAGGTGACGTCTAAAGGTGTCCATCAGAAGCGGCGTATCGGCCCCACCACCGGACACGAGGGCAGAACCAACGCGATGTCCCCGGAAAGTGACGGTGTAGTACCGTAGACAGAGTGAGATCTCGTGTATCAACTGCTCGGCAACCGAATTCATCGGATCTAATAGCACTTGTCGCGTGGATTGATCGAGACGCGCGGCCATTGTTTCTTCGGATTCGGGCTCCTGGGTCTGCCGGACCTGGGGTTGACCGGAGGCATCAGGCCCCTTCAGTGTGTGTCCATCCCCAGCCGAGTGCTGCAGACTCAATCGCATGCGCTGCGCCTCTTCCATGGAGACGTTTAACTTGTCCGCAATCTCTCGATCCACGTGAACGGCCCCGATCGGAATCTGTTTTATGAAACAGATTTCACCCTGAATGCCAAACACGACGGTGGAATCCCGGCTCCCCACGTGGACATACATGACCGCCTGCTCCCTGTCTCCCTGACGCCGCATTTGACGGGCATACCCCCGGAACAACGCACAGGGGAGGGGATCGATGCCGACCGGGACAAGCCTCGATTCTTCCAGCAGCGCGATATGACGCCGAATTCGCTCATCTTCGGCGCCGAACAGGATCATTTCTTGTTTCACCTGATCGCCGTGTTGGATCTGGCCCGCGGGTAGGTAACGAATCGAGTCAACCTCCGGATCCAGGCCGAAACGATAGGCCGCCTCCTTGTTGAGTTCGGCGCCGGTCTTGGTCGAATCGGCAGGATCCATACGGACCGAAGTCACTTTCCAGGCGTCATTCGGCAAACAGGTCACCACCTGCTTTCCTCGAAATCCGCCCTCATCCAAGATGCCGTGAATGGCCGCGACGACAGACTGCCTGCGCTGCGGCTCATCTTCTTCGGTCGACAGGGACACACGTTTGGCCATGGTCACGGAGAGCTGTCCCTGCTGATAGCCAAGCTGGAGCATTTTGATAGAATCATCTATGATGTCCAATCCTATCGGTCCGTATTTCTTTCTTGATCCAAATCTAGACATCGTCGCTTCAATAACTTAGAGTTCATTAATTGACGGAAATGATCCCGGTGACCGGTTCCACCGAAATCGTCCGACTGACGAAGCCCACGCTCACCTCAACGGATCCACTGTTGAGCGGATTGTCGTCCCCATTAAAAGGACTACCGAGAGGGTCAAACTTTACGGTCGACGTCGTGTCGAAACTGACGCTGGAAAGGTCCACCTGATCCAGGCGGCTGTCCATGGAAAAATCAACGACATAGTTGAATCCCCTTTTCACAGGATGAGTCAGGACGGTGCCGGTCTGGTCTTGGAGCTGGTAGGTCTCTCCCGTCGCGTTGAACACAACCGCGTGCTTCTGGCCCCGGCTAATCGCCATGCTCTTGGCATACTCCAAATCGGCGGCAATCATGTTTGCAGCAGATCGCACTTGAGCACTGGAGGTCAATGAAAACATGGGAACAGCCATGGCCGCACCGATCGCGAGCAGCACCATCACCACGATCAGTTCGATCAGAGTGAAGGCCCGGAGCGATGGGGGCCCGGTGGGTAGGGCCTCACACCGTCTGGCACGCGGGTGAATCCATGAGATGGACCGCCACCCGGATGGGAAGGGAGTCCCGTTCTGAAATGTCCACCGAGTGGACACATTGGTATCATTCGTTTTTCTTTTCATTTCACCCAACCTCAAAGCCTCTCTTCGGCCCTATCTGGAACATCCTTTACGAGCGACGCTTTCGTCGAGATCATCACGACCACGCTTCGTGGTCGAAGTCCCAGAAGACGCCTGCTCGTAGTCTCCGAAAGCGCATCTCCAGGTGATCTTCCCGAAGCGACCCATAAAAACACCGATAGACGTCGATATTTTCCGCGGGTCGATCCTTGTCCTTTCTTAATTCGCCCTAGAGTGGGGCCGATAAAGGGGATCTGATCAGTATGCGTAGTAGGCATTGCCCCCGGTATCGCTCCCCGTGCAGTCGGCTCGGACTTCTCCCGTGGCCGGCTTGTAGATCCAGCCGTGGCTGTTGTCGGCATCCTCGGGGAACGGACTGCTATCCTCTAGTATCTGAACAGTGTTCAGATTGTTGACGGGGTTGGTGGGGATCTTGGCGAGATAGGGTCCCCGATTATAGCCCGAGGTCCCGATCGCGGCCGTCTGCCCCGTCGAAGTACTCGATTGCGTCGCCTGATTCACAAATGCACTTTCTGTCGGCGTGCTCGAGGTATTTCCATTGGGATAGCCGGGCGCCACTTCCCGGTGCTGGCTCTTATAGATTAAAGTGAAACGCTGCAGGATTCTCAGATCTTGGATCAACGCGGCCGCTCTGGCGGACATGGCGCCCTCCCCAAAGGCGGGGATCACGATCGCCGCCAACAGCCCCAGTATGACCACCACGATGAGAATCTCAACGAGTGTAAATGCCTTGGCCCTATTCATCGTTCTGCCCTCAAACGGATTCGGACTCAACAGAAAAGGGGCCGACCCCATTCCTGTGCGACACGGTCAGCCCTTCCGTCTCAACCTCTATTAAACGCTGGAGGGCGTGCCGGCAGTTGGTCCGGCACGCCCCTATCCAGCCTTGTGTCAGTCAGATGTGTAATCGTTTACAATCCTGTGTGACCCACCGTGTTGGCACCGAATGCCCCCGTGACGGTGTTGAAGAACCAACCCGGGTCATCTGTGCCTCCATCATTCGGGTCCGGACTGGTTGCCGCCGAGACAATCTGATCCCCGTAGTCAGTAGCAAAGGGATTGGTCGGAATCTTCTGGAGATAGGGACCGAAAATCCCGACATCGGGTTGCTGCGCCACGCTAGTGTCGCCAGCGGCATTACTATACATGGTCAGGGCCATTGCGGGAGTCACAGTGCCACTAAAAGCGCCCGGCAACGCATCAGTGTGCTGGATCTTATACAGTTCGATCTGAGAACGAACGGTCTGCAGATCGGACACCAGACTCGACATCCTGGCCTCGTTACTCGCCTCGGTAAACTGCGGAATGACGATGGCAGCCAAGATGCCCAGAATGACGACGACAATCAGAATTTCCACCAATGTAAACCCGTTTCTAGCTTTCATGTTGCTCTCCTCAGTTGTGTGCACATACGTTGTTGTTGTTGATTACGCTATCACGCTTTATTTGCTGCAATGTTCGGTTTCTGACGCTCGTTTGCGTCGGATCGCACCCCGCGATCCCGAGTAGATCCTCCTCAATAAATGCGGTTAAACCATGAACCAAATCATCCCATGAAACCCCCGGAGAGACCCGACGGAACGCGTTCTTCCGCCTCCATCGGGTGTCCAATCAAAGTATAAGAAACAGAATCTTGGCAAGAAACTTCCCCAGGACAAAAAGATGGCACCGGCGCATCAACAGGCGGGGTCCTGGCGTAGCGGGAGAACACTCTTGCCACGCGATTTGGTTGGCCGCGGCAGGAGTGGATCCCACCTCCAAGGAAACCCCGTCTGCCCCTTCCGCGCGGCCCTTCGACCCAGGAGCGAGCCTTGTCAAACGGATACCTTCGCGGTGGCGATCCCTCTTGAGGTGCAGCCGGAAGAATGCTAACCTGTTTTTAATAAGCCACTTAAGAGCCGTTCAACGTAGCCCTCGACGGTTTGCCCGACGCTCTTGATTTTTCTTGCTAGCGGTGATTCCCTGTGGTAATGTCCTGCAATTCGGGGCCTTAGCTCAGTTGGGAGAGCGCTTGCATGGCATGCAAGAGGTCGTGAGTTCGAATCTCATAGGCTCCATTGCTTCAGGGGATTCGGAAGTGTCTTCGAAGGCCCGGGTTACAGACGAGGCTGCTTCAGCGGCCTTTTTTGTTGCGCTCGTTTCGTCGGCGTCTTTGGGCGCCAGTGTCTGTTCAGTGTCTATGGCTCCAGACCCTTCGCCGATTTGGGCTGGATCCAGCGTCTCATCCGTGACAGATCGAGCCCACTTAGGGAACGGCAAGGAATAACTTGGACTTTTGCATGCCCAATTGCACCCCATCTTTGATCGCTTCTCAATCGCGAAATCCGCGACGTAGGACCTCTACGCCTGTGGTTTCGCTCACTCGGGCGCGACCCAATATGGGGCACACTTGGACCCCAAATTGTCCAACTTATTTCTTGC
Organism: Planctomycetota bacterium; assembly: GCA_022563885.1. Classification (GTDB taxonomy): domain Bacteria; phylum Planctomycetota; class Phycisphaerae; order Sedimentisphaerales; family Anaerobacaceae; genus JAIPFM01. The sequence continues at coordinate 5,080 of JADFMM010000108.1, read as the reverse complement.
CGGTCCCTTATCATGGGATTCATCCACGATAGAATACATTAAGAGCCCCTAACAAAGCCATGCACATGGATTTCAAACCGCTGCGTTTTTTTTGAAACCGGTTATGGCAGACGTTCGGCGGCAGAAGCTGCCTCTGCGGCAATAGAGAGGTTACATGCGTAAACGAATCCTGCTCACTGTTATCGTCCTGTTAGCGGCCACGGGCCTAGTCGCGGCCCAACAGGCGCCTGACCTGAAGTATCAACCGCCCCTTCCCCGACCGGCCTATGAAGCGGGGAAAGGACCTCGCGTCGCGATCGACGAGGCGCACCACAACTTCCATACCGCCGACGGGCGCTACAAGCCGTTTGCAGAACTCTTACGACGCGACGGCTACCGTGCCGAAGGCCTTGGCAAACTGTTGTCCGCGGACTCGCTCAAGGCCATGGACGTCCTCGTGATCGCCAACCCACTCCACGAGCGAAACATCAAGGATTGGTCGCTCCCCACGCCATCTGCTTTCGCGCAGGATGAGATCGCCGCCCTTCACACCTGGGTCGAAATGGGCGGCGCCCTCTTGCTGATCGCGGATCACATGCCATTTCCCGGCGCTGCGAGTGACCTGGCAAAGGCGTTCGGGGTGGAGTTCAGCAACGGCTACGCCAGGGCCGGGCATTGGAGGCGAGGCAAACGGGACACCTTTGAGCACGGAACTGGGCTCAAAGAGAGCGCCGTCACACGCGGCCAGGCAGACGACGAGAAGGTAACGAAGGTAGTATCGTTCGGCGGTTCGGCGTTCAAGCCGCCGAAAGACGCGACCCCGATCCTCGTGTTTGGCGCTAACTCCGTGTCACTCGAGACGAAAAAAGCGCCGGGAATCACGCCTGACGCGCCGAAGGTCCCGATTGAAGGGTGGTGTCAGGGCGCGTTGATGACGGTCGGCAAGGGCCGGGTGGCGGTATTCGGCGAGGCGGCGATGTTTAGCGCGCAACTGGCCGGGCCAAAACAAGCGCCGATGGGTATGAACACGCCCGAAGCGAAGCAGAACCATCAACTGCTCTTGAACGTAATGCACTGGCTGACCCGGGCTAAGGGGATGCCCGACTAAGGTGTCGGCGCCAGGGCTGCGGTGAGAGGCCTTCTGTTGGGTCTTACCAGAGGAGACCCGCCGAACGAGTAAGATGGAAGATCCTATGTACGGCGGCGATGTTAGCGCCCATGGGAATCTTGTCTGTGTTCACTGGATACCGCCTAGCCGGACGTAGGTGCAGTCAGGCTCGATCATTCAACAGCAGTGGAGATAAACTCATGGCAGAGAAGACAAAGAAGAAACAGCACTATTTCTCGCTCAAACCCAGTGAGACAGCGATCTATGCGGCGACCTCTCGCATCTACGCGGCGTATATCGTCTCAGGCCGGAAAAATGACGCGAACCAGGCCGAGCTAATGCGTCTGTCTATACAAGAGGCCGTCAAAATCGCACGGGCGGTGGAAGATCTCATCCAAAGCGACGACGAACTGGAAGACGTCACCTAGTGTGTTGTCCTAAACGGAATCGCCCTTAGGAACCGGCAAGAAATAACTTGGACTTTTGGATGTCCAATTGCACCGCATCTTTGGCCGCTTCTCAATCGCCAAATCCTCACTGTAGCCCACTACACCTCCGGTTTGGCTCAATCGGCGCGACCAAATCTACGGCACACTTGAACCCCAAAATGTCCAATTTATTTCTTGCCGATCCCTCACTCTCAATCCCTCTCCCCCGAGGAGAGGAAAGCGATCCATCCGGTTCGTCGATGCCATCCGAAAACACCTCGCCTGCGCAACTGGATTGATAAACCCCCTCTACCTCTGGGAGAGGGCTGGGGTGAGGGCTGGGGTGAGGGGCAACCATCCAACGTATCGGGTCACTTTATTCCACGCTCCGCAGAATTTGCCGCCTGCTTCGACGGGTCTTTGCCCAACCATTCCGGGACGCCGTCATTTCTCATCTTCTCAACTCTTTTCCCAAATGAATCCAAGCCGCCGTCCTTCATCGAAGCCGGCACAACGTTCTTCGTTGGCAGGCGTTTTCTAAGTCTTTCCTTGATGCTCGCGTACTGCGGATTCGCAGCCTCATTCACATGCTCCTGGGGATCGGTCTTGTGATCGTAGAGTTCCTCGGTTCCGTCCCGATAGCGAATGTATCGCCAGCGCGGACCGCGGACGGCGTGATTGTTGTAGTGCCAGGTCGTGATCGCGGGTTCGCTGCGACGAGCGTCTGGATCCTCAAGTTGAGGCAGAAGGCTGATCCCCTCCAATCCTTTCACCGGGGGCAGGCCGCATAGCTCGATCAACGACGGATAAATATCCAACAGGCTGACCGCGCGATCGCAGCTCCTGCCGGCGTTTTCCGTGCCCGGCACATAAATCGACAACGGCACGCGTGTGGATTCTTCCCAGAGCGCCATCTTGCGCCAGTGCCTTTTCTCGCCGAGGTGCTGGCCGTGGTCCGACCAGAAAACGACGATCGTGTTGTCGGCGTAAGGGCTGGCCTCCAAAGCGTCCAGGACCTTTCCCGCCTGCGCGTCCGCGAAGGAGACGCAAGCCAGATAGGCGCGCACCATTTCCTTCCAATAGTCCGGCCCGATGCTGAGCACATTCCAATGGTCGCCGCCTTCGATCGTGCCCTTCGCCATCGTTTTTCCGAGCAGCGGTATGTCATCCATTTCATCCCTGGGGACCTTCGGCATGACGATGTCCTTCAACGGATACAGATCGAAAAACGCCTTCGGCGCCGTGTAGGGAACGTGCGGTCGAACAAAACCGACCGCGAGGAAGAATGGTTTGTCATGTTTCTGCTTTAGACGCTCGACCGCCCAGGCGGCGACCTGCTCATCCGGCATGCCTTCCGGCGGCATGTCGTTCTTCTCCAGCGCGCCCCAACAAAGCGACTGCCCGCTCACACCCTTTTGGTATTTCTGGAAGATGGCGCCGCCATCGGGAGGAAACGGATGAAAGTGCCCGCCGCTTTTGCCCTGGTATCCATGGCCATGCGCGGCGAGCTCCTGCGGCCATTTGTACTTGGGCCGTGTTTCGGTCCAGTAGTCGTAGCCTTCGACGTCGCTCGTTCCCTTGTGGAAAATTTTTCCGGCGGCCAGCGTCTTGTAGCCGTTGTGCTTGAAATGTGTCGGCATGGGAATCGTCTCGCCCAGAGCCTTCTCGTAGTCCGACCGTTTCTTGGAGGCGTTGGAATACCAGCCCGTCGTCGACGGCCGCAGCCCGCTCAACAACGCATGCCGCGACGCCGAGCACACCGGCGCTGCGCAATGCGCGTTGCTGAACAGCACGCCCTTTGAAATCAGTCGATCGAGATTCGGCGTCTTCGCCTGAGGATGCCCGCCCAACGCTCCGATCCAGTCGTTGAGATCGTCAATCGCGAGGAACAGAACGTTGGGGCGAGCGCTCGATCCAGCTTTCTTCGGGGAAACTGACGCGGTGGGTTTCGCGTTCTTGGACACCTCGCTTTTCGTACCGACCTTACGCGTCTCCGCTTTGACTTCCTCAAGAAATCCGACCATCAGTGTATGCAATTCTTTCGTCTTCGCGGGAAGCTTCCGCGACAGGTCATTGTCTTCACTGACGCTCTTCGACAAATCAAACAGCTCCAGTTGATTCTTGGCCCAGGTCTTTACCAGCTTATAGTCGCCGAGGATCAACGCGGACTGCGCGGGGCGGGAAACGGCATGATGGAAAAACAGGAAGGGATTGTTGCGCGCCATCTCACCGCGGCCGCCGTTGGCAAGCACCCCAGTCATGCTGCCGCCATCCAACGCCTCCGGCAGCGCCTTGTCATAGCCGGCCAACTCCGCGATCGTCGGAAAAATATCCAGCCCGGTCACGGGCGTTCGGCTCACCGCGCCCGCCTGCACGCCCGGGCCGATCACCACAAACGGAACGCGTATGCCCCCCTCATACATCGAACTCTTGCCGTCGCGCAACGGATGATTTCGATGAAGCTCTTTTCCTTTCTGCCCGGGAATGTTGTTGCGGCCTCCATTGTCGGACAAAAAGAAAATGTAGGTGGAGTTCTCCAGACCGAGCGATTTGATCTTGTCGAGAACCATGCCGATGCCCGCATCCACATCGCTCGTCATGGCGGCAAACTCCGGCATCGTGTGCTTCTTGCCCTTCTTCCATCCCCGCGTCTCGTCGAACGATGTTTCGCGATAGAAAATGTCCAGATGAACGGCGTAGTGGGACACCTGCACAAAGAACGGGTTTCCCGCCCGAGCCTGGTTTTCCATGAAATCGCAGGTGCGCCGGGTAATAGCGAAGATCAGCTTGGGATCATCCTTCGCCGCCGGACCACCGGAGCCCTTGCCTCCACCTGTGCCATTGCCGGTAAGTCCGTCGCTGACGTCGTAACCCATCTCCTCCGGCGTGACGTCGTCGAAACGCATGTCCCACTTGCCGAAATGAGCAGTCCGATACTTGGGATTCGCCTGCTTGAGCATTTGCGGAAGGCTGAGTTGCTTCCGGAAATGCGTCGTCCAGTTTCGCTGATCTTTCTGATAAATGTGTCGCGCCGGAGTCTGGCCAATCAAAAGGCTGCGCCGCGTCGGACAACAAAACGGCGCCGGCGAATAACCCCGCGTGAATCGCATGCCCATTGCGGCCAACCGTTCGATGTTCGGCGTCCGATAGAAATCGCTTCGCGTCCGCGCGTCCTTCGGATCAATCCGCAACGATGTCCCCACCCAGCTCTGGTCGTCCGTCAACAAAACGACGAAGTTGGGCGCTTCGTCGTCGGCGTCGGCCCTGCCTGAGGAAAAACAGCTGGCAAGGAAGCAAACGAGAACAGCAGCGGATAGCAAATCAGAGCGAAAGGAAGGATACATGGATGAAACCGAGTAAAGACGGATTAACTGATAGGAAATCTGATTTATGGATCGGCAATAAATAACTTGGACAATTTGGGGTCCAAGTGTGCCCCATATTTGGTCGCGCCCAATTGAGCGAAACCATAGGCATAGCCGTTCTACGTCGCGGATTGCTTGGGATGCTATTTCTGCTGCTATCGCAGCTAGGTTTGACCCAAGGAAGCCGCTGTTTTCGCGAT
>JADFMM010000107.1 GCA_022563885.1 Planctomycetota bacterium | reverse complement strand
CTATCACCGCGGTCAGGAAAGGTCATGGCGAACTGGCCGTGGGCAATGTCATTGGGGCAGACATTCTCAATGTCCTCTTTGTGGCCGGCGCCGCCGCCGCCGTCACCAGGGTTGGTTTGATGGCGACGTCAACTTCGATGCCGTTCCCATCAAAGGTTTTTCCGTTCGCGCGAAACGAAGCCATTGAGGACAGGGCGACCAAGACTTGAGTGTTGCTCAAACAGAACCGGCGTGTTGCGCCACTGCCACCGCCACTCGGCTCTCCAACAAGCGTAACCTGTGGTAAATCAGCGAATGCGCTAAGAAAGCCATCGGTCGCACTAAACGACTCGGCATTACAGAGAACGACGATGGGTTTGTCATAGTAGAAGTAGTCTTTTGGACTACCCCTGCCGATTACTCGCCACAACCGTCCGCCTCTTCTTCCACTACGTTCACGACTCAGAACCATATAGTGCCATTGGCTGAACTTTCCGACCGGGGGAATCCATTCCGGTTTGAATCCCTTGGCTGCCTTCGCAATCGCATCGCGTTCAACGTCGTTCCATCCATCCCAGTTAGCCCGATACGTTGGGCGATAGGCGATGTGATTACTTGGAAATCTCGAGCTCAACCGATACGCGGCGATATTCGTAACGTAGGGCCGAGCATGATCGGGTATGAAGAAGCCATAAATGCCGCGCAGAATCGCGTAAGTGCCGCCACTATTGCCACGAACGTCAAAAATCAGTCCCTCCGTATCACGAAACTCTTTGATGTGCCCGACGATAGGCTCGACGAGTCTATTTTCCATAGCGGGAATGCGGATGTAACCGATATTTCCATCTAGCTTGCGAGTCACTTTTAGCCGAACCTTGGCGACTTCAAATCCCTGTTGGGTTACACGTTGTCTGTGTTGAACTCGTTTCTTGCCGTCGATCGATCGCAGACCGATCATTACCGTTTCGCTTTTTGGAAGATGAAGGTCATCGCGAAGCACGTTGACCAAGCCAAGCCAAGACAGCGACCGTTGGCGCATGAACTGAGGCGATCCGCGAGGTACGTACTTTGCCGCGGCCTCCATCCACTTTTCGGTTGGAAGCCCGTCGATGGATTCGATGTAAGGACATTCCCTCACAAGCGGTTCGGTGGCGTTGATGCGGAGTGCTACCAAACCAACCTCTGTGTCCGCGGGTCGGAAAGGCATGAACACACGCTCGATGTCTGGCTTCCTGAAAATGACCGCCGCATGACAATCGCCAATCTTCATGACGAGCTTTTGTAATCCAGAAGCGAAGTGTTGGAGTTTGGTATCCTTATTGATTCGCTCGCGCAACTGCTCCAACTCTGGTTCGAAATCAAAGCCACGCCTGGTCAGGTAAGACGATTGGTCAAGGAGTCGTTTTTCAAACTCGTCGAGATCGGCCAGATAGTCATCAACGCTGATGAGCACATCCTCGTCGTCCAGCTTTCGATCTACGAGAAACGGATCGAGCGAAAAATCACTGCTTTCTACGTTGGCGTTGTGACCTTCGATAGCAAGAACGTTTTTCCCAGTCTTGAGAATTCTGGCGGCATCCTTGATCTCGAACGATTCGTAGCCACCCGCCTCATGCGAACCAACTCGAAGCGCACCGGTACCATGTTGATTCACGAATGACGTCGCAACTCGAGTCCCGTTCAGATAGGCAACGAAACCGTCATCAAAGTTCAAATACAGAAAGAGCGCGTCCACCTTGTCATCCTTGGCAAGATCAAACGTGCGACGAATATGAACGGACGTGAACCGTCCTTGCATGTTTCGCAGGACCGTTTGATCGTCGCAATCACCATAGCCGAAACCGGCCTTGCCCGTTTTCCACGGCGTATCGTCGAACGCTGCCGTGTTCCAATTCTTGGGTGGATTTGCTTTTTCAGCGTAGTATTTCCACTGAGCATTCTTCGGTACTAGAAACTCTGGAGCGTCCGCCTCGCATATCTCCGGCAGAATTCCCAACGATACTCCGATCGCCGCAAGCAGCACCAGGGTACGAAATATCTCACGCATTCTAGTTGCCCTTCGTCTGGGTGTTTCATGGAATGAATCAATTCGTTGGTAACTGAGATTGCTGAAAATCATGGGTCACGAGGGTCATCAAACAACAATTGACGCATTCTGCGCAGTATCTTTGCTTGTTTTACGATTCGACAGAACATCTTCTAACCCACAGCGCCCATCCGCAACCCGGAAACAATCATCTCGTGGACTAGCTGTTCTTTGTATCGCCATCCCACATCCACAGACTGGCGGAAATAAACCACACGATGGTGGCCAACAACATGATCCAATTGACGCTGTCGAATTCAATCCTGCCAATCAGGAACAGGAACGATGGCAGGATAAGCACAACCAGCGAGAGCCACGAGACAGGCTTGGCGATTGTCTTAAGCATGAGATGATCTCCTAACCGATCTAAGCGGGGCGGATCTTCTTCTGATAGAACTTACTCACAACGATGTACAGGCCTGCGGCGACGAACCAGCCGGGTAGGGAGACGAAGTAGATCTGCACACCGGCATATTTGACCAGGAGCCAGGCCACGGCCAAGGTGACAACCCACGCCACTGCGGCGGCCAGGTTGAAGGTCTTGCCGCTCAGTTCGGCGTAGTTGCTCTGCAGGCCGAATTTTCGCATCAGCCAGAAGTCCACGAAAATGACGGCGCCCATGGGCATGAGGATCAGGCCGTAGATCGCCACAAAGCCCAGCAACTGCATGGCGATGGCCGGGAACATGCCGGCCACCGTGGCCAGGCCACCGGTTACTAAAGTGACGACGAAACGCGACGATTGGGGGACCAGGGCCTGAAAGGCCAGGCCCGCGCGGTAGATGGTGGGATTGGCCGTGGTCCAACCGGCGATGATCACGCAGAGAAGACCCACCACACCGGCTGCGCGGAATGCCAGCGGCCCCGGTAGTACATCGGTGTCCATCGGGTCAAGATGTAGCTGATAGGCATAGAGACTTGCTGCACCAATCCATGCCATAAAATGGCCCACATACATACCTGCACCTGAGGCCACGCCATACCAACTCTTTCGCGCGAAGCGAAAGACCGTTAGATCACTCATGCCAATGTGCATCGCCATGTTGCAGAACCAGGCGAAGAACAGGACATGCCAGAAGGTGAACTTGACCTGTCCCGGCAAGGCGTCGCCGCCCTTCCAGATCTGCGTGGTGGCCAGGGTCCAGACATCACCCACCGAGTGTATTTCCGTGTTGGTGACATCCATGAACTGCCGAAACCCCACGAAACCGAAGGCCAGAAAGACGAGCACCATCCAGGGCGCGGCGATATTGGCGAACTTGGATACGGTTTGATAGCCGAATGCCGCCACCACCGAAATGAGTCCCCCTATCACGGCAACGGTGACCACCCAACTGACACTGGTCGGATAGAGGTCATTGAGGCCCGGCATGGGGATATCGAACCAGACGCCTACGGCGGTCGCCGAGACGGTGATCATGGCGCCGGCCAGGAAGCAGAACATCACGCCGTTGGCCAGGTTGTAGAAGATCACCAGGTGGCGACCGCAGATCTTTTCCAGTTGGTAGTAGAGGGTCAATCGGACACGGGTGGCAATGGGTGCACAGATGAATATCCAGCTCAAGACGGCCAGCGCGTTGCCCAGTAACAGTCCCACAACCAGGTCAAAGGCACTCGCGCCCGCGGCGACAAAGAGGGGGCCAATCATCAATTCGGTACCGGCACAGTGTTCGCCCGCATACATGCCGATGAAACTCTTGAAGCCCAGGTGGGCCTTGGCCGGCACCGGCTCGCGTTCGAATTCACCCGAGGCCGCTTGAGTCTCTTGTGCTCCTTCGCTTGCTGCCATAGATCTCTTCCTTCAGTGATAGGGCCCCTCGCCCGTTCGCTCACTGGAGATCGCGAAGAACACAGCCCAGCTTTTGGCCGGACCCACCAAAGACAACGCGCGCCCACTCGTTTCACTCGTTCAAGCCGCCAAGACGCAAAGTTCTAAAACATGCTTTCTTCTTGGCGGCTTTGCGCCTTTGCGCGAGGCCAATTCCGTTAGTCACGCTTGCTCAGCGCACTCCGCGATCTCAGCGAGAGACCAATTCTCGGTCACGTTTGCTCAGCACATCTCTTTCATATCCCTTCACCGCGTCCAGCCACGCCATTCCCACCGGCACACTCTGTTGGGCACAGTAGGAGTCCCACACCGCACCGAAGGGTAGGGTCTTCAATTCTTCGGTGAGGGCGAGGCGAGCCGTGTAGTCCCCCGCCTGTTCGAAGGCCCGCAGGCGATCGATGGGCTCCAGGAGCGCCATCAGGAGGGCCTTGATCATGCAGCGGGTGCCGATGACCCAGGCGCCTATGCGGTTGATGCTGGCATCGAAGAAATCCAGGCCGAGGTGGACACGATCCAGATAGTCACCCCGCACCACTTCCTGGGCAATGGCCTGCAGTTCGTCGCTTAGAATCACGACGTGGTCGCTGTCCCAGCGCACCGGCCGACTCACGTGCAAGAGGATTTCGTCGAGGAAGGTCATGACGGCGGAGAGCTTGTCCGAAATGACCTCGGTGGGATGGAAATGACCGGCATCGATACAGAGCAAGGTTTTTCGAGTCAGGGCATAGGCGAGATAGAACTCATGCGACCCCACGGTGTAACTCTCTGCGCCGATGCCGAAGAGTTTGGCCTCGACGGCGTCCAGGTTGTGACGTTTATCGAGCGCCTCGGCGAAGACTTCGTCCAGCGCCGCCGCCAGTCGCTCGCGGGGCGCCTTGCGATCGACGGGGATGTCCTTGTACCCGTCGGGAATCCACACGTTGGTGATACAGGGCGTGCCCAGTTGCTTGCCGATCTCGGCCCCGATCTGACGACTGAGCTTGCAGTGGGTGATCCAAAATGCACGGATGCCCTGATCCTGATGGCTGAGGGTGAATCCATCCTCGGCCTTGGCGTGTGAGAAACAGGTGGGGTTAAAGTCCATGCCCATCTTGTTGGCCTTGGCCCAGTCGATCCAGCTGTGGAAGTGCTCCGGCGTGATTTCGTCACGTTCCACGAAGGTCCCGCCGTTGTCCAGATAACTGGCATGCAGGTTGAGTCGATGTGTTCCCGGGATCAGGCTTAGAGTTTGATCCAAATCGGCGCGGAGTTGATCAAGGGTCGTCGCCTTGCCCGGGTAGTTGCCGGTCGCCTGGATGCCGCCGCCGGACAACACGGCACCGACGGTCTCGAATCCGCCCACATCGTCCCCCTGCCAGCAATGGAGAGAGATGGGGATCTTGGCCAGGGCGGCTATGACCTTGTCGGTGTCCACGCCCAGCCGGCCATACTGTTCCTTCGCCAATACATAGGCCTGTTCGATCTCTCTGTCTCTGCTCATCGTGGTTCTCCCACAAGTTGTCACTACCTTGTTTTGGGCAACGGCGACGTCTCTCGAAATTGTTTGTGTCTAGAGCTGCTTGCTCCGATAGGCCTCCACTTCCCAGGTTTCGATAAACTCCCGAGCTCGATCCGTCATCAGGTCCAATCCGCCGAAGGCCTTCGTCAGTTGCTGGACAATGGCGCTGTCCTGCGCGAACTCCAAGGCCAGTTGGGCCTTGGTCTCGGTGGCGCCCAGCCCCAAGATCATGTCATCAAAGACAATGACCCAGGGGAGATACCCATGCTGGGCCTTAAAGCTCTCCACCGCTTCCGCCGTGGGATCGCCCACCAAGGGGTAGGACTTGGAATAGACAATGTGGTCCGGCGTCACTGGACCCACCGAATAGGCAAAGGGCCCGCTGGCACAGACATGGGCCGCCCAATCCGAACCCAGGACCTGGCGGACCTGCTCCGTCGCCGCATCGACGCGGGACTGCGGAGGACAGTCGGCGATGCTCAAGTCGAGGCTCACTTCTGCTTCCCGATAGAATGCCTTGAGACGATCGAAAAGCGTGCCATAGTGAGAGCGAATCTCTTCTTCCGTCTCGCCGGAGACAAACACGCCATGATTCTTCAGGAAGATGAAGGCCGGTTCGGCGCCTCGCTCGGCGGCAAAGGCCTTGATTTGCTCACGGACCTCCATGCAGAGCGTGTAGCCGGGATCGATGTAGTCGAGCCAGAGGGCCTCGGGAAAGAGTTTTTCACAGAGGGCCTTACCCATAAGCCCGCAGGTGAGTCCATTGACTAGCGAGGGATGGGTATGCACGACATAACAAGCCGAGATGGTGTTGTGTAGAGGCGCTTCGACGGAGGGGCGACCGGAACTGCTGGGGAGCACGGCCGCTGCCATGGACTCCTTGATCAGCGCTTCCCGGGCATGCTGCTCCGCCGGAGGTTCCACGTCGTTGAGTTCCGCCAACTTCGCGCGGTCCATGGCCACGAACTTTTCGGGGGTCAGGGTGAGGAGCGTCGTCCCCGAGGGTTTTACCCACAGCGTCTGCTCATCCTTGACCGAGGTATTGCCACCGCCTCCCTTCACGTAGTCTTTGATGCCAAAGTCGTGCGAGAGTCGTGTGATTGTTTCTAGTGGTGTCTGCTTTGTATCCGACATGTTACCTTTCCAATTCATGCGGCCTTCGGCCGCAACCAAGAATCATTTCTCTCGCAGAGATCGCAGAGGCCGCGGAGAAAACACCTTTAGGACCTCTGCGCTCTCGGCGACCTCTGCGAGAGGCCAAATAGCCTTCTGATCATTTATTTCATTGATTTCGCCAGGACGTCACCCGCTCGTTGTTTGTAGGCCTGCCAGCCTGGGCCATCCTGTGGCTCGAATGTCTTGACCGGGAAGGACTCCTTCACAATGGACCGCCCCGCCGACAGGGATTCAACCTGCCCGCCCGCCATGGCCTGGACCAGCACGTTGCCGGCCACCGTGGCCTCGACCGGGCCGGTGTGCACGCTCTTACCCAGGGCATTGGCCGTCAACTGGCAGAGCAGTTCGTTCTGAATACCACCCCCTACGATGTGGAGTCGCTCGATGGGATGCCCCACCAATCCCTCCAAGTCCGTCATGACACGGCTGTAGCGGTAGGCCAAGCTTTCTAGAATGAAACGGACCAATGGTCCTTTCTCCGTCACGGAGTCTTGCCCCGACTGCGACAGGAAGGTGTTGATCTTTTCCACCATGCGGCCGGGAGAGAGAAACTCCGGATGGTCCACGTCGATGAAGCCGCCGAAGGGCTGAGCTTGAGAAGCCATCGTTGTCAATTCGGCATAGCTGAATTCCCGGCCCGCCTCCGTCCACACGCGGCGGCTCTCCTGGACCAACCAGAGGCCCATGATATTCTTCAAGAGGCGGATGGTGTTGCCAACCCCGCCCTCATTGGTATAGGCCAAGGCATAGCTAGTATCATTAATGATGGGCTCGGGCAATTCAATGCCCATGAGGCTCCAGGTACCGCTGGACAGATAGGCCCAACTGCGATCGCCCTGTACCGGAACGGCCGCCACCGCCGAGGCGGTGTCATGCGTCCCCACGGCCACGACGGGAATCTGGTCACACCCTATTTCCTCGGCGACCTGCTGCAGGAGCCGACCGGCCTGCGTGCCGGGTTGGATAATATCGGGCAGGATGCGTCTCGGCAGACCAAAGGCATCGATCAAGAGATCGGACCAGGTCCCGGTCGACATGTCCACCATCTGCGACGTACTCGCCAGGGTGTACTCCGCGCCCATGCGGCCCGTCAGATGATACATGATCAAGTCGGCGATAAAGAGCAGGTGATGAGCCTTGTCCACGAGTTCGGGGCGATGAGACTGTAGGGCCAGCAACTGGTAGAGCGAATTGATCTGCATGAACTGGATGCCGGTGTTCTCATAGATCGTCTTACGCGGCAGGGTCTCGCAGGCCTTTTCCACCATGCCCTGCGTCAGACTATCCCGATAGTGATAGGGGTTTTCCAGAAGTCGGCCATCGCCATCCAGGAGCCCGATATCCACCCCCCAGGTATCCACGCCAATGCTCTCGATGTCACTCTCTCGCGCCGCCGCTCGCCCAATGCCAATCTTGATCTCGGCCATCAGGTGGGCAAAGTCCCAGTGCAGAGCGCCCTGCTCCTCAACGGTTTTGTTCGGGAAACGATGGGCCTCTTCGAGGACCAGGGAGTCTCCCGACAGGCGACCCAACATGACACGACCGCTCTCTGCCCCCACATCCACCGCGATGTAGTTTTGTCCCTTGCTCATCCTACAATCCTCAACACGATCTTCAGAGCGAGTTCACGCGTCTTTCGTGGGCAGCGAAACCGTCTGAACGCTACTTCGCGACCTTGAGCAACTCCTGCTCTGCCTCCTTCGTCCATATGCCGTTGTTGAGCTTCTCCGCCACGCTGGGATACTTTTGCGGCAGTTCGCTCAAGGGGGTTAGCTCTAGCTCCCGCAGGGCCGGGAAGACGATGATCTTGCCCGCCATGGTACGATTCTCCACCGCGCGAATCCCATCTATGGCACCGGCCATGCCACTGACGGCATCCACGGAGCAGTTGGTATCCAACTGGCCGGAGATGGTCTTGTCCAGCACAATCTTCATGTCCAACAGGCGCGAACCACTGGTTCCAAACATGAAGCAGCGATTCTTGATATAGGTATCCAGATCCAAGTCATGCTTGATCGGAGAGGGAATGCCGGCGAATACATTGATCAGGGTCTTGTCCTCACTGTTGGTCACGGCCTGCTCGACCAAGGCCCCCACCGGCGCCATGATGGCGTAGTAGGTGTAGGACGCTTCGAGGGCCTGTTTCTTCGGATTGATCACCTTAAGTTCCACACCCAGCTTCTGGGCAAGTTCCTCCGTCTTGGCGGCCAGGGCCCGCAAACGCACATCATCGAAATCGGTCGCCGTGACCGACACATCCTTTTTACCGGCACAGACCAGGCGAATGGTGTGCATCTGTCCCATCGGCCCGCCCGCGCCGATCACGATCGCCCGATCGTAGTCGCGAAATTCGCCGTTCTCGGGAATGTGTTTGTAACTCTCGGCGGCATTTGTCCCCACCGTTCCCACCCAGCGCGTCAGGCCGTAGTGGACGCGCCCCACACCGACCGAAACCGGCGTGCCGATGGATTTTCCGGCCAGGATCACGTTCAGGATCGCGCCCGTATTGAGTTTGTCATTCAGAATGTCGAGCGTGGTCTTGCTGGATCCGAAGTAGCAGATGTCATCGTATCCTTCGTCGACGAGATCTTCCAAGTTCGCCACCTCGGTTACGGGCAGGTCGAGCCCCCGTGCCTGACCCAACTGGGCAGGATCGGCCACCCGGAGGGTCAGCGCCGCCGGCTTGCCGTCGGGACTGAAACTCTCGGCCACACCCTCGATGTCCCACCCCGCATCGGCCACGATGAGCAGTTGCCCTCCCGGGAGCAGGGTGTTCCGTTCGTCGGTGATATAGGAGCACTCGACACAGGCCCAGGGTTCCACCAGGGCCACGGCCGCGCCGCTCAGATGATCCGGTACGGGAATCAAGAAGTCGTCCCCATTCGCGGGATCCACGATCACCCGCTCATCCATCAAGACATACTCCTGCAGGCCCCCTTCCAGGTTGTATCCGAAGGCGGCGTTGGACTCCGCGGTTCGTAACCAACGATAGTCGGTCTGAACGAGGACGCGTTGCCCCAGCGTATACCGCGTCACCTTGTCCCCCACCGCTACAATCGTACAGACCGCTTCGTGACCCGGTACGGTCGGTGCGTCACCCGGTTTGTAGCTGGGCAACTCCGACAGCACGGCGGGATCCACTCCCTTCAGGATGTCACTCTTACGGGCATGATTGGAAAACTGTTTCAAAAGCTTCAGGTCGGAGAAGCACAGCCCCACGCCCTCCATGCGAGCAACGATCTGATAGGGCCCGGGTCGGTCCACGGCCTTTTCTTTGTTTAGGCTCAATTGACCCGCACCAACGAGTTGAACGGCATACTGCGTTGCCGGAAGTGTCTCTGCCATCATGACCTTTCTTATAAAATAAGTGACTAGTGACTAGCCAACTGATCACCGATTACTAATTACCGATTACTGACTTTACTGATTACTGATTACTGATTACTGATTACTGATTACTGATTACTGATTACTGATTACTGATTACTGATTTTGCTACCCACTAATCACTAGCCACGGATCACGGATCACTGATTACTGATTACTGTTTTTCTAGTTCAACATCACCTGCCCACCCGTCACGGGGAGCGCCTGCCCTGTTTCGTACTGCTGTTCCACGAGATAATAGATGGCCTTCATCACATCCGCTGTCGTGCATCCACGACCCATGGGGACCTTGGCTTCATAGGCATGCTTGACATCTTCGATCGTCTTGGCGCCGGGAATCTTGGCCGTCCTGAGATACTGTACGAAGAGACCATTCTCCGGATTGGACCACAGGGGTCCATCAAAAAAGTTGCCGGGACAGATGGCATTGACCTTGATGCCATCCTCGATCAGTTCCATGGCGAAGGACTGGGTCAGACCCACGCCCCCAAACTTGCTGCCCGCATAGGCCCCGTTGCGATTCGAGCCTTGCAAACCACTCTTGGAGTTGATCTGAATGATGTCACTCGTATAGGTCGGATCGGTTTGGTGTTGCCTCGCCAAGATTGAGGCGACGGCTTGCACGCATTGGAAATACCCCGTGTAGTTCACCGCGGTCACGAACTCAAAATCCTTCAGCGCCTGTGTCTTGACGCTCTCGGCCTTGATGACGCCGGCATTGGACACAAAGAGGTCGAGGCCGCCAAAGGCCTTCACGACCTCCAGAATCGCCGCCTCGATGGAATCCGCGTCCGTGACATCGATGGGCAGCCCCAGGGCCCGCCCGGCCCCATGGCGTCCGCAAATCTCCGCTGCGGCCTCGACCGCCCCCGCTTCGTTGATATCCACCAGGACCACGTAGGCCCCTTCAGCGACCAGGTGCTGGGCAATCTCCAAGCCAAAGCCCTGGGCCGCCCCCGTCACCACGGCAACCTTGCCGGCGACCCGACCCGTCGCGGTGTCGACGGGCAGCCTGGAGAAAGTTCCGACTTCATGGACAAGCACATCATCGCCGTCGGTGTCGACCTGCTGCTGCAATTGAGTCACCATCTCTTCGGCAGAGGCATCGCTGCCGAATCGAACCTGAACCGATCGCCGCTCCGCGCCGGGTGGCTCGTCACGATAGCACACCTGTGTGCATCGATAGATTCCTCTCAGCGCCGGGCCTACGATCCGAATGACATCGTCTTTGGAAAGGCCCATGACTAGTTCGAGGCCTTTCTGAGCGTGTCTGTTGCCGGCCCTCGGGCGAAATACCGGGCCATGACGGTCCGTCCCAGCGCCGCAAATGCGGCGATGCGTTCTTCCGCGGAGGCATACTGGATGTTGGGCTGCCCCTGCCCGTCGGTGAAACCCGATTCACCCTGGGCACCGAGGAACTGGTGCGCCGCCAAGACACAGGTCCCCTCCCAGAAGATGCTCCGTACCGTATCGGGCAGCGGCGCCGCTCCCACACAGGCCGGATCGATGGGATCGAGGGCCAGTGTATTGTGTTCGGTGCCGGCGACCACGGCAATGCCTGCGGCACGAATCCGGGTGACGTATTCCTCCAGACAGTCGGGCTGATTTCGTAGCGGTATGAACTCCACCATGGAGATTCGTTCGGTCTGTAAGTGGTCTACCAGCGTATCCGCGTCTTTTTCATACTCACAGATAGGATCCACTCCATCGGCCAGCACCGGATAGCAAACGATGCCTCCCAAGGCATTAATCAACTCGCGCGCCTGAGCGAGCGTTAGGAAATCTTCGGGAACGAAACAGGGTTTCCCCGACTTCATCAGATGGGAGCGTATCTCGGTCTGCAGACCGACCGCATCATCGCGGGCCGATCGAGGCGTCGTGCCCAAGACAGCGTGCCACCTTGCACTGTCGGGGTCTTTTTTGCAGAGCTCGCTCGTCACCTCCTGAAAGGCCTGAGCCACGTGCCGTTCCTGCAGCGTGATGGTGTCACGATCACAGCCATGCCGGGCAGCCACGCGATCGACGATCCGCTCCACGGTCAAGCCGGTGTCCAGCCCCCCCGCTTTGAAGACGTCGGCCATCTTCTGAACCATGGTGGCGATGCGCTTCACGTCGTTGCGACGGATCGTCTGCAGTAAGGCCTCGGCCCGCTCGCTCAGGACCTGGAACTGCGTGATGCCCTTGCCACAGATATAGACTTTGCCGGGATTCGCCGGATCGTTGAGACGAATCCCCTGGGCCATCAGATCACGCTCCAAGGCGATGATCTCGGTCCCAAAGAGGGGGAAGATACCGGCGGTCTGCGTCTGACTCACGAAGGGTTCGTACACCGAGAAGTCATAGTAATTGCTCGCCCCCAGCACCTTCACGCCCTGATCCCGGGCCAGGTCCACGGCCTGTTCGACGCTCTCAAAGGCCGAGAAGTTGGGAGGCAGATGGATATGACAGTTAAAGAGCAAGGGCGTCGCTTGACCGACACCCTCCTGTGCGTCACGTTGTAACGATTCCACGGATCCGAGAGACCTCAGAAAAGCGAGGCTGTCCCTTTGATCAATCTTCATACTCTCTCAAGCCCCTTAAAACTTAACCAAATTTCATTCACCCTCATCCGCCTGTTTCCCAACAAGCCGCCACTGATTACCGATTACTGAATTACTGGTTTTACTGAATCGAGACTTCTTCGACCGCCGCCACCACCTTCGCAAATTCGCGGGGCGGTAGATGCAAGGCCGCCTCGAACGAATCCTCGGCCGCTTCCTTGACGGCCTCACCAAGGGTCGGGTGTGCAAAGACCATCTTGGCCAAGGCCTGGGTGTCCGCCTTCATCGTCAACATGGCCGTCGCCACCTCGATGATCTCAGTGGCATTGTGACCGATCAGGTGCACACCGAGGAGGGTGTTGTCGTCGCGATGTCTGACCACACGGGCAAATCCACCCTCCTCTCCCACCGCCATCGCCTTGCCAAGATACCCGATCGGAAACTGGCCGACTTTCACCGGGATCCCCTGCTCTGTCGCTTCCCGTGTCGTCATGCCCACCGCGGCGACCTCGGGGAAGGTATAGACCGCACTGGGAATGGGCAAGGAAAAGGCCTCACCCCGGCCCAGAGCGTCCTGCACCGCGGCCTCTCCCTGAGCGCTGGCGGCGTGGGCCAATAGACATCGACCATTGGCGTCACCGATGCAGTAGACGCCGGCCACCTCGGTCTGCATGCGGTCGTCGACGCGAAGGAAGCCGCGATCGGGTGCCAAGCCAATGGCATCCAGCCCCAGGTGTTCGGTGTTGGGACGACGCCCGATGGCGACCAGGACCTTATCCACAGCCAAGGGCGCCTCTCCCGAAACAGAGACCGTGACATCGGTCTGCCCCACGGTCATCCCCTCTACCTTGGCGGAGGTCAAGATCCGGATGCCCCGTTGACGGAAGCTTGCCTCCAAGGCGTCGCCCAATTGGCTTTCCATGCCGGTGAGTAATCCGTCCAGCATCTCGACCACGTGGACCTCCACGCCATACTCATGCATCATGCAGGCAAACTCGCAGCCTATGACGCCCCCGCCTACGATCAGCAGGCGTTTGGGCAAGGCCTTCCAGTGTAGGGCCTCGTCCGAAGTGCAGACCCACTGCGGATCGGTGGGCCAGCCGGGCACACGGGCCGGCACGGACCCCGTGGCGATGATGGTGTTCTTGGTATGAATCGTCTCTTCCTTGCCTTCGCTCGTTGTCACGGTCAGCGTCCCCGCCGCCTTGAACGTGGCCGTCCCCGTCATCAAATGGACGTCGCCGGCCCCCAGCAGCCCCTTGATGCCCCCCCGCAGCTTGCGAATCACCTTGTCTTTTCGCTTCTGGATCTTAGCCCAGTCAAACTCGATGCCACCGTGGACTTTCACCCCCATGGAGCCGGCCGCACGGATCTTGTGGAGCAGTTCGGCCGAAGCCAACAGGGCCTTGGAGGGAATACAACCGACGTTCAAACAAGCGCCGCCGAGATGGCCCTTCTCGACAACCGCCACCCGCGCGCCCATGCGGGCGGCCTTCAAGGCGGCCACATAGCCCCCCGGGCCGGCGCCGATCACGGTGATGTCGTATTCAGTACTCATGTTGTAGCCTTACGTTTATTGGTCTCGCGCAAAGGCGCCAAGACGCAAAGTTATCTTTGTTGGGTTCTCTAATACTTCTTTGCGGCTTGGCGCGCGTCAATTTCATTAAAGCAGTTGCTCAGGCGCCTCCAACAGTTCCCTGACCCGCGCCAAAAACCGGGCCGCCACCACGCCGTCGATCACGCGATGATCCACACTGAGTGTGAGCGCCATCAGACGGGTGGGCTTGATCGCTCCATTTTCGACTTTCACATCTTCACGCAGGGCGCCCACGGCGAGGATGGCAGATTCCGGCGGATTGATGATCGCCTGGAAGGATTCGACCCCGAACATGCCCAGATTGGTGATGGTAAAGACGCCCTGGCCGACGTTGGCCATTTTGCCCCGCCGCGCTCCCTCGACGATGTTACGGATCTCGGCGGCGAGCGCATCCAAAGTCAATCGGTCCGCGTGGAGGACCACCGGCACCGTCAAGCCCTCGTCCGTGCCCACGGCCAATCCGATGTTACAGTCGGGAAATACCTTGATGGTCTCGTCCGCCTGAAACTGACCGCGGAAGGGCTCGAACTCTCGGACCGACCTCGCGCAGGCTGCCACGACAAAATCGTTGATGGTGCACTGGAATTGACCTGACTTCACGCGGCCATAGGTCTCGTAGAGGCGCTGCGCCTCGATCGTGGCCTTAGCGTAGAAGTGGGGAATCGTCTGTTTCGAAAAGAGCAGGTTGCGGGCGATGGCCCGTCGCATCTTGCTGAGTTGGCCGCCGACACTAGAACCAGGGGCAGCCTCAACAGAGGCCAAGTCGGTCGTCAGCACCCGCCCCCCGGGCCCGGAGCCCTGAGAAACTCTGTTCAAGTCAATGTTCTTTTGGGCCGCCAGTTTTCGGGCCGCCGGTGACGCCTTCACACGGCCGGAAGAGCGAACGGACGATGCGGTCTTTGCCCCTGTAACAGGCGTTTCGTCCCTCGTGACGGACGGGGAGGGATCGGCGGGTGCCTCCGGGGCCATCCCCTGCCCGGCGATGAAGGCCTCTACGTCGGCATCGTTGTCGGCCAGATAGGCAATGGGCACCTTCACCTCCACGATCGCGCCGGCCTGCGCCACGATCTTGGCCAGACGACCGGAGTCCACCGCCTCCACATCCATGTTGGCCTTGTCTGTTTCGATCTCCAGGATGACTTGTCCCTCGGAGATGCTGTCGCCCTCGGCGACCTTCCACTCGAGGACAGTACCCTCTTCCATCGACTGACCGGCCTGAGGCATGAGGATGGGAATCACCTGGCCCGTCGGGCCTGTTGTTGGCGAAGATGATGGCGAAGAAGATGATGATGGTGTGTCGGGTGACATGAGCGCTTCCTCAGGAATTGTGGTGGGCGTCTGCACAGTCTCCTTGGATTCTTGCGCCGACGCCCTGGCCGACACTGTGGGAGCATCATTGACAGGCGACACGGCGGGGATCGGCTCGGCGGGGTCGCCCACATAGCAGAGCACCTGCCCCACCCGGCAAGCCAGCCCCTCACGGATGGCGATCTGTCTCACCGTGCCGGCCACCGCCGAGGTAAGCTCCAGATTGGCATCGCCGGTTTCGAGGCGGACAATCGAGTCGCCCGCCGTGACCACTTGGCCTTCGGCCTTCAGCCACTTGGCCACAATGGCCTCCCGCGGCGAAGAGGATGATTCACCCAAGGATAATCTGTACATGCCTACCCGCCTGTCCAAATCACAAGATGTTTGGCTGTGTCGGAAAACTCGATCTGGCTTCGAGCGGCCCTTTTCTTTAGTTGTTCCAATTGCTGCTAACGCAGCCACTGTCGGATAAAGGCAGCCGCAGTTGTCCCGCCTGGCTGCATCCGGCTCCATCGACGATAAAAAAACATCGCCTGCTTCGCCGTCTTTGCCAGGCGAAAAAATGACTCGCTCTCGGGCCGACGCCGGAGTTTTCAGACAAAGCCTTGAACTCCGGCAAGAATACTTCAAAATCGATCACCAATCAATCAATTAATGAACAAATTATGTTGCCCCCATGCTCGTTTTTTGATTTAATCGGGTTTCGGGGCAATTCTGGCCAATGCAGGCCAAAATCTGGGCAACACCGGAGAAAGTAGCACCGATGGCTTCATCCATGCAACAACGCCGCGAGAGCATCCTGGCCCAAGCCTACCAGAACGGCCGGGTCGAGGTGGGTCGTCTTTCGACAGACCTCAAGGTCTCCGAAGCCACCGTCCGTAGGGACCTCCACAATCTCGCCGACGAGGGCCTCCTGCAACTGACGCATGGCGGCGCCAGCGTCCTCCAACAGTCCGACTACTCCTTTCTCTCCAAGTCGGTACGAAACGTCGGGGCCAAGAAGACCTTGGGCGAGCTGGCCAGCACGCTGATTCAGGACGGCGATCAGATCTTTCTCGATTCCGGGACCACCAGCTTCGAAACGGCTAGCTACCTGCGGAGCAGGCGGGGACTGACCGTGATCGTCAACTCGATTCGCACCGCCCAGGAGCTAACGGCCCCGGGTGTCCGTGTTCTGCTGCTGGGAGGTCACTACCGGCCCGACCGCATGGACGCCGTCGGCCCCATGGCCGGGGCCTCGCTGGAGCGACTGCGGGGCTACCGCGCATTCTTCGGCAGCGACGGGCTGGCCATGGACTTCGGCCCCACCTCCATCGACGTCGACAGTGCCGCCCTCATCAGTCAGGCGGTGGCCAATGCCCAGGAAACCATCCTGCTGGTAGACAGCAGTAAATTTGGATCGCCCGCCCTCTACCGCATCGTGGAGTGGAGCCAGGTCTCCACCATCGTGACGGAGAAGCGTCCGGACGAGGCCTGGACCGAATTCTTGAATAAACAAGGGATCAACGTCATCTTCCCGCAGCAATCCGCAAACGCATCAGCGGATAAACCGATCCTTCAGGGACAAACCTATCCTCAGGAGTCATGAGACATGCCAAAAAGCCAGATGATCCTGCCGCAAGACGTTCGCCTCAAGAGCACCATTGAATTCACGCCGATCCCCGTCAACCAGTATGACAAGACCATTCAAGACGAATTCAAGCGCTACAGCAAGGCCGATCTCTATCGCATTCAGCGTGACATGGTGATCATCCGTCACTTCGAGAACATGCTCAACGACATCAAGCTGCGCAGCGCCTACCAGGGCATCGAGTATACGCACAAGGGGCCCGCTCACCTCTCCATCGGACAGGAGGCCGCCGCCGTCGGCCAGGCCTTCCATCTGGACATCGATGATCACATCTATGGCAGCCACCGCAGCCACGGCGAGATCCTGGCCAAGGGACTCTCCGCCATCCAGCGGCTCGATGAAACGACGCTGATGGACATCATGAAGACCTTCTTCGCCGGCGCCTGCCTCAGGATTGTGGAACAGGGGGCCGAAGGCTCCGTTAAGGATCTGGCGACCGACTTCTTGGTCTACGGCACGCTGGCCGAGATCTTCGGACGCGAGTCCGGATTCAACAAGGGCATGGGCGGCTCGATGCACGCCTTCTTCACCCCCTTCGGCATCTACCCCAACAACGCCATCGTCGGCGGCTCGGGTGACATCTCGGTCGGCGCCGCGCTCTACAAGAAATGCAACCAGAAGAGGGGGATCATCATCGGCAACATCGGCGACGCCTCCGCCTCCTGCGGCCCGGTCTGGGAGGGCATCTGCTTCGCTACCATGGATCAGTTCAAGGAACTGTGGGAGGGGGCTCACCGAGGGGGATTACCCCTGATCCTCAACTTCTATAACAACTTCTACGGTATGGGCGGCCAACCCCAGGGCGAGACCATGGGCTTCGGCATGCTGGCCCGCATGGGCGCCGGTGTCACACCCGATCAAATGCACGCCGAGCGAATCGACGGATACAATCCACTCGCCGTCGCCGATGCCATCTTGCGCAAGAGAGAGGTCCTGGAACGGGGAGACGGCCCGGTGCTGTTGGACACTCTGACCTATCGCTACAGCGGGCACAGCCCCTCGGACCAGAGCAGCTACCGCGACCGGAGCGAGATCGAGGCCTGGCAGGCCTGTGACCCGCTCAACAACTTCGGCGAGGAATTGCGCCAAGCCCAGGTCTGTGATCAAATGGACCTGGACGACCTCCACGAGAAGGCCGAGGCGCTCATCCTCCGGGCCTTCCGCAAGGCGATTGACCTCGACCTCTCACCCCGGGCCGATTTGAAGAAGAAGGGCTGCTTACTGGAGAAAACCATGTTCTCCAACACGCGGATCGAATCGATGGATACCACCCGGCAACCCGAGACCCTCCTCAGCAAGGGGGACAACCCCCGCGTCAAATCCTTGGCGAGCCGCAGCCGTTCCGCCTTCGATGAGAATGGGCAGCGCCTCAAGGACAGCCGTTGCATCGGCCTGAAGGATGCCCTCTTCGAGGCCATCCACGATGCCTTCCACACCGATCCCACCCTCATCGCCTATGGCGAAGAAAACCGAGACTGGGGCGGCGCCTTTGCCGTCTATCGCGGCTTGACGGAGACCCTCCCCTACCACCGCCTTTTTAACGCCCCCATCTCAGAAGGCGCGATCGTCGGAACCGGCGTCGGCTACGGACTGGAGGGAGGCAGGGCCCTCATCGAACTGATGTACTGTGACTTCATGGGCCGAGCCGGGGACGAGATCTTCAACCAGCTCGCCAAGTGGCAGTCCATGAGCGGCGGCCTGCTCAAGATGCCCGTCGTCCTCCGCGTCTCCGTGGGCAGCAAGTACGGCGCCCAGCACAGCCAGGACTGGACCAGCATCGTCGCCCACATCCCCGGCCTCAAGGTCATCTTCCCGGCGACCCCCTACGACGCCAAGGGCATGATGGCCGCGGCCCTCACCGGCACCGACCCCGTCATCTTCTTCGAAAGCCAACGCCTCTACGGCATCGCCGAAGAATTCATCGCGGGCGGCGTCCCCACAGAATCCTACGAAATCCCCTTAGGGGAACCCGCGATTCGCAAGGCAGGCAAGGACCTCACCCTCTTGACCATCGGCGCCACCCTCTATCGTGCCCTCGAAGCCGCCGAGCAACTGGAGCAGACCCATGGCCTCAGTTGCGAGGTCATCGACGCCCGCAGCCTGGTCCCCTTCAACTACGAGCCGGTCATCGAATCGATCCGCAAGACCCGCAAGATCCTGCTCGCCTCCGACGCCTGTGAGCGGGGCAGCTACCTGCACACCATGGCCTCCAAGATCACCCAGCTTGCTTTCGACGAACTAGACGCCCCGCCCGTGGTCGTCGGCGCCCGCAACTGGATCACGCCCCCCGATGAAGTTGAAGAAGCCTTCTTCCCCTTTCCGGTAGACATTATCGATGCGGTGCATGAGCATATCCTGCCGCTGAAGGGATACACCGTGCAACGGGACTGCGCGACGGGTGAACTCAGTCGGCGGGATAGCTTGGGGGTTTAGAGGCTCGTACCGGAGTCGGC
>JADFMM010000106.1 GCA_022563885.1 Planctomycetota bacterium | reverse complement strand
TCGCGCCGATTGAGCCAAACCGGAGGTGTAGTGGGCTACAGTGAGGATTTGGCGAGTGAGAAGCGGCCAAAGATGCGGTGCAATTGGGCATCCAAAAGTCCAAGTTATTTCTTGCCGGTTCCTAAGGCAGAGGAACGCCAAAGACTTGCCGTAAATGTCTGTTTAAGCTTGGTTAAAGCAACTCCAAGGGGTAAACTAGAGACTATTGCAAAGAATCTGAGGAGCCGTGATATGAAGAGTGCCCTGAGGCGTCGTCGAATCCCTGTCTGGGTCAACCTGATGTGTGTGCTGCTGGTATCATCGGCCTTGCATGCGGGTGACGAGCCGCCTGGGCTCAACGCGGGGACTTTTTCCGGCTTGACGCTCCGCAACATCGGCCCGGCCCTTAAGTCCGGACGTATTAGTGACATCGTCAAGGACCCCACTCGCCTCAGCACATGGTATGTGGCGGTGGCCTCGGGCAACGTCTGGAAAACGACGAACAACGGCACCACGTGGACGCCGATCTTTGACAATCACGGCGCCTATTCGATTGGGTGTATCGCCATCGACCCCCGGAATCCCCAGGTCCTGTGGTTGGGGACGGGAGAGAACAATAGCCAACGCAGCGCGGGCTACGGTGACGGTGTCTACAAGAGCATCGACGCCGGCAAGAGTTGGACCCACATGGGTCTTAAGACCTCCGAGCATATCGGCAAGATCCTGATCGATCCCCGCGACTCTCAAGTGGTGTACGTCGCGTCACAAGGGCCGCTCTGGGCCCCGGGGGGCGAACGGGGACTCTACAAGACCATAGACGGAGGGCAAACTTGGGAGGCCGTGCTCACGATCAGCGAGAACACGGGTGTCAGTGACATCGCCATGGATCCCCACCATCCCGATGTCCTCTATGCGACGTCGTACCAACGGCGACGTCATGTCTGGGCCCTGGTGGCCGGTGGACCCGAATCGGCGATCTACAAGAGTACCGACGCGGGGAAGACTTGGCGCAAGATCGTCAAGGGCCTGCCCAGCGTGCACCTTGGGCGTATTGGCTTGGCCCTGTCTCCTCAGCAGCCTCAGGTGCTTTACGCCATTGTGGCCGCGAGCTGGGGAGAGAGCGGTTTCTTCCGTTCCCGGGACGGTGGCGAAAACTGGCAACGAATGAGTGACTATATCACCACGGACCCGCAGTATTACCAGGAACTATTCGCCGATCCCCACCAGATCGATCGAGTCTACTCCATGGATACCTTCCTGCAGGTCACGGAAGATGGCGGCAAGACCTGGCAACGCGTCAACTCACGATTCAAGCACGTCGACGACCATGCCCTGGTCTTCGATCCGCAAGATGCCGATTACCTGATGATCGGCTGCGATGGGGGCATCTACGAGTCCTGGGATCGTGGCAATAGCTGGCGTCATGTCCCGAACCTGCCGGTGATGCAGTTCTACCGCGTCGGCATCGACAACAGCAAACCCTTCTATTACGTGTATGGCGGCACCCAAGACAATGGTTCCCTGGGTGGTCCCTCCCGGACCACCAACCGCCACGGAATCCGCAGCAGTGATTGGTTCGTCACCGCCGGGGGTGACGGCTACCAGACGCGTGTGGATCCCACGGATCCCAATATTGTCTACTCACAGTCTCAGTACGGCGCCCTGGTTCGTTTCGACCGTCGCAGTGGTGAGCGAATCGACATCCAACCGCAACCCGAACCGAATGAGCCGCCTTTGATCTGGAATTGGGACACCCCTCTGCTGCTCAGTCCCCACAGCCCCACGCGCCTCTATTTCGCGGCCAATCGTCTCTTCCGCAGCGATGACCGTGGCAATTCCTGGCGTGCCGTCAGCCCCAACCTCACGCGACAGATTGATCGTAACCAACTCGAGGTCATGGGCACGTTGTGGAGCACGGAGTCGGTTTGGAAGAACGTCTGGACCTCCTTCTACGGCAACATTGTGTCCCTGGACGAATCTCCTCTGCAGGAGGGGCTCCTCTATGTGGGTACAGACGACGGTGTGATCCAGGTCTCCGAAAACGGGGGACGTCACTGGCGCCGCATCGAGTTCTTTCCCGGCATTCCGGAGCACACCTATGTCGCCGATCTCAAGGCCGGCGTACACGATGCCAATACCGTTTTTGCCGTGTTCAACAACCACAAACGCGGTGACTTCAGGGCCTATGTGCTCAAGAGTGAAGACCGTGGTCGTAGCTGGACCTCCGTCAGCGGTGATCTGCCCGAGCGGCACGTCGTCTGGACCATCCAACAGGACCCGGTGCGCGAGGATCTGCTATTCGTAGGCACCGAGTTTGGGCTGTTTTTCAGCCTCGACGGGGGAGTTCACTGGATTCGCCTCAAGGGCGGCGCGCCCACGATTCCATTCCGCGACCTGGAGATCCAGGCGCGCGAGTGCGATCTGGTCTGTGCCACCTTTGGACGGGGTATCTTGATCTTGGATGACTATTCACCCCTCCGCCAGATCACGCCGGACCTCTTGAAAGAGCAGGCCGTGTTGTTTCCGGTCAAGCAGGCCTGGCTGTATGTCCAGGATGCCCCTCTCGGCGGAGGTGGCAAGTCCTCATTGGGTGACGCCTTTTTCACGGCCCCCAATCCGCCTTTCGGCGCGGTCTTCACTTACCACCTCAAAGAGGGTCTGAAGACCCGACGCCAACTCCGCAAAAAACGCGAAGGCGAGCTACAGAAAGAGGGCAAGCCGGTCCAGTATCCCAGTTGGGAGGCGCTGCGCCGAGAGGATGCCGAGGACCCGCCCCTGGTTTACCTGACCGTCAAGGATCATGGCGGCGGGGTCATCCGTCGCATCAAGGGTCCGGCCGGCTCGGGCATCCACCGCGTTGCCTGGGACCTGCGTCATGCCCGGTTGACGCCCGTCAGTGAGGGCAACGCGGACGATCCTTGGCGTGACAGCGGCAGCGGCCCGGCCGTCTTGCCCGGTACCTACACGGTCCAGTTGTCTCAATACGTGGATGGTGAATTCACCGACCTCACGCAAGCTCAATCCTTTGAAGTGGTCCCCTTGGAGCGCCATCGTCTACCTGTCGATCGCCAGGCCAAGTTTGCCTTTGAGAAACGTGTCGCCGAGTTACAACATGCCGTGCAGAGTCTGGAGCAAGCGCTGAAGGATGCCGTCAATCGTGTCGCCGCCGCCAAGCAGGCCCTCTATGGGACTCCTCAGGCCAGCGAGGCTCTGATCGTCCGGGCCCGCGGCATCGAGCGGGATCTGGACGCCCTCGCCGTGGTGATACGCGGCGATCGTACGGTGTCCAAACGCTTCGAACCCACCTCCCCCTCACTGCGTCAGCGCATCAACCGGGCGGGAGGAAGCTTCCGGACCAGCGCGGCGCCCACCCAAACCCAGCGGCGCCAATTCGAGATCGCCAAGGAACACTACGTGAAAGTGCGTTCGCGTTTGCAGCGATCGGTGGATGGTGACTTGGCGGCCTTGGAACAAGCAATGGATCAGCTTGGCGTCCCCTGGACACCGGGACGGCAAATACCGCAAGAGATTCAATGACCATAAACAGAGTGATTCTCGAGGAGGCTAAAACACATGCGATACAAGATAGTGACGTTGTTATGGGTGGCCGGTATTGCCTGCGGGGGATGGGCGTCAGAGTCAGACAACGAACCCAACCAACCCAAGCTCAACAGCGGCTTACTCTCCGGGATCAAGCTGCGCGGCATCGGGCCGGCCCTGATGTCGGGACGTATTGCCGACATCGCCATCGATGCGGAACACCCCAATACCTGGTATGTGGCCGCCGGTTCGGGAAACCTCTGGAAAACGGTCAATGCCGGCACGACGTGGAAACCCATCTTCGAAAAGTATGGGGCCTATTCCCTGGGCTGCGTGACAATCGATCCCACCAATCCCAACACCCTTTGGGTGGGAACGGGTGAGGATGTGGGCGGGCGTCACGTGGGGTATGGCGATGGCGTCTACAAGAGCCTCGACGGGGGCAAGGGCTTCAAGAACATGGGGCTCAAGGAGAGCGAACACATCGCCCGCATTCTCGTGGATCCCCGCAATGCCGACACGGTATACGTCGCCGCCCAGGGTCCGCTGTGGTCCTCCGGGGGCGAACGGGGCCTCTACAAAACGATCGACGGCGGTCGGACCTGGGAGGTCATACTTCACAAGGGGCCCTACACCGGGGTCACGGATGTGGTCTTCGAGCCGGGTAACCCGGATGTGCTCTATGCGGCCACCCACCAACGTCATCGTACGGTTTGGGCCCTCGTCAATGGTGGGCCGGAGTCGGGTATCCACAAATCTGTGGATGGGGGCCAGACCTGGCAGGAACTCAAGGGAGGATTGCCGGGAGGCGACAAGGGCAAGATCGCCCTGGCCGTGTCCCCCCAAAAACCCAAGATCGTCTATGCCTCTATCGAGTTGGCCGGGCGCAAAGGTGGGATCTGGCGTTCCGAAAACGGGGGTCAGAGTTGGACCAAAATGAGTGACTACACCAGCGGTGGTACGGGCCCGCACTATTACCAGGAACTCTTTTGCGATCCGCACCGTTTCGATACGCTCTATCATGCCAATGTGAATCTGGGCCGCACCGACGACGGGGGTCGAAGTTGGGAGACGGTGAGAAGCTCCCATAAACACGTGGACAACCACGCCGTGGCCTTCCATCCTCAAGACCCCGATTTTCTCCTGGTGGGCTGCGACGGAGGACTCTACCGCTCCCATGATCAGGGCAAGACCTATGAGTTCTTCGAGAATCTGCCCCTGACACAGTTCTACAAGGTCGCCTCCGATAACGACCTCCCCTTCTATCATATCATTGGGGGGACGCAGGACAATTCCACCCAATACGGCCCCAGTCGCACCACAAACCGCTCGGGTATCACGAATAGCGACTGGCGCATCGTCATTGGGGGCGACGGCCACGACTGTGCGCTTGACCCCGCAGACCCGGATACGCTCTACGGCGAATCGCAGCAGGGCAATCTGCGTCGCGTCGACCGCCGCACCGGCGAGTCGGTGTCGATTCGTCCTCGCCCGGCCTCGGGGGAGGACGACCTGCGTTTCAATTGGGACTCTCCCCTCCTCATCAGTCCCCATTCGCATACGCGCCTCTATTTTGGTTCCAAGTATCTCCATCGCAGCGACGACCGGGGGGACTCATGGACGACCATCAGTCCCGACCTGTCCCGCAATCGCGATCGATACCAACGCGAACACATGGAACGGGTCTGGAGCATCGATTCGATTTATGACACCGGGGCCATGTCGCAGTACGGCAACATTACCTCCATCTCGGAGTCCCCTCTTCAGGAGGGACTCATCTATATAGGGACGGATGACGGACTCATCCAGGTGACCGAGGATGGCGGCAAACAGTGGCGCCGCGTCGATCGTGTCTATGGCGTCCCGGAAGAGGCCTTCGTCAATGACATCAAGGCCGACCTTCACGATGTCAATACCGTCTACGCCGTTCTGGATGCCCATAAATTTGGCGACTATAAACCCTACCTCGTCAAGAGCACCGACCGGGGCCATACCTGGGACGCCATCACCGGCAACCTACCCGAACGACAGATCCTCTGGCGCTTCGTGCAGGATCACGTCCGTCCGGAACTCTGTTTCCTGGGCGCCGAGTTTGGACTCTATGTGACCCTCGACGGGGGACAGGACTGGATCAAACTCTCCGGCGGGGTTCCCACCATTCCCTTTCGAGATCTCGAAATCCAGCGTCGGGAAAACGATCTGATCGGCGCCACCTTTGGGCGCGGCTTTTACATATTGGACGACTACAGTTTTCTCAGACAGCTCAGCAAAGATGCCATCGCTAAAGATGACTTTCTCCTCTTTCCCGTCCGCAAGACAGGTCTCTATGTCCAGACGCGTGGCAAGCAGGGATCGCGGGGGGATCGTTTCTTTACCGCGCCCAACCCACCTCATGGGGCTCTCTTTACCTACTATTTGCGTGAGAGCTTGCAGACCCAACGGCAAATACGTCGTCGCCAGGAGGCCAAGACCAAAAAGCAGGGAGGGGACACCCCCTATCCGGGCTGGGAAACACTTGAACAGGAGGCAGAGGAGGAAACGCCCACCCTGACCTTGGTGATCAAGGACGCCCAAGGCGGAGTCGTGAACCGCGTCAAAGCCCCGACCTCTTCGGGACTCCACCGGGTCAATTGGGGATTGTCTCATGCCTCGTCGGCTACGGTGGGGGGACGTGGTCCCCAGGTCACGCCGGGACGATACACGGTTCAGGCCGAGAAGCGCTACCGGGGCGAGGTGACATCGTTGGGCTCGGCCCGGACCTTTCAGGTGATCCCGCTGCAAGAGGGCATACGTCAGCAGGCCGAGCGCGAAGACGACCTGGACTATTACCGCCAGGTTGCCGCCTTGCAACGCATCATACGCGGCACGGCCCGCAAAACAGAGGAAGTTCTGGAACAATTGAAGGACATCAAACGCGCGCTTATCCAATCGGACCAGGATCTCCCGGACCTCCACCAAGAGACCCGCCGTCTAGAGCTGCAATTGCAGGATCTGCGCCAGTCGCTGGTGGGCGGCAGCATTAAGTCTCGTTACGACGAGCCGGCCCCACTCTCCATCAGCCAGCGCATCGGTTCGGCCATGAACACCGCGGGATCCTCTTTTGGTCCCACGCAGACACAGCGACAAGACTTTCACATTGCCCAGACAGAGTTCGACGCCATTCAAACGGAGATCCGAAAGTGTATTGATGAGGACTACCGCGACCTGCAGCGAGACCTGGAAGATGCAAAACTACCCTGGACCTCCGGTCGGCCGCTGCCGCAGCCGTAGTTACCCTAAGGAACCGTCAAGAAATAACTTCCACATTTGAATGCCAATTGCACCCCATCTTTGACCGCTTCTCAATCGCGAAATCCGCGACGTAGAACAGCTACGCCTGTGGTTTCACTCAGTCGGGCGCGACCCAATATGGGGCACACTTGGACCTTAAATTGCACAACTTATTCCTGGACGATCCCTAAGCGGTCATGTTATTGTTGTGCGGGTTTAGGAACCGGGCGAGCAATAGGGGTGACCGATGGCATAGACACCGGCCTCCTCACCGGTTGAGCATGAGAAGCCGCACCTCCATGACCTGACTGCCGGGAATATCGGTGGCTCGTATGGCGAGTTCGCCGCGGCCTGCTTCCAGGCGGA
Organism: Planctomycetota bacterium; assembly: GCA_022563885.1. GTDB lineage: Bacteria > Planctomycetota > Phycisphaerae > Sedimentisphaerales > Anaerobacaceae > JAIPFM01. Next base: position 12,338 of record JADFMM010000106.1, on the reverse strand, counting down.
TCGTTCCCAGGGTCATGGGCTTGAAGGTCTTGACATAAGATTCGCCGCCGCGATCTGGTGTGCGGTCGTTTTCGGCTCCGCGCAGGGGAGGGTCGTTGGCCTGGGTAACCTTCCCTTCGAGGGTGACGCCTTTGAAGGAAAGCTCGATCGTGGAACCCAGATCCGCTTGCGGACAGGCGTAGTAGATGACGACTTGGTATGCCGCCGTTTCTGTCACTTCAACATCCCAGGTAATCTTGTCGTCCTTGCGGGTCCAGTTCCTGAAAAAGGAACAATTGGGGGCTCTTCCGCTGCGTTCGACGTCGCCGTGCGCCTTGCCATCGCGGGCCGGAAGCGGAGTCGATTTGGAGAAGCCAATCGGAAAGGGCCGGTCATCGGGGCCCAGGGAACCCTCGAGTTCGGCGAGGAATTGCCGAGCTGCGGCACTCATCGATTTCGCCACGCGCGGATGACGCGCGGCAACGTTTCGATCTTGCCCCGGATCGGTGACCATGTCGAAGAGATTGCCGAAGGCATCCAGGCGAAAGCGTTGGTTTCGCACGCTGACCAGGGGCTCCTTCTTGTTTCCTCGAGTCGTGCGACCCCCAGCGAAATGAAACATGTTACGATCCTCCCACTCCCGCGCCTGACCGAGGAGCAGGGGTTGGAGACTTCTTCCGTCGATGGGCTTCTTGCCGATCAGGGGAATGCCGGCGAACTCGGCGAGTGTGGGAAGAAGATCGACGGCGCCCGCTATTTGTTCGACGCGCAGACCCGGCTTTATTTTTCCGGGCCAACGAATGAGAAAGGGCACCCGAACGCCGCCCTCATCGATCGACCCTTTGCGCCCCTTCATGCCGCCATTCCAACGCCATCCGTTGGGGCCGTTGTCGCTGAAGTAAATGACGATCGTGTTGTCCGTCAGCTCGAGATCGTCGAGTTTCTTGAGAACGCGTCCGACGTTCCAGTCGATGTTTTCGCACATGGCGAGGGCCGCCCGCAGGTGGGGCATGTTCTCGCGTTGGGGATCTCGGTTGTGCATCTCCAGCGGGCGATGGGCAACCCGGTCGAAGAATTCGTCCGGGACCTGCATGGGCGAGTGGGGTGTGTTATAAGGCAGGTAACAGAAGAAGGGCTCATCTTTGTTTTCGTCGATGAAAGTCATTGCCCTCTCGGTCAGATCGTCGGTGATGTAGCCCTTGCCCCGCACGATCTTGCCGTTGTGTTCAAGCATGGGATCGAAGTAGTTGCCCCAATGGCCCGAGGTAAACCCATAGTATTCGTCAAAGCCGCGGGCGTTGGGATGATAGGGGCCTTGTGATCCGTTGTGCCACTTGCCGAAGGCACCGGTGCGGTACCCGGCTTTTTTGAAGGTCTGCGCGATGGTGATTTCGTCCACGTTGAGGCGTTCCTGACCGGTGGAAACGCCGCGAACACCGGTGCGGGGATAGTATCGGCCGGTGAGGAATTCGGCCCGGGTGGGCGCGCAAACACGGCAGACAAAAAAGCGGTCGAACAGCGCGCCGTCTCGGGCCAGCGAGTCAATATTCGGGGTAGAAAGATTCTTGTTCCCGTGGACGCTGAGGTCGCCCCACCCCTGGTCGTCCGCAAGGAAGATGACGACATTGGGCCGAGGCGTCGCGACGGCCGGCAGCGTCGAGAGTTGAGACAAGAAAAGAAGGAGGGCGAGGAAGGTGAAGCGGCGCGTGGCGCCTGGCATCGACATAGTGTGGTGAGGGCTGATTCTCATAAATTTTCTCTCCTGAACCCTGCGGGCGTTTACTTCAAAAAGGAATCCGCCCGGCGTCTGGGATAACTCCCGGTGAATGATGCCCTGGGCGTAAGCGGCCTCCAGGGCCTCGGCGATGTGTTGACAGGTCTCCAGCGTCTCTTCATGGGCCAAAGATCCTCGTTTCAATCGTTCGGCAGGGGTCTGCCCTTCGACGAGTTCCATGACTAGCGTTTGCCCTGGTGTTCCTCGAAGCCATGAAGCGTGCCGATGTTGGCATGGTTCAGTTTCGCCAGTGCCTTGGCCTCACGTTCGAAACGCGCCAGGCGTTTGGCGTCGTCGGCAAACTCATCGGGCAAGACCCTGATGGCCACGTCACAATCGAGCTTGGTATCGATCGCCCGATAGACCTCGCCCATGCCCCCTAGGCCGAGTTCGGCGGTGATTCGATAGTGTGCGATGGTTTGATTGATCATGGTCTCATGTCTTGTCCGTCGATCGCTTAATCTGAACGCATGAACTCAGGTGATAACATCCATTCCGTAGGTGATCACCAGCCTTAGTCGGTCAGCACGAGGCGCTGAAAATGCAATTCCCTTTTCGGCTGCGACGGTTGCCGCGCTAGATACTCACATTATGCCTGTCTGTACGTCTCGGCCTTTCCAAGAGAAGCCGTCCGAAGTTGGCCCCAGGGCCGCAGCAGTATACGTCGGCGCGTGTTACATTGTCCATCGTCGCGAAAAAGCTTTTCAGTGAGCACAAACGAAGACAGAGCCGGGCGATCACCTGAAGAACCTCCCCGTCATCCCGGTGCGGGCGGCAAGAGTTCACTGCTTTTGCCGAACTCGCAGATTGGTCAGTTCCGGATCGAGCGACAGATAGAGCCGCGGGCTGATGCTGTCTTGAGCGGTGCGTCCGGATCACCAATCATTGCAGAGAGAATGAGCCTTCTATTGACGATTTCTCAAGCCAATGGTATGACTCTTTGACGAGAACTCGATGTCAAAATGTAATATCAGTTGTGGAGAAATGAACTAGCTCTGGAGAATTATTATGCAACGGTCCCCCCTTAACGTGGTGTTGTCAATCACACTGCTGTTCCTCGCCGGAAATGGCCGCGCCGCGGTTCCAGAGGCACTGAAAGCAGTGACGGAATCCGGCGTCCAGGGCGGACTTATCGTCCATGTCGGCCGCAACGACGCCTCCCTGATCTCCAGCCTGCGAATAAACGACAGCTATGTTGTCCAGGGACTGGATACCGATCCCGCCAGAATCTCCAAGATCCGGAAAACCATTCAGCAGGCCGGACTTCAGGGGAAGGTAACGGTCCGCGGATTTGACGGCGTTAATCTGCCCTACATCGATAACATGGTGAATCTGCTTATGATGCCGAGTGGCGCCGGCCGCGTGGCGCAGCACGAAATCATGCGTGTGTTGACCCCGGGTGGCACGGCCGTCGTGGCGGGCAAAAAGACGGTCAAGCCCGTCCCCGCGGAAATCGACGAGTGGACACACTATCTGCACGACGCCACCGGCAACACGGTGGCGCAAGACGAAGTGGTAGGCCCACCGCGCCGGGTGCAGTGGATCGGCAGCCCGCGCTGGGCGCGGCACCACGACCGCATGGCCAGCATGACTGCGTTGGTCTCTTCCGGAGGACGCCTATTCTATATTTTCGATGAAGGCTCCATGGCATCCATTATGCAGCCCGCCAAACCCACCCTGATTGCCCGTGACGCCTTCAACGGAACCATCCTGTGGAAGCCCGGTCCCTGTCGAGCTGGCACAACCCGCTCAACCCCTACAAGAGCGGCCCGGCGAAACTCCCCCGCCGCCTCGTCGCCATCGGCGACCGCGTCTATGTGACGTTGGGACTCAGCGTGCCGCTGACCTGTCTGGATGCTGCCACCGGCAAGATCTTACGGACCTACGAAAACACCTATGCCACCGAAGAGATCCTTGAATCCAACGGGACCTTGTTTCTGGTCACAGACGAGAATCCCGCGGAGGCCGGAAACGACTATGCACCGCAGAGCTACTGCATGCATCTGGAACGCGACCGGGTGGCGAATCGGTATTTCTGGGATGAGCGCCCCCAGAAAATCGTGGCCGTCGAGGCGGCTTCGGGCAGGACACTGTGGACCCGAGAGCACCGCGTGATACCGCTGTCGCTCGCCGCCGACAGCCGCTATGTGGTGTTCCACAACGGCAAAAGCATCGTCTGCCTCGACCGCCACGACGGAAACACCCTCTGGGAATCGGAGCAGGTCACCCGGAAGAGGATCATCTCCATCAACTTCGGTCCCACGCTGGTGCTCTACAAGGACACTGTGCTGTTTTCCGGCGGCGACCGTTCCATGACCGCCCTGTCGCTGGCGGACGGCGCGAAACGGTGGGACGCCAAACACCCCAAATCCGGCCACCATTCTCCTGAAGACCTGATGGTGATCAACGACCTGGTCTGGTGCGGCGCCATCGCCGGCGGCAGAGACAGCGGGGTACTCACCGGCCGAGACCTGCTAACCGGCGAAGTGAAACGTGAGTTCGGTCCGGATGTTAATACCTACTGGTTCCACCAGCGCTGCTACCGCAGCAAAGCCACGGAAAAGTATTTCCTGCCGTCGCGTACCGGCATTGAGTTTGTCAACCTTGAAAAACAGAACTGGGAAACCCACCATTGGGTGCGGGGCGGCTGCATCTACGGCATCATGCCCTGCAACGGACTCGTCTATGCCCCGCCCCATTCGTGCTCCTGCTATATCGACGCCAAGCTCAACGGCTTTTGCGCGCTGGCGCCGCAGATGAAGGAGCAATCAGCAATCAAGGATCCCGCCGCTCGTCTGCAGAAAGGCCCGGCTTACGGCAAAATTGCAATTCAACATTCAAAAACCAAGCATAATGACTGGCCCACCTACCGGGGCAACAACACCCGCACCGGATTCACCGCGCGAGAAGTCCCCGCCACCGTCAAGCGCTCGTGGGAGATCGAACTGCATGGACCACTCAGCGCCGTCACCGTTGCCGACGGCAAGGTGTTTGTTGCCAGTGTTGATGAACATACCGTTCATGCCCTCGACGAGAAAACCGGAAGCACCCTCTGGCAATACATTGCAGGCGGACGCGTCGACTCACCGCCGACCCTCCATAACGGCCTGGCAATCTTCGGCTCGGCCGACGGATGGGTTTACGCCCTGCGGGCAACAGACGGAGCACTTGCATGGCGGTTCAGCGCCGCGGTGAACGCCCGGCAACTCATGTCGTTTGAACAGCTCGAGTCGATCTGGCCGGTATCCGGCAGCGTACTGGTGCAGGATGGCATCGTCTCCTTCGTGGCGGGCCGTTCCATGTATCTTGATGGCGGCCTCCGCCTCATCCAGCTTGAAGCCGACACCGGTGAAAAAATCAATGAAGTGGTCATGGACGACCGCGATCCGGACAGCGGTCAAAATCTCCAGGTCCATGTCAAGGTCCTGAACATGCCCACCGGCCTGCCTGACGTGCTTTCCAGCGACGGGAAATACCTTTATATGCGGACTCAGCGCATGGACCTGCACGGGAAAAGACTGTTCCTGGAACCCACCGATGTCAGGGAACAACAGGGCGAAGGCGTGCACCTTTTCAGCGGCATCGGATTCCTCGACGATTCCTATTTCCACCGCGGCTACTGGACCTACGGCAAGAGCATTGCGTCCGGCGCCAGCCAGTGGTTTCAGGCCGGTAGAAACGCCCCGGGCGGACGGCTGCTGGTGGTTGACGACAAACATGTTTACGGCTACGGCCGCAAACCGCAGTATTACCGCTGGGCCACCCCACAGGCGCATCATCTTTTTTCCTCGTCCAAAAAGCCGGAAACGACGGTACTGAAAAAAATCAGTGTGCGGCTCAACCCACCGGCCCGCAAGACAGACAAATGCGAAATTCCCCATACCGGACTTGCGTACACCTGGTCGGTCAACGCTCGCCTGCAAGTGCGTGCCATGGCGCTGACCGGCAAAACCCTATTTGTCGCCGGCACACCCGACGTCATCGACGAACAGCGACTGTTCAACGAACTCGGCCGTACCGACCCTTCGGCACAGCTCGCGCAACAGGATAAGCTGGACCAGGGCTTGCAGGGGTCCAAGCTGCAGGCCATCTCTGCCGAGAGTGGAGAAAAACTGGCGGAGTTGCAGATCGACGCAGTACCCGTATTTGACGGCATGGCCGCCGCCAACGGCAGACTCTTCCTGGCCTGCATGGATGGCAAAGTCTTCTGTTTTGAGTGACGCGGACACCGTTTTCTTACCGGTGAGATCGGACGCATAGGCTATCCATTTGCCGTCTGGCGAAGAGTCAGTCTGGTGCTCGTTTTCTGCGCTGTTGCCTGGCCAGAGATCGGGCTTCGTTTGACTGAGGTTCAGCAGCCAGAGGTCCGCAACTTCCACCGCAATTCGGGTCTGCTCGTTGAACTGCTCGAAAATGAGGGTATCGATGACGCTCGAAAAGGCGAGTGACCAGGTGGCATGCTCGTTCTCAGCCAGGGCTGACGATTTGTTTGTTTTAAGATTTTGCCACCACAACTCGGGAGCCCTGCCCGCCGGCGTATTGGAGAAAGCGATCCGTTGTCAGGCGTTGAGCGTCTCTTCGAGAGGTAAGGGTCCCTTTTCAGACGCCGTGCGAGGGTCTGCCCTTCGACGAGTTCCAGGACGAGATAGCGTTTGCCCTGGTGCTCTTCGAATCCGAAGATGGAGGCAATGTTGGTATGGTTCAGGGCGGCCAGTGACTCGGCCTCTCGCTCGAAGTGTGCCAGCCGTTCCGGACTGTCGGCAAACTCGTCGGGCAGGATCTTGATCGCCACTTCACGATCGAGCGTAGTGTCTGTGGCCCGATAGACCTCACCCATGCCGCCCCCTGCCCGAGCTTTGCAGTGATCTTGTAGTGGGATAGGCTCTTACCGATCATGATAAGTATCCTGCGCGATGACAGAGGTCGAGGGGTTGGGGGAGCATGGGGGGAATCATACTCATACTGGGAATGGACACCAGATTCAACGATGAACCGGGGGTGGCCAGGGCGATTGCATCTTAATGTGCTTTGCGGCAGAAACGCCATGTGTCGAAGAATTCCTACCGTATAATCAGATATCCTGGCTTACGCCTGATGGGAAGCGGCCGCCTGCTGCTTGGCAATGTCCATCCAGTCGGGCTGAGACATGAAGGTCAAGACCTTTTCGATTTCTTTCTTGAAACGGGGAAAGAGCCTTTTCGTTTCCTCGATGTCGTTCTTCCGGCCCGCAATTTCCATCTGATGTGCGATGTCGGTGAGTGCTAATGCCCCCAGATTTCGACCGGCGCCGCAAATGGCATGCGCGCGTGAGGCGACGGAACCTAGATCTTGGGATTGCAGGGCCTCCGTGAGTTCTTTAAAATGTTCCTCGTTGTCTTTGAGATAGACTGGTAACACGTCTTTGATCAACTCTTCGTCTCTGAGTCGATCGATGAGACTCTGCCAATTGATGACCCCTGTGTCGGACTCCTGCTCACTAACGCTGCTTGATGCATCATCCCCAACCGGGTCTGGCTCGGGGATCTTCGCATCGATGGAGGGTACGGCATCCACCGTGACGTCCGATCGAGCCGGCAAATACTTTGAGACGAGTTCGAACATTTTCGATCGCTCGATCGGTTTGCATAAATGGCCGTCACAACCCGCTTCGAGACACCTCTGTTCATCCCCTTCCATCGCGAAGGCCGTGAGCGCGATGATAGGGACTTTGACGTTCTCCTTCCTAAGCAGCCTGGTGGCCGCTAGGCCGTCCATGCCGGGCATGTTGATGTCCATGAAAATGAGATCAAATGAGTCTTCCCGGACCTGCTGAACGACTTGGTTTCCGTCTGGGACCAAGGTGACCTCCAGGCCCAGTTGACCCAGCATCGCCTGGATAACCATTTGGTTGGTTTCGACATCTTCGGCGACCAACACCTTGCCTGAGAACGTCACTGTATCTGAGACGGGCAACAACTCCTCCGGCTCCAAGGGCAGTGAGTGTCTATTGAGGGAGGGTTGTTGAGACACATCCAGGCCCGCCGGGATGACCAAGGAGAAGACCGACCCCTTGCCCACCTCGCTGGTCAGCGTAAGTTCGCCCTGTACGAGTTCGACGAGTTCTCGTGTAATCGTCAGGCCCAGTCCCGTACCACTGAGTTTGCCTGTCGTATCGCCTGCAGCCTGTGTGAAGGGTTCGAATATGGCTTGCTGTTGCTCCGCGGGAATGCCAATGCCCGTGTCCTCGACGTCAAAACGAATGGCGGGCTCCTCCGCTATTTCATCCAAAGAGACAGTGACATGCACATGTCCTTGACTCGTGAACTTGATGGCATTGCCGACCAAATTGAGGAGGCACTGCTGCACGCGCATTGGATCCGTACGAATGGTGGCGGGCAGCCCGATGCCTTCGATGATCTCAAATTCAATGCCCTTGTTCTGGGCCTCGGTCCTCAGCATGGATTCGGTAGAGTTGAGTATCCGGCCCAGGCAGCAATCTCCGATGCGAATGGCCAGCTTGCCGGCTTCTATCTTGGAAGCGTCCAGAATGTCGTTGATTAGTGTCAGCAGGTTTCTTCCGCAGTCTCGGATGACATCGACGCGGAGTCGCTGCACCTCTGTCAGGGAGTCGCCTGCCAGTGTATCGGCCAGCCCCAGGATACCGTTGAGCGGTGTGCGCATCTCGTGACTGATGTTGGCCAAGCGTTCATTCTTGGCCTCGTTGGCACGATTCGCTTTTTCTGCCAGCTTCTGGGCTTGTCTGACAGAGTCTTCTAATGCCTGATCTGGCGTCAACTCTTCCATAGTGTCACTCTGATGATTGTGTTCGCTTCTATCCCGTGTGTCTTTCAGTCCCAGGGCCATGTCCGTGGAAAACGTTCAAACAACGTATCGACACGAAAGTGAGACAAATGCACTGCAAACAGCACAATTTGGGTGGTTTCGGCAAGAATCTTCAGGAACGGCAGCCAGCTCGCAGACTTTCGTCCGTGCGGGACGGTCGCTCCGGCTCTCTTTCCCTTATCGGTCCCTTCGTCTTGAGTCGGACATGATTCCTCCTGGGCGCGGCCCGACTTTTTGAATGACCACTGCTGCCTTGATCGGTATAATCCGAATACGTACAATCACGGATCTTGGTGACTGAATCGCTGGAACTGAGCCGCGCCGCCATGCGAAAAGACAACAAAACCCACGTATATGTTGTTGACGACGATGAATGCATGCTCAGTGCCGTCTGTGCCATGATCACGGAGGGCCAATATGAGTGCACCTGTTTCGGCGATGGGGAGAGTTGCCTCAAGCAACTAGAGATTCAGAAGTGCGATTTGCTCATTACCGACGTCAAAATGCCCGGTAAGGATGGGATGGATGTGCTCAAAGAGGCCATGCGGATGGCGCCCTGGTTGCCGGTGATCGTGATGACCAGTTATGCCGATGTGCCCATGTCTGTCCAGGCCCTCAAGACAGGCGCTTACGACTTCATCGAAAAACCCTTCGAGGTCGAAGATCTGATGGGAGTGGTTCAACTGGCCCTCAATCAGACGGAGTCTGGTGGGCCCTTGGTCGGCAGACCCCTGACGAAGACGGAGAGGATCGTGCTTCGTCTGCTCATGCAGGGGATGAGCAATCGCCGCATCGCCTACGTGCTGCAGCGCTCCGACCGGACGATTGAGGTACATCGCGGGCATATCATGCAGAAACTGGGTGTGGATAACGTGGTGGAACTGGTCAAGCGAGCCACGGTCATGGGGTATGGGACTTAGCGGTCGCGTATACTTAAATTTAAATGACTCATTTAATTATGCGAGGCTCTTGACCAGTGCCTTGGCGGGCTCGGCCACATCAAGATCTTCCTGTCGTTGCGATTCGAGCAGGTCCGCGGCCGTCATGAGGTCTGGGGTCTTGTTGAGCGCTTTGCCCCGGTCCTCAATCCAGCATAGCAGTCCATTAACGACCTCGGGGTCGAAGTCGTAGCCCGACGCGTCTACTACGATCTTGATGGCCCCGTTCAGGGAGAGGACCTCTCCGTAAGGACGATTGGAGGTGAGTGCGTCCAGCGTGTCGGCGACGGCAATGATACGCGACCCTTGGGGAATCGTTTCCTTACTGAGTCCGTCCGGGTAGCCGCCTCCATTCCACTTCTCGTGATGGTGTCTGACAATGGCCATCTCATGCTCGAGGAAGTTCATGGTCGCCAGGATGCGTTCGGCGATGACCGGGTGCTGTTCGACGATTTGTCGCTCGCTTCGGGTCAGCTGGCCCGGTTTGGTCATGATGTCATCGGGTACGCCAATGTTACCGATGTCGTGCAGCATGGCCGCCCTGCGAATGATGTCGATGTGTTTGGGTCCAACCTCCATGCCCTTGGCAATGCCTGTCGCGAAGCCCATGACGTTTGCGGAATGATTCTCGGCATGGGAGTTCCTGGCTTCCAGGGCCTTCACCATGCCCCAAATGCTCTGCATGAACATCTTTTCGGCCTTTTCCGACAGTCCGGCCACGCGACGCTGCAGTTCCTTCACTTTGCCGATGTCAAGGTCGTCGGTGTTTAGCCGTTTTCCGAGTGTCTGGTTCCAGACCCTGACACAATCGCGCCCCGAATTCTTGGCCTCATATAGGGCAAGGTCTGCCCGGCGGATTACGTCACTCGGGGTCCTGTCCTGGCCCGGCAGGCAGGGCGCGATCCCACAGCTCACGGTGATGGGTGTATCTTGAGGCAGCCTGATCTCGTGAACTTCGTCACAGATTCGTTCCAGCACGATTTGGGCTTCCGGGAGAGACGTTTCCGGCATCAGGACTACAAACTCATCCCCCCCGTATCGAGCGAGCACATCCAGAGTGCGCAACACCGTCTTCATGGACTCTGCCAGTTTTTTAAGGGCATCATCGCCGGTAGCGTGCCCCAGGACGTCGTTGATGGTCTTGAAGTTGTCCAGATCGATGATGGCGATGGAGAAGGGATTGTCATAGCGATGAGACCGAACAATTTCTGCTTCCAGGCTGTCCTCCAGCATCTTGCGCGATCCGATGCCGGTCAGCGCGTCTGTCAAAGAGGCGAGCCGAGCCTGGTGGTACCGGGTGGCATTGGTTAGGTGGCTCGTCAGAATCTTCTTGGCCAGCTTGGCTTTGTAGGAGAGCAGGTCCTCGTTGGCCGCGATGGACGCATTGAGGCCGCACATGCATAGATAGCCACTCAAACCCCCATTCCCCTCGGTCGTTTGGTCCTCCACGCTGGGCAGGTTGATCGGAATCAGCATACGGGGACCGCTGGCGTTCAGCTTGCTGCATTCGGGGGGCACCGTCTCAAGCAAGACCGCTTCCTCACCCGGTATTTCCCCGGATTCCAAGGTCTGCCTGAAGCAGTCGCGCGGACGCACGCATTCATGTTGGCTCTCGAGTTCCGGATCAGCCTCGGTATCTCCATCGCGGTAGAGGGCAAGCATGCACCTTTCAGCCTGGAAGAGTTTTGGCGCCTCTTTGGCCACGATGTCGCCGGCTTCCGCCAGATCGATGCTCTGTAAGCAGTTGGACAGCATCGCAACCTCTTCGGCGGCTGCTCGGTCTTCGATGAGCTGCTGGCCCATGAGATCCCGGATCGACAGCATGCCCACTAAGACGCCTTGTTTGACGACCGGAAGGTGACGAATGCGGTTTTTGGCCATGATTTCGCGCGTTTGGCTGGCCGGCGTCCCCGGAACGCAGGAAATGACGTCCTCGGTCATGATCTCGCTGATGGGGGTCTCGCAGGCCGTCATGGTTGGCTCGGCCACCCAGGTCGCGATGTCGCGTTCTGTGACCAGACCGACGAACTCTTGTTGCTCATTGACGACAATGAGGCAACCGATGCGATGATCCTTCATCAGGCATCCTGCCTCCTGGATGCTTTGCTGGCTGCTGATGGTAATGATGCCTGCTGATCGCCCGATAATCGTTTTCATCGTCTCCCTCGATTTGCTTGCTCTGCCTCGAACTGCCTACCCAATCGAGGATCCATGTCTCGGGATAATCCTCAGGAAAAAATATCGTCTGGTCCGCATGTTTACTTAACTCAGTTCTCGGTAAATCCGTGCAGAGTGAGTCTGGAAGCTCTCTTCCTCGGGAAAGAACACCTTGGCATCGCCGACAAAGGGGACATTCACCTCTTCACCGAGCACCTTGACCGTAGGGATCGCGCATCATTAAAGGGATCGTTTAATCATGCGCGATTCTTAAGGCTCTGTGGTAAAGGTCCATACCGGACCCTTGGTTTCGCCGGCTACATTGCGAGCAACGACGCACCAAGAATAGCTTGTGTCTCTCTGCAAACCAGTGATAGAAAAATAAGGAGTGACGACATTCTCGGCAATGAGTTCTAGATCAATAGGCGATGTCCCCAAATAAAGGTCGTACGATGGAATTAGGCTGCTAAAGGAAGTGACTCGCGTGATTTTTTCCCAGCTGGATGCATCGTCAGAGTAGATAAAAGATCGGTCACATCCAGCCACACGTTCAAAATCTGGGCTACCACCCACAAGGGCGCCCTCTACTTCAAGTGTTTCCCTATTCAATACGGGCGAGCCTGAATTCCCGGTGTAGGGGTCCACGTTACAGCTAAAATATGATCGTT
>JADFMM010000355.1 GCA_022563885.1 Planctomycetota bacterium | reverse complement strand
CGTGTTGGACACACTGGATCGCTTGGCGTTGACCGAAAACACCCTCGTCATTTTCAGCTCGGACAATGGACCGGCGCGCGCCGCGCGCCCGACGGAACTCAAGCTGATGCATGACACCGCGACCGGTGCCGGATATGGAATCGGCGCCGCCCGGGGAATCACCGGAGGGAGGAAGGGCTACAAGGCCGCGCTCTTCGAAGGCGGTATCGGCGTTCCCTTCATTGCGCGTTGGCCCGGAAAGATCGCAGCGGGTAAGGTGGACGACAGCTCGCTGATTTCCGCCGTCGACCTCCTGCCTACTCTTTGCGAAGTCGCCGGAGTGAATCTGCCGGACGCTTACGCGCCGGACGGACTCAGCCAGGTCGCCGCGCTCATGGGCAAGGGAAGTGCCGTACGCGAGAAACCGCTTTTCTGGAAAATGAATGCCTCCTGGCCGCCCAGCAAGACCAAGCCGCACCATTGGGTTTCCTACGCCATCGTGGACCAAAACTGGAAGCTGCTTGCCAACGGAGACTCCAGCTACCTGGAACTCTATGATATCAGCGCGGATCTCCACGAGAAAAGCGACTTGAGAGAAGAGAAACCCCAAGTCGTCGCCCGCTTACTCGAGAAACTCGCTCAATGGAAGACCACTCTACCCGCCAAACCCGATGAGAGTCTCTTCTCGGCGGAACGGTCGCAGGTCAATCGCCTGTAGATCCCAAGTTCGTGCGAAACACAGCAGAAATGCCAATTGTCTGGGAATCCCACCGTTAAAGTAATCAGTAAACGGTAATCAGTAGTCGGTCTGGGTGGAAAACTGATGACTGAGTACGATCATTCTGAGATCCCGGGAGCGGCCAATCCTGACCCGATGATGGGGGTTGCGCAGAGCAGTGCCGCAAAACCCTCTTGCAAAATGCGCGAGCGTGATTACAAAGATGTTCTTGAACGACCCAAAGGAATGAAAAATGAAAGCCTTGCCAGTCGTGACCCTTTTTCTTGGAGTGAACCCGTGAGAATTCAAAGGCACTTGTCGGCTATCCTGATGATCCTGTTCGCGGGAGCGAACACGTTCGCAATGGCGAATCTCTCCCACGCTGCAATTGAGGATCAGAATGACATCACCGAATCCGATCCGAAGGCGGCCGCGAAACGTGAAGCATCCCTGTTGACAGCTATTCGCCAATTGACCTTTGAGGGTCGCCGTGCAGGCGAAGGGTACTTCAGCCGAGATGGGTCGCAGATGGTTTTTCAGAGCGAGCGCGAACCGGGCAACCCCTTCTTTCAAATCTACCTGATGGATCTGGAGACGGGCGATATCGAACGCGTGTCGCCGGGCCATGGCAAGACGACCTGCCCATGGATTCATCCTCTTGGCGGCAGCGTACTCTTCGCTTCCACGCACGACGACCCATCGGCAAGGGAGAAGCAGACGAAAGAACTCGCGCTGCGCGCCTCCGGAAAAGAGCGTCGGTACGCCTGGGACTACGATGAGCATTTCGAGCTGTACGTGCACAACAGAGCCACGGGAGAATCCCGAAACTTGACCAACACGCGCGGATACGACGCGGAAGGGTCGTGGTCGCCCGATGGCAAGCTCATCGCCTTCACCTCCAACCGCCGCGCGTATGCAGGGGATTTGAACGAAGAGGAGAAGAAGCACTTCGAAATGGACCCCGCCACCTTGAATGACATCTACATCATGAACGCCGACGGCTCCCACCCGCGTCGGCTGACAACGGCAGCGGGCTACGATGGCGGGCCATTCTTCTCGCCCGATGGCACGCGCATCTGTTGGCGACGCTTCACGCCAAATGGCGCCATCGCCGAGATCTGGACCATGAATACCGACGGATCGGACCCACGCCAATTGACTCGCCTTGGCGCGATGTCCTGGGCGCCCTTTTATCATCCCTCCGGAGAGTACCTCGTCTTCACCACCAACCGACATGGTTTCGCCAACTTCGAGTTGTATCTCGTCGACGTGGAAGGCCGTTCCGCGCCGCAACGGGTCAGTTACACCCAGGGCTTTGACGGGCTGCCGGTCTTCACGCCCGATGGCCAGGGGCTGGCGTGGACCTCCAATCGCACCTCATCCCAACGATCGCAGATCTTCAGGGCCGATTGGAATCACGAGCAGGCACGCGAACTTCTCGGTTTGTACGATGCCGCGCCCGTGGCGGAGACAAGCCCTACCGATGCCGCGCGTGCGGTCGCCCGGGCGACCCACGAACAGACGGAGGCGGGCTTCTCGGCGCAGGACATCATGCGCCACGTGGACTACCTCTGTCGCGAAGAGTTGGCGGGCCGGCTCACGGGAACACCGGGTGAGAAGTTGGCGACGGCATACGTCGCGGCCTATCTGGACAGCCTGGGCATCAAGCCGGCCGGTGACCACGGTACCTGGTATCAGGAGTTCACGTTCACGTCAGGTGTCGCGCTCGGGCAGATCAACTCACTCGTCTCGGGCGATAAGGACTATCACGTCGATGAAGACTGGCGACCGCTCGCCTTCTCCGGCGACGGCGAGTTCGAGCCTGCGGGTGTGGTGTTCGCCGGCTACGGCATGCAGGCCGCCGAGCGGGACGAGGACGAAGAGTACGATTCCTACGTTCACCTGGACGTGAACGGCAAATGGGTCCTCGCCTTTCGGTATATGCCGGAGGACATCTCGGCCGAACGGCGGCAACAGCTTTCGCGTGCATCGCAACTGCGCTTCAAGGCCACCGTCGCCCGGGATCAGGGCGCCTGTGGATTGATCATAGTGACCGGTCCAAATGCAAAAGCAAAGAGCGACCTCGTTCCCCTGCGTTTGGACGGCATCTTGGCGGGATCGAGCCTGCCCGTGATCAGTGTGACCGACCGCATTGCCCAGACCTGGCTTGCCGGTAGCGGCAAGACCCTCAAGGCCCTGCAGGACGAGCTGGATGGCGGGGCGGTGGCGATGGGGTTCGCAATCAAGGGCGTTCAACTCGCCGCCAGGATAGAAGTGGAACGTGTCAAGGGCGTTGGGCGCAACGTCCTCGGGCGCTTGCAGGCCGGTGCCCAGCCAAGTGACCAGGTCATCGTGATTGGCGCCCACGTGGATCACCTTGGCAGGGGCGCCAGCGGATCATCGCTCGCCCGTGACGAGGAATCGAATGAGATTCACTTCGGCGCCGACGACAATGCCTCCGGCGTCGCGGCCATGCTCGAAGTGGCCCAGTACCTTGCCGATCAGCAGGCCCGCGGAAAACTGACACTGCGCCGCGACATCCTCTTCGCCGCATGGTCGGGCGAGGAACTGGGACTGCTCGGCTCCGACCACTTCGTAAAGTCCTTCGGCGGGCATGATCCCCATCACGACCCCAATCCGCATGCCGTGCCACAGGATGACGCGGTTTCCGGGGAGTCCGCGTCCCCGGCTGAAACGCCTTCATCGGAGCAGGCTCACGCTGATCAGCGCCGTCATTCGATCTACCCCAGCGTGGCGGCTTACCTTAACATGGACATGGTTGGACGACTCGACAAGCACCTGGTCCTTCAGGGCATCGGCTCATCCAGCGTATGGCGTGGCGAAATCGAACGCCGCAATGCGCCCGTAGGTCTGTCGATCACGCTGCAGGAGGACAGCTATCTGCCCACCGACGCCAAGTCGTTCTATCAATTTGGCGTGCCTGTCCTGTCGGCCTTCACCGGCGCGCACAGCGAATACCACACGCCACGCGACACGCCCGACACCCTGAACTATCAGGGCGCCGCCGACGTGGCTCGATTCATGGGACTGGTGACGCGCTCGCTTGCCATGCGGGAGTCTCCGCCGGATTACCAGGAGCAGGCCGCGCCGCAAGCCCCGACCCGCGGCGGCCTACGTGCCTACCTGGGCACGATTCCCGACTACGCCGAGGAGGTCGAGGGCGTCCTGTTGAGCGGCGCCAGAAAAGGAGGACCCGCCGATAAGGCCGGCGTGCGGGCCGGCGACATCATCGTCGAGTTGGCGGGCAAGAAAATCGAGAACATCTACGACTACACCCACGCCATCGAGGCGTTGAAGATTGGCCAGAAGACCAAGATCGTCGTTCAGCGTGGCCGCGAGCGGATAACCTTGACTCTTGTCCCGGGCTCACGCGAATGACTGCGCCGACTGTTGGGTTCTAAGGCACTCTAACAAAACCCTGCTGGCTTTGGCCGGCTGCAGCGGCCCTCTGCGGCGTTGGCCTCCATCGACGATGCTCACATCGCCTGCTTCGGCCGCCTTGCAGATGGCCGCTTCGCTCGGCCTCGGGCCGACGCGACGGTTTTGTTAGAGTGCCTAAAGCTGCCATGAGTGCCATTAACTTCACCGTTGGACATTCCTGTTCGATATTCCGACAAGACATGGGCGAAGCTCCAAGGGCGATTACCGGTTTTGGAGATATCCATTCAATCCTCGTGAGGAACTTGCGAAAGATTGCTGGCTTTGAAGCCAAGAAAGGCTGCTACGCAACGTGTGATGTCTAAGAGCTCCTGGCAAAACGATCGTCGCACCGAGAGCGAGCGTTTCGTGCCTCTGGCAAGGAAGGCGAAGCAGGCCATCCGAGGATGGTTGATGGAGCCTGACGCCGTCCAGAGGGGAAATAAGCCGCTCGAATGCAGACTCATTTTATGTAGGTGCCCTATGATATGGCCTGCTCAACGGGCAGTGATTCCGAGAATTCAACCTTCATCCAATCGAGCATCACGAGGTTTCGGATGGCTGAAGCAATGGTGGCCTGTTTTTCCGGGGTATTCCAATGCTTCTTCCATTCTAGAATAGCGTCATAGACCTTCTGTTCTGTCAGGGCCGAGTCTTTGGCCTTCCTCTTTAGCCGATTAGCAGTGAATAGCACAGTCGTAACCTCTTCTGCTTGATCTGTGCTCTGGATACGGCTGAAAAGATCCACGGTCTTTTGCACAGCCTCATGGTTTGCCTGTAGTACTTTTTTGTATTTCTCTCGCACTGTCTTAGCATCGCACCGGGCCTTGTAGTCCTCGAACATCTCAGGGTACCGCTTCTTGAATTCTAGAGCGATTCCCTTGCCCATTATCCCAACACAATTCACTGTGTTGACCAGGGTTTGGGCTTGACTCTCAATCAAATCGCCGATCAGAGCTTTGAACATTATCTGCCTTGGAGAAAGAACATACCCGGATTCAGTGTAATTGGCAGGGCAAAACCAGTCTTTGAAAAAGCGTTTTCCGCGACTTTGTTTGCCACAAACGCACCCTCAATATACTCGACTGAAAGTCGATTGGGAACAAGGACTTCTGCACACTTGGCAGTGAACATTCGTTCCTCCCGTATGTCGCGGGCTACTTTTTTAGCGTTTTGACATCATGATGTCAAAGGCAACAGGGGGGGGCTCTAGGCTGATGAAGAACTCACGCAGTGGGTGGGTCGTCCCGTAAGGACGT
>JADFMM010000354.1 GCA_022563885.1 Planctomycetota bacterium | reverse complement strand
AAACCGATCTAACACCGCCGCAGGTGACCGTTGATGGTTTGGTCACCCGTGACACAACGCCGCAGCTAACAGGTACGGTCGACGATCCTAATGCGACGATTGTTGTTCTAGTAGACGGCCAGCAACATACAGCCACGAACAGCGATGGCACGTGGACCTTGGCGAATGATACCCTGAGCCCGGCCCTCGCGGACGGCACGTATGACGTTTCGGTCAGTGCCACCGACACCGCGGGCAATATGGGGTCAGACACGACGGTCGATGAGTTGACGATCGATACGACAGCTCCGCCTTCCTATCATGAATCGGACACAAACGAGGATCAGGTCATCAGTGATTTTGAGCTGGTGCATTGCCTTATCCAGTGGGCATCAGGCCAGGTAGGTGATTTTGAGTTGTTGGATGCGATCGATCTGTGGGCCGCTGAACATTATTTCTGGGATGAGGGCGAAGGAAAGTTCAAACCAGGGCAAGACTCGCCTTAAGGCGTTCAGGCCAGAGCCCTGACGACTCAGGAAAACATCAGTGACGAGCTGTCGGCAGAGGCGGCAGTCGTAGCCATTCAAGACTCGACTAGGGATAGCGATATATCGAGTAATTCCTTAGTCACCCATCAACCGTCACCCACTATCGACAACATCA
This sequence comes from Planctomycetota bacterium, assembly GCA_022563885.1. Classification (GTDB taxonomy): domain Bacteria; phylum Planctomycetota; class Phycisphaerae; order Sedimentisphaerales; family Anaerobacaceae; genus JAIPFM01. The sequence goes on along the minus strand of JADFMM010000354.1, from coordinate 4,766 downwards.
CCGTCGGTGACGAAAACCTTGGCAGCATCGAGACGGGACGGTCTTCAGCTGGCTCACCGGAGCTGCTAGAGCGAACCAGTGAGGGAACCGGGACCTTCTTCACGACTGAGAGACCGTCGGAGGGGTAGCGTATTCCACAATCTACACCGGGGGAATGGTTCGGCCTTCTCCGAGTATGGATGTTCCTGGGGCTGGGAGAGTTGGTGGATGTGGGCAATCAGGCCAGAAGCGACAACGCCCTTGTGTTCAATGACAACATCCTTGTGAGGCACACAGGAACCAGGGTTACGTATAATTACAGACGTCCTCCCCTGACGAGGTCGGACATCTCTTGGGTCACCAACAGGAAAGGGGACATCTCCGGAGTCTACACCATATTCGAGTTTTCCACGGAACATCTAGATCGATTCCAGGTCCCTTGCAAACCCCTGTTTTGGCCGCAATTTACCCTGTGTAAGTTGTTGACTGACACAAAAACTCATCAAGTGCTGGCGGAAATGAGCGTAATGTCCTATCATAACAGGACTTGTGATGTAAAAGCCACGAAGGGCGTGGGTAGTCACTGTTTTGCCGTGAATGAGGATGAGACAATACCTTTGTGCGAGGACGCTTTGATGGATGAATTGCTCAAGATGGATTGTCTGTCATTCGTCTAAAGTGGTATGGGATTAGGTATGCTTGGTTGCTGCGTATGTGAGCAGAGGCTGTATGCTTGGTTTTAAGTACAACGTTCTTCAGAAGTTTGAAGCAAGCGAAAAGAAGAGGCGTAACATATGTGTGATTCTAAACGGGGACAAGTCAAAGCGGTTCAATTCAATCCATTGGCAGTGATGATCCTTGTTGCCATTTTCGGATCGGCGGTCTCTGCTCAGACAGGTTCATTGTCTGGACGTGTTCTAAAATTCTCGGATGACAGCCCACTTGGGAATGTTACGGTCGTTCTGTACCAGGGAGAGGATCCACAGATCGCGGATGACGATGCATGGACTCACGTCGCGAGTACTTCGACCGGCTCCGACGGGGAGTACCGCTTTGACAGCCGCAGCCAACGCAGATATCGCGTCCAAGTCAGGGGCCAGGCGATTGGTGGAACGAATTATTTTGAGGCTAATCTCTTCAATGTGCAAGTGCTGGCCGGCTCCGAGACCGCAAATATGGATGTTCGATTGCGACAGGCCGGTTTGCTCTACGGTTATGTAAAGACCCCGGCGGGGGATCCCATTCCCGGAATCTGGGTGCAAGCGGAAGCCCCCTGGACCCAGCACGGTCAAGGCTGGACGGGGGTAAGCACGGATCAAACGGGACGCTATGACCTCCTTCTGGCACCCTCACCGGGCGAGTTTTATCCCATCATCGTGCGGAATGCATTTCCGGGGCAAACCCAGTACGCATCAAAATGGGACGGCAACCTCTACCAAGCAACTATTGCGGGTATCCAGGTGCCGGACTACGTTCTCCAACCCGGCGGCACTGTAACGGGTCGCGTTGAGAATGAATCGGGAGAAGGGATTTCGAATGTTTGGCTTCGTGCTCAGTCGCGGACGGTGCACGACCCGCGAGGTGGTCACGGGGCCACGACAGACTCGGAGGGCGATTTCACGTTGACGGGTGTCGTGCCAGGCCTAAATGCTATTTGCATGGAAAATAACTGGCGGGAGATCCAACAGGCGGGCGTCAAGTATATGGCGGGTGAGACCTGCAAGCATATCACGGTTTCAGCGGGGCAGGCCGTGGATATAGGCTCATTCGTGATGTATCAAGCCGGACGGGTGACGGGGGTCATTACCGATCTGACGGGTAATCCTATCGTAGGTGTAGAGGTTGAGCTTGCAGGCCAGGACATCAATGGGAATTGGGCCGAGCGGGATGAGGTGGTGAGCGATTCTTTCGGCCAGTACGATGTGGACTATGTGGCCCCCGGGACCTACGTGTTGCGCTTTTCCAAGGATGGGTTTGTTCCGACAGTTATTCGCGATCAGTCGGTTGCCAGAGGACAGCAGGTAGACCGCGATGTCGTCATGAAGAACGCTGGGTCGGGCGCAGAGATCTCCGGTAAGATCACCAACTATGCGGCGATTGCCCCCAAAGACTCACAGGGGATGCTGCTGCCGTGGTATGACGAAAGTAGCTACGATGATTTTGCCCCAATCAATCCGAATTTCGGCGTCGCGGCTTTCTCCCTCAACCGAACCTATAGGGATATTGATCTATTGAATATCGATGCGGTGATCTTGGGCGCTGTGGACCTAAAAGAAATGGAGGACGGCTATGACGACTATTTTGAAGCGGCGTCTGGCGAAACACCCGGCCGTTACCAGTTGGCGCTGCCTCCGGGCGATGTCAAGCTCACCATGTGGCAGAACCGACTCTTTTCCTTGGACGAGGCGTGGTCGGTAAACATTCACGGCTGGCGGACATTGAGTCTCGCCGCGGGGGACGTGCTGACCAATGTTGATTTTACGGCCGTTGCCGCAAATCCGGGTGTGCTGAAGGGGGACATCACTGTGCCCGTCGGCTATTCGGAATTCCCTAACGAATGGTGCCTCGTTTACGCCCACGCCTTGGATGCACAGGGGAGTATCCAGAACCCAGTTCCCCTGGGCGATGCCATTGCGAGTCCAGGATGGACGACCCGCTACCACTTTGAAGACCTTCCCGCGGGAACCTACCAACTGAGGGCCTATGGCCGAAATTTGGCCAGTGTGCTGATATCCTCTGTGACCGTGAGTGCCGGCCAAACCACGACTCAGAACATCACCTTTACCGCAGGTGGCACTCTGGCGGGTCAGGTGACCGACGGGACGTCACCCATTGCCGGCGCGATCGTTCGCGTTGTGGAAACAGGCTCGTTGGCCACGACGGATGCCTCTGGGAACTATTCCATCGTGGGCCTCAATACAGGCAATTACACAGTTGAGGTTACGAGCTTGGGCCATGCCGACGTCCAGGTCACCGTGAACATGACGTCTGGTGCGACGACCACCCAAAACTTTGCCCTCAACCCCAATGTCGGCTCTATCGCCGGTACCGTGAAACTCTTGGATGGCACGAACCTCAACGGCATCACGGTCGTCGCCTACAACGAAACGGATCAGACCAGCAAGACCGGCCAGACAGTAGGGGGGGCTTTCAAGATCGATGGGCTCACGTCGGGGAGCTACATTTTGGCCGCGGATGCCGGACAGTACGGTGTGCTCGTACACCCGTCCGGTTCAAATCGCATCCCCTTGGCCGCGAACCAGGACGCTACCGGAGCAGACATGGTGGCGGGAACGCCCGTGCCACCGGAGTTTACCGTGAATTCGACGGCCGGCAACGCGGTGCCACCCGTGTTGTCGCTGGTATTTCGATCGGATCAGGAGCTATCAGCGAATCCCCTGGTGACCGTAGTCGACGGTGCCGGCAGTCTGGGGGCACTCACTGTCCAGAGCGATCCGAATCTGTTTAGCATTCAATATACCGCGGATGCCGGTGATAGCCTGGTTCGCATTCGCATTCAGGAGACAAACCCGCTGGTGGCGGGCAATCCTGGGGGCCAGACCTTCTCCTTTGAAGTGGGTAGTAATCTGGTGGCGACCAGCAGCACCAATGTGACCAACGCCGTGGGCGCGACGGCAATGATGTCCGGTGTACAAGATAATACCCAAGTCTACGTGCCGCCTTATGCGGTGGCGGGGGCCAACGCCAGCGAATCGGTCCCCTTGATCATCGAACGTTACGGTGATCCGGGCGACGCCGTGAACGGCACCAGTGCCCAGAGCGCGACGGCGGTCTATGATTTTAGATTCGGCGCGGATGGCGTTTCCATCGATCAAAACCACACCTTTACCGTGACCATGAGTTTCCAGTTGCCGGCCGGTATGTCGCAGCAGGAATTTACGGATTCCCTGGAGATCCGTTATTTTGATGCCGGCGATCAGCAGTGGAAGACGGACGGGATATCGAACGTGCGTATCAACTGGGCGAATCAGACGATTCTGTTTGAGGTGTCACACTTGACCCGGTTTGCGGGTTTTGTGGGCGATACGCCGTCTTATCATCCAGCCGACATCAATGAAGATCGAGTGATTGGTGATTTTGAATTGCTGGGCTATATTGACAAATGGGCTCAAGGCCAGGTTGAAGATTTCGCTCTGCTGGAGACGATTGATCTCTGGGCTGCGGGACATTATTGATGTGAGTGACGGGAAGATAAGCATGGGTATAAATATGGATTACAGTGTTCGATTGGATTGATGCGAGCGCAAAGAAAGAGAGTAGCTTATGTTCGTTTTTAAACTGGGACATGACAGATCGCCTCTAATCAATCAGTTCGCCTGTACCGGGGATATTCATGCTGATCGACCAGGCAATCGCCCTAGACTCCGGGGTGGCCTTGGGTTGATTTCACCCTGTTTCCTGGCAGTGATGATCCTTGTTGCCATTTTCGGATCGGCGGTCTCTGCTCAGACAGGCTCATTGTCGGGTCGTGTTCTAAAAAACTCGGGTGGCAGTCCGCTTGCGGGAGTACTGGTTAGTTTATTCCAGGGCAACGATCCGCAGATCGCGGATGACGATGCATGGACTCACGTCGCGAGTACTTCGACCAACTCCGACGGGGAGTACCGCTTTGACAGCCGGAGCCAACGCAGATACCGCGTCCACGTCGGGGGCCAGGCGATTGGTGGAACGAACTATTTTGAGGCCAATCTCTTCAACGTTCAAGTGCTAAACGGATCTGAGACCGCGAATATGGATCTTCGCTTGCGACAGGCCGGTTTGCTCTA
>JADFMM010000105.1 GCA_022563885.1 Planctomycetota bacterium | reverse complement strand
CATTGACCTTGAGATACATCTGCCCGGTGTTGCCGGCCGCACCATGGAACCAGACGACCAATTGGGTGACGCCTGCTCTGGTCCAATCCTGCGAAACGGCAAAGGTGCGGGTGGCCTCGGATTGGGCGGCCGCGCTATTGTCATAATGGATGGGCAGCGATTGATCGCCCCCGTGAACAATCGTTGATTCCGGCGAAAAATCTCCGGTCCCTGGATTCGCGCCGACGAGGGCACCATTGTTGGCCTCATCACCGAATCCGTCGATCCACGTGGCCCAGATCTCGAGGAATTCCGCGTCCTCATAGCTCTCCATTGCGTCGATGACGATGGCATCGACTGTTGTGAAGCTCCAGACATCGCCTGTCCAGGTGCTGGGATCCATGGCGTCATTGACCTCATCGACACGCCAGTAGTAGGTCTGACTCAGTTTAAGATCCACGGCCGAGGTGTCGAAGCTGCTTCCGCTGACGCTGCCGGCCAGGGACAGATTGTTGGCATCGGTCCCGACGTATACATCGTGGCTACCCGCCTCCCGTCCATCACGGCCCCATGCTAAGGGGACAGCGGGCGACACATCGGTGGCCCCAGATGCCGGACTGGGTCGACTGGCAAGGGTCGGGACGGAGAGGAACCGCACTTCACTCAAACTGGCCTGTGCCGCAAATCCCTGCACACTGTTGATGGTAATCCGAACGTGCTGGGCCGCGGCGCCGCCAAAATCAATCCTGTTGTTCGCGGCATAACCATCCGTTCCCGGAGCCCGTGCGAGTTCCGTAACGCCTTCCAAGACGGTCCAATCGGTTCCATTGCGGGAATGCTCAATCACGACCTCTTTGGCTCCGAACCCCAGCAGGGGTTCGATCAACTGATTGGAATTCCAGACCCACAGTTGGTGAAGTCGGTGCACCCGACCGAAATCGTACTGGATCCAGGCGGGAATGGCATCACTGACCCACATGTCCGCAACAGCGACTCCATGGAGGTCCCCCACCAGGCCGGAGCCGTTGATGGTGTTCTCGGCTACTGAGGTACCGATGGCGCCGGAGGCAGTCGCCGTGATATCGGTGATGGGGTAGGAAAACTGTTCCACGCTGAATTGCCACACAAAGCCTGAAAACGCGGTAAAGTCCGGGGCACCGTTGACTTCCTCGACCCGCCAATAATAGGTCTGACCGAATGCGAGCCGCCCCGGATCGAAGCTAAGGCCCGTCTGCCCTTGGCTAGCCAACACGCCGCGTTGATCGGCCGTACTGGCTGCATTGACATCTTCGAACACGGCGCCAAAGTAGACATTGCGGGACACGGCAGTCGTGCCCGGCGACCAAGTGAGAAGCGTGTCCCGCGAGACATCGACCTCGGAATCATCCGGGTTAGGTAACGTCGGCTTTACAGCAGGCCCCCATTCTATGTGCAGCAATGCCGAGTCGTCCCCTGGGCCGGCCTCAAGCTCACGCTGACCCGTGGCGGTACTGCCAGGATCCCTGGTGATGATCAATACCAGGGCGCTGCCGCGGAACCAACCGGGCTGACCGACTATCTCTTCAATGACCGCGGAGATATCCTCGGTCTGTTTTTTTTCACCGACGGTAGTATAATGCGGCGGCGACCATGCCACCACGGCCGATGTTGCGGGTCTGTCGGAAACATTCGTGAGATCGGCCGCATTGAATTTAGGTCCGCCAGGACTCACGTCACCGTAGATGATGAGGTCAGCAGGCGAATCGGTTTCGATACTATCCACTTGGAACTCAAGATAGGCCCTGGAAATGGCCGAACCCTGGGGCACATCCACACCTATAAAGCGGAGGCCTACATGTGTGTTGCCATCACCGATAAGCTCCAGATCGCTGCTGTCCATGTACATGCGTGTTGGCTGCTGTTCGACATCGTCGTTCTCGTCCTGAATTTGGCCCTCCCAGACGGTGTCGGCCCAGGACGCACTTGCACCCATGCCCAGAATGAGTGCGATAGAAACGGAATACATGAATTTCGTACACATAATCACACACCTCCTTCAGACAGATTTAATTAACAATAGACGGGCCTCGGTCACGTGCAACGCCGCAATCAAATAACGCGAAACGCCGATGCTGAACAACTAAACTTATCGGACCCTAGCAGCGCTAGAGTAGTTCATTTTCTGACGAATAACAATCTTTTTTTTGAAAAAGGCCAAAAACCAACAACACCTGTCAATTGTAACCAACTGATATTATTCGACTTATGACTGGACAACAGTGATTCACGATGACGATCAGGTGGCTCGCGCTCACGGCTCACGTTGGAATGGCGCCAACTCACCGTCCGATTGAAACATCTCCGCAAACTCCTCCGGATCAGGCACACGCCCCTGAAGCTCCTGGTACACACTGGCAGACACATAGACCTCATCCAAATGCAGGGTATCCTGAATCCGTACCACGCGGGCCCGGCTCGCATCGGCCAGACCACAGGCGCGCAGCGCAATCTCATAGGCCTTCTCCGCAGTCGGTGCGACCAAGGGCGTCTTGCCCCTTTCCAGGAAGGTCGAGGTGATCACATTCTCAGACGTGACCGGGTGGTCTATCTTGTCCGCCAGACGTTTCGTGATCACGTCCGCGAATCCCATGCCCGCGGCGTTGCCATGCGTGGCCTCGGTGAGATCTGTGACGACCAGTGTGCCGACGGAAGGGCTCTCCGGCTCAGGCTGGCCCCTGATCATCAACCTGCCAATGATGTTGGAATCCATGCCCGAACCGCTGATGTCCTTGCCCATACGATCCACGATCAACACATCGATGGCCTCGACCGGCAGGCGGGGCATGTTGGCACGGGCAAGATCCAGTAAGCCGGGCTCTTCCTGTGGGATGGCATCGGGGAGGAGTGCCTTGATTAGGACGGTCTGCTCCCGGGCGTTCTCCACGACGGCCAGACCCAGCAGGACTTTTCCGGTCGCAAGCACACGAAGTGCGGTGGGTGCCAGCCTGTCCCGCAGGCCGGCCAGACCCAGCCGGTGCATCTCCAGGGCCTGGGTATGCTTTCCCAAACCGAGAACGCACATCTTCATCAGACCGCTCTCATAGCGGCCGTGGAAGTCGGTGTGCGGTTTGATCCGGTTGATGATGACGATGCCGTCGGATTCATAGGCCAGTCGGTCCATGTGCACTGGATGGCCCAGGTCGCCGGAATCCAGAGTCACGACGTCCATCGACGCGCGTATGGGGACACCGACGGTCTCCGACGACACCCCCAGGTTCTCCAACACAGCCTGTTGGCCTTCAGCCGTACCCCCACCGTGACTGCCCATGGCCGGGATCACGAAGGGACTGGCCCCCAGGTCTTTGAGGGTGAGCGCCACCGTCCGAACGATCGTCGCTAGATTCGCCAAGCCGCGGCTGCCCACGGCGATGGCCACGCGTGCCCCAGGCTTCAATGAGATACTCAATCCCTCTAGTCCACGCCGTAGCTCTGCGGGCACGTCTTCGATGCCGGGGAGCTGATTCGGGAAGGACTGTGTGATTCTGATCAGCTTCAGGCCCATATCATGCACCACCTTAAGTCACGGCCGCTCATGAAACGATCTCCTGTTTGGAGATCAGTTTCCAAACACTCTCAGGCCAAGGATAACTGCCCGGCTTGGCGAACACCAGAGGCGTTTCATCGGTCTGTATCGGTTTCAAACAGCCGACGCCGAGCAAATCGAAGGGGATCACCTCGAAGCGGTACCAGTTCATTCTCTCCATCAAGGCCGTGGCCGTGGCCCCGCCCTCGATAAAGACCTGCCGAATGTCGCCCTGCCTCATGATCTTTACGGCAGCGTCAATCAGAGGTTCCAGCAATGCGGCGGGCTGCAAGCTAGATGCAGTCTCCTGGTCCTGCCGATCAGGTTGCCCTAATGCAATCATGACGGCGCCGGAGGCTCTCAGGCTGGCAAGGGCTTCATGGACCCTCCGATCCATGGCTCGCAGGGACAATACGGTGACACCGTGACTCTCAGCCTGCTGTTGAATCCCATGATGCCAGGCGGCAGGACTGCCGCATACGAACAGGGCCGGGCCGGGTGAGGTCGTTTGGGTGTGCGGTCTCTGCGGAACGGTTCGTTGCTTCCACCAACGGTCCAGCAAGGTTGCAAAGAAATCAGCGGCGCCCGCGGCTAGGGTCTGCCCATCCACTTCCCCGGCACGTCTGTTAAGATCTCTCTGGGAATACGCATCGGGAACGATCAGGCCATTCGGCGGGCTGGTTTCATGGACACGGATCGATCGCAGGGCAAAGGAACCCACCTGGCCCAAGGCTTGGACGACATCCGCGCATCGCTGCGGATGATCGGGATCCGATGCAAAGACCGTTTGATCGAGCGGGCAATCACTGACGAAATACCTTCCGTCACGGATGCAGCGATCCTTACTGGGATTGGCGGGGATAAAAAGGATGCGTTCGCGACCGACTGCCTGGGCCAAGGCCTCCAGCTCGGCCCGGACATTGCCCCTCAACACGGAATCGGTCTTCTTGTACATAAACTCCGGACGGAGCCTGCCCGCCTTTTCATAGACGGATCGTATCTTGGCCGCCGCGGCTTCCGGCGAGAGCGAGCGCGTCTGTGTATCGATGGCGATCACATCGGCGGCGCTATTGCGAGCGACCGTGACCTGCACTTCGGCCTTCAGCCCCCGGGAGGCCGCGATGCCGGCCAGTTCGGCGGCGCCACTCAGATCGTCGGCGAAGATGCATATCTTGAGCGGGGGCATCTCAGGAACCTGCAAGTTTCACCGCCAGGCGTAGAGCACAGTACATGCTGCTCGGGTCCGCCTTGCCCTCCCAGGCGATATCGAGGGCAGTCCCGTGATCGACACTGGTGCGAATGATGGACAGTCCCAGCGTGGTATTCACGGCGGAATCAAAGGCCAAGGTCTTCACGGGGATGTGACCCTGGTCATGGTACATGCACACGAAGACATCGGTTGCCTCCCGTTTCCAGGGCAGAAAGGCGGTGTCGGGAGGCAACGGACCCTCGACGTCGATGCCCTTTGTCCGGGCGTTTTTGATGGCAGGCTTGATAATCCGCTCTTCCTCATTGTCTCCGAAGAGACCCTCTTCCCCGGCATGCGGGTTTAACCCGCAGACCACCACCTTGGCCTTGTGTCCACGGATGCGTTCGAGGCTCTCAGCCGACAGTTCGATGACCTCCTGCACGCGTTGGATGGTCAGCAGCTTGGGCACCTCTGCATACCCGACGTGTACCGTGGCAAAGGTACAGGTAATCTTCTCGGAATACTGCATCATGCACCAGCGATCCGATCCGGCCCGGTCGGCGAAGATCTCCGTGTGTCCCGGATAGGGGATGCCGGCCAGCGCCAGCGCCTTCTTATTGATCGAGGCGGTAGAAACGGCGGCGACGTGTCCGGCCAGCGCCGCATCGATGGCGGCATTGATATAGGCAAAACTCGCAGCTCCCGTGTTGGCGTCAATCCGTCCCGGTGTGAACGCGGCATGATTCAACGCAGTGACATCCGCGATGGCGGGTTGTTGTACCCGCTGGAGTTCCTTGAAATCGTTGCCGCGAAAAACGGGGAAGCGGTCGTTCAGCTTCAGCCTCCGGGCGCAGCGCTTCAGGATGTCGGCGTCACCGAAGAGAACCGGTATGCAGAGTCTGGAAATCTCCGCGCTGTTCAACGCGTGCAGGCAAACCTCCGGACCGATTCCGGCAGGGTCACCCATGGTAAGGGCGATGGTTGGTTTGTTCATGTGTAGACTGATTACTGATTACCGATTACTGATCACTGACCACTCAGACAGCAACAAGCGCCCCCGCCTCCATGGTCAATCTGCGATCGGCAAACCGTTCCATGGAAGGATCATGCGTCACCATCAGGACCGTTCCACCCGCCTCCGTGAAGGAGGTTAGTGTTCGTAGCACGATGTCACTGTTCTCAGGATCGAGATTGCCGGTGGGTTCATCCGCGAGGATCAGGTCCGGCTCGTTAAACAGGGCACGGGCCATACCCACGCGCTGACGTTCGCCGACACTCAGAGCGGCCGGTAGGTGGTCCGCCCGGTCCTGCAAACCAAACTCAGTCAACAGTTCATCCAAGCGCGTCTGAGTTTCCCTTCGCGGTTGCGGGAGGGTGGCAGCGAGGATGTTGTGACGCACGCTCAGATAGGGTATCAGGTGAAACTGCTGGAAGACAAAGCCGATATGTCGGGCCCGCCACCGCGCCCGCTGCTGTGCCGACTGGGCATAGACATCGAGGTCACGAAAGAGGACTTTCCCTCGCTCGGGCGTCAGCAGGCCGCCGCAGGTCAGCAGGAGCGTGGACTTGCCGCAGCCACTCGGTCCTCGCACGGCGACAAACTCTTTGGGTTTCAGGGTGAGCGCCGTCTCGGACAACACAGGGATCTGCGCTCCGCGTGGACCGCAATAGGTCTTGTGTACCTGCGCCAGCTCGAGCATGCTATTCCTCACGGAGGACCAGGGCGGGATCCTGTTGTGCGGCCATCAGCGCCGGCAGCCAACTGGAGAGGGCGGTGACGAGCGGCGTCACCAAGGCCACTGTCACGATCAAGGCCGGGGGAAGTGTATCGGGAAGGGAGTAGGACTCGACGGTTCCCCGCAGACACACGGCCGCCAAGACCATAGCGCCTAGTATGCCGATCCCCGCGCCCAGCAAGCCCAACAGAAGCGCCTTGCCCAGAAACACCTGGAAAATCTGCGCCGTATGTAGACCCAAGGCACGGAGGATCCCTATTTCCATGCGCCGCTCGCGCACATTGAGATAGGCCAGGATCACGATCAGCAGCACACAGGCCACCAGCACCAGGGGAACCAAGATGGCGGAGAGTTTCTCCCTCTCCTTCTTCAGAGCAAGTTGGGCCTTCTTCTCCGAGTCCAGTAGCACCTCGGTCATACGGGTCGCTTCCTGTCGCGCCTCGGCGCGGGCCAGCGCCTTGCTACGCAGCTCAATGACTTGAGTGTCAGGCAGAAAGCCCTGGATCTCTTTGCGGACACGGGGCAGATCCGCCCAGGCACAGGCACACTCCAAGGCCTGAATCAAACTGATCTGTCCAGGCTTTTCCAAGAGCTGCTGCGCCTGGCCCAGATCAATCCAGAGGGTAATGTCACCGATAGTGCCCTGGTCAGGGTGGAGGTCGGCCACTTCAAACGCGGTGCCCATCAAGGTGAGCGTGTCACCCGCCTTCAAGTCCAGGCTCTGGTGCAATTCGTAGCCCACGGCCACCGTTCCCGGTTCCACGGGTCGCAGAATGGGTTTCTTATTGTCACGGTGTGCCCAGGGCATTTCGCCCTTGACTCCGATCAAGAGGATCTTCCGCTTCTGCTCCGGCCACGTCATCTTGGCCTGTAGCATCGGCAGCAGGTGACGGACGGTCACGATGTTGGGTTCATCCGCCAATTGCTTGGCATAGACCTCGGGCATGGTCTTGTCCGCATAGTTCTCGGCGTAGAAATCACCCAGGTTCTGATCTTTGGGCAGAATCAGGATATTGAAGCCCATACGCGTGGTGATCTCGCGGAACTCGGCCTCCATGGCCTTGGTCTGTCGCTCCAGGTCCGCCTGCTTCGTCGCGATCAGATCCTCGGTGCGTCGATCATGGAGATTGAGCAAGAAGACGGCGGTCATGAGGCAGGCCGTGGCGCAGGCCACCGAGAGCAGACCCAGGAGAAAATTGAGCCGGCGGTGGATGATTTCCCGCAGCACCAAGAGCGTTAGATTCATACCCTTCATGACCATTTTAGCAGGACAGCCGTTCCCCCTCCGACCGCCACAATCCCCATCAGCGCCAACCACAGCAAACGGCGACTCATGCGGCCGGCGGACGGACTCGACATGGCGGGGCCGTTGGGTTCGGAGGGCGACTCCGTCAGGCCACCGACAGCCATTGCATTCGTATCGGCGCTAGAGACATTGGTGGAATCGGTGGCCTCAATGGGATCAGTGGTATCAACCACACTAGGGGCATCAGACGCCGCCGCACTCAGGTCGGACACCAGCGCGGCCCCGGGCACGAGGAGGTCTGTCGGTATCTCTTCGTCCCCGATCATACCCATGATCCTGGCATCCCAGTCCACGAAGACCGGCAGATCGACACCGGGATTCAGCTGCTTGACCTGGCAGGAACAGGGACCGACCAGGAAGTGACAGAGTTCGGCGATGGTGTCCAGCACGACATCCGCTTGGTCCAAGACGATCAGGGCCCGTGCGCGTCCGAACACCGGGACCACTGCCGGCAGGAGCGAGCCCTCCTCTGCGGTGACGATATCCTTGAACACGGAGGCCAACACCGCTTCGCGGGGATCGTCCATATCCATGGGCAGGATGGAGAAGTCGATCTTGAGTTCGATTTCCTCGCTCAGTGCCGTGTCGTACAAAGTGTCAGCGGAATCGAGTTCGTGGGGTAGCTTGAGAGTGGCCTCCATCTCCTCCAGTCCCTCCTCCAAGGCCTTGATCACGGCTTCGTCTTTCGCTGGATCGCCGCTGCGCAGCAGCAGCCACACCGCCGTCTCTCCCTCAGTCAAGCGCTCCGCCAGGGCGCGACGCACCGGCGACTCCGTCAGCACCGTCACGTTGTCGGCAGACAGGGGGGCATGCCAAAGGACCACATCCTCCCCTCCCATGGCGGGGGGGAGCAGCACCATAAGGGGAAGCGACGCCTCGCGAAACTGCTCCCAGAGTGTGGTCAGAGGTTCCGGAATCGACTCGGCCGTATCGACCGACTGCAGAACCAGCGGAGGTCTGCCGTAGCCTATCTCTCTGAATCCCTCCAGATAACGCTGAAGGTCCTGCTGGGTGTCTGACAGCGTTCCCTGATGAAAGATGACCAGGCGATAGGAATCGACAGGCCAACGTTCAAGTGCGTAGCGAAATACCGGCACCGAGCAGGCATAGAGCGGCAAGGCCAGGCACAGGCCAATTAGCAAAACGACCAAGCCAATTTTGATGCGGTGGGTCGTCACGATTCTAACTTGTCGTGTGTCTCGTCGCGTACACGTTTTCATAGGGCCCTCGCTACTTCGGAAAGAGGTTTAGAGCCCCTAACAAAATGATCGTCGCACCGAGAGCGAGCGTTTTTGCCTCTGGCAAGGAAGGCGAAGCAGGCCATCCGAGGATGGTCGATGGAGCCTGACGCCGTCCAGAGGGAAAATAAGCCGTTCGAATGCAGATTCATTTTGCGTAGGTGCTCTTAGGGTTAGTGTTCCTGTCTGTGGTCTGCGATCCCTGCAGGCAAACGATACGCCCATCGCGCAGGGACACGAAAAGACGTCCATGGGCGGCAATCATGCCGTCGAACACGGGCGGTGACGAAAGCTCGATGCGCGTCATCTCGCGACCATGCGTCGCGGACAGGGCGGAAAGGTACGCGCCACGACGCCCCTCAAAGGCGGCGTAGGGATCGGCGGAGTCCAAGATATAGAAGAGACGTCCCTGACCCGTCACCGCCGCCTGCAAACCTGTGGGCGTCTCGCGACTCCGCAGCCACAGCGGCGCTGCCTGCCAGCGCAGCGAACGCGGCGGAGCCACCTGGGTGTCTTGGGCCACGGCATTGTTGCTGGCATCGTGTAGAAAATGGGTCCACTCGTCAATCTCCGGCGAGCGTGGCTTGCTGATCCTCTTCCATCCACTGGCCTGCTTAATGAGTCCCACCCCGTTGGGCACCAGCACGCGCAACACCTCGGATTCCGGGATGTCACCGAGATCCTCCGCAATGACCAGGTTGATTAGATCTCTGCTATAGGGGAGATGCGCCGCCGTCAACAACTCAACGGATACCGGACCATACAGTCCCGCCTGTTTGAGATAGGCCCGGGCCGCTCGTAGCCGGTCCGGCTGCCGGATGAGTCCGTGGACGGTGTAGGCATCCGAGGTGTATAGGGAAGCGATGCGGGCACCCTCGCCACATCCCAGGCAGACAACGATTCCCCCCTGGATGCCACTTTTGTCGAGTAAGGTTTTAAGCTCATCGTCTGCGGAGAAATCTTGGGCCCGGACGGTCGGGATCTGGCATGAACCCAGTAGCAGGACAGCGATGATTCGTGCGCCAGTTTTCATCGATATCTCTCACCCCCTGTGATCATCCACACTGCGAGTCGAGAGTTAGAAGTCATTCGAGCACATCTCCAATCTGATTTGCAGCACACAAAAGATTGGTCAACTTTTGTCAACACACGAAGCGTCATCGCGGGCTTGAACGACAGCACGCATCGGATCAGTCAGTTGTATATGGTATCCCAAGCGTGCAGCGCATGCGAGCGCTATCTGCCCGCCTGTGATGCGCTAGGGTGGACAGCTTTCAGACGGAGCCTAAAGAGTGCCTATCAAAATGACTCGTAGCACCGAAAACAAGCGTTTCTGCGACTGGCAAGGAAGGCGAAGCAGGCCGTCCGAGGACGATCGATGGAGCCTGACGCCGTCCAGATGCAGAATAAGCCGTTTGAATGCAGAGTCATTTTGCGTAGGTGCTCTAAGATTCACCCACACACACAACACGACCATCCACGAGGGTCAGTATAACACGGCCCCTGCGATCAACCGCCATCCCCCAGGGAACGGGCGAGGCCGGGAGCGACTCCTGCCAGAGCCGTTTGCCGGTTTCAAGCGAAAGGGCCCAAACCTTGGACGCGTCCGCGACGACCACTAGCTCGGACGACAGGGCAAGGGCCAGGCTGCCCGGGACCTCCCGTTGCCAGCGCGGTTTCTCGGAGACCTTGAATTGACCCCATGCCTGGGTGATATGGCGGGGGATCTTCTCATCCGTCACGCACCGACTCAGATCGTCCCTGCTTAGAGGCGGATAGCAGAGGAGTTTGCGGTTGTCCTGCCAGACAATATCATGCACTCCCGCGGAGGCATGGAGCAGCTTCTTGCTGACCGTGTGGTCATAGACGGGGATATCCGGATCGGCATAGAAGGGACGCCCGCAGGCAATCACCCGCTCTCCCACCAGATAGAGTTCCCATCCCCGTGGACTCGTCGACTCACAGTTCGCCAGCGCGGCCGGGTCGTTGAGGCAAGCGCCGTCCTGGACGCGGTAGACCGCCGGGGAGACCGCGTTGCCCCCGGCGAGGTAGAGTCGATCCTGATGCAGCAAGAGGTGTCCCTGCACGCTGACACCGGTCCGGGCCTGAGGATCGAGGTGACCGGAGGTGCTATTGCACCAGCGCAGAGACCCGGTCACGGGATCCAGGGCATAGACATAGGTTCCGTCGTAGTTCACCAGTCCGGCCGCCACATAGGCCGTATCGTCCTCGACGAGCACGCCACTGGCCGCGGGCCAGGTAGACAGCAGTTTGCCGTACACGGGGATCTTCCGTTCCCGCGGCGCCAGGCGCAAACGCCAGAGGAGTCGCCCGTCGGCGGCGTCATAGGTGTAAAGCCAACCGTCGCCACTGCCGACCAAGACGCGTCCCTGCCAGAGGGTCGGCGCGATGCGGATCTCTCCGCCGGTCGTGGCCCGCCACTGCTCCTTGCCCGTGGTGGCATCCAAGGCCCGGACCACCCCTTCCGAATCGGCGAGCAAGATCCGATCCCCCACCACGACGGGAGCGGTGGGACGCACCCCGGCGAGTGTACTGGGTTTGGTTTGCCATAGGACACGACTCGTGCGTGGCAGGGTCGCGCGGGTCACACAGTTACGCTGATTGTTGGCCCTAAACGTAGGCCAATCTGCGGGGCTAGATGCGTCAGTCTCCTGCGGAGGGATCGTCCCGCCCTCTTGCTGCAGTCGATCCGGGAGCTTTTTGTCGGGGACAAAGTCGAAGTCACCGGCCGGTCCCAGACAGGTTAGACCGTTGAGTGTCAATTGACAGTCACAGGCATAGGGCCACCAGTAGAGCAGGCCGTTGGCCACGGTGACACCATCGTGACAGGAAGGCCGCATGGGTGACACCCAGCGGGGCAGGTCGTCGGCCAAATCGAAGCGAACCGACCCCCCCATGGCCCGGTAGAGCAGGCTGTCCTCGGTGGCGACGATCCGGGTACAGGCCCGACGCCCCGTGGGCAACTCGGCCAGCACTTTGCCGGTCAGAGGATCGAACTTGCGACTCACGTTGTTGCCCCAGGGGCCGCTGATGGCATAGAGCGCATCCTTTTGAAGGATAAGCTGAAAATTGTCATAAGGATGCTGCCAGAGAATGCGGCCGTCTTCGACTGACACGGCCAGCAGTTTGCCCAGTTGCGTACCGGCAAAGTAGAGCGCGTGCTCGCCGCAAGTGAGATACACCGCGGTCCGCCAGTTGGTCCGCCAACTCTGGCGGTTCTGATACTCGCCCAGGGTGGCGAAAAACTCAGGTGCGTTCTGTTTGGTCTTGCGCCACAGGACGCGACCCGTCTCCGCATCGAGGCAGGTCAGGTAGGCCCCAAAGCGAAAGGCGAAGATCCTCCCGTTCTTCATGGACATGGCCCGGCCGTCCATGGGCTCCTCTTCGCGATAGTGCCACCGGACGGCCTGCGTTACGGGATCGATGGCCAACAGGTTGTGACCGAAGCCCCAGGCGTGCTCAGGCTGATTAAACCCCTTGGAAATGCCGTTCCAGGGCCAGCCGTGGGCATCACGCTTCCAGCGGAGCGTATTGTCCATTTTTTCCGCTTCGCCCAGCAGCGCATAGAGCGTGCCCTGCTCGAGCGCCATCCACTTCCAGAAGGTCCCCCCCGCCACCTCGAGCGGCGGGACGATCTCGCCCTTGAGCTTGCCGGTGAGGGCGTCAATCCGTTTGCAGGATTGATGGTCACCAAAAAAGAGCGTGTCCTCCGTGGCGATCATGGTGTTTCGGTGCACCATGAGGCCCTCGGGCAACGGTCGCTTCCAGAGGATCGTCCCGTTGAATCCATTAAAGGCGACCAACGTGTTCAGGTAGGGCTCCTCCCGCGCATGCCAGGCCACGTGGCCGAAGGCCTTGAACACGCGGCCGGCGGCCGCAACGGTCGACTGGGGCGCCGGCCCATAGCGGGGATTCGCCAGGAACTGGGTCAGGTAGGGCGCCCGCGCCAAACGATCGAGAGAACGGGGATTGTTGTCCGGACCATGCATGGGATGGGTCCAGTCATCCAACCCCTCGGGCGCTGCCTTGACGCGCTCTTGTCGCCCCAACAGCAAGCGGCCCCCAGGACGCAGGACGCGTAACAGCTCCGCGGTATTCGGAACACGGAGTTCGTTTCTCGCGATCACAACATCGGCAACGCTGTCGGCCAAGTGCAGAGAACCCGGCGCTCCCTGATCGACTTGGATGCGCCTGGTACCGAATCCAGCCGCCGCCACCCTCTGTCGCAGGCGATCCGCATCCTGCGCCGATGCTACCTGCAGGTAGACGAGCAGATCACTCGCTCGCGCAATCTCTAGCGTCAGCTCACCCTCCGGATCATCGAGAACGACACATATCCCCCGTTGAATCCCCACTCTCGCGCTGAGGCGTTCAACATCCTCTTCGTGTGCCCCCTCCACTGGGCTTATGAGAATCCCCAGTAACAGAACTGAACCGAAGACCATCACATTAGGATCGCTTAGGCCACATAGGACCTCCTAACTAAAAGAACGCTACTGGTCACTTGTGCGAAGTACGAGCATCCAGTGCATCCCCTTGTTGGGATGCCGTTTCATCGGAATCGAAATCGCTATCGAAATCGGGGTTGATTTCCCCATATCCGTAGGCCACGGAGTCTTCCTTCACGCAATAGCCTCTTCCACCCAATCGACTGAGCATGGCCGCCATACGGTCCAGCTCATTCTTGCGCGGCTGGCTTTCTCGTCCGTCCAGGGCCTTGCCAACAACCAGGACGTCCTGAATGGCGGCACATTCCAAGGCAGACCCGCGGGCAATCTCGAAGTAGCGTCTTCGGTCCGCCTCCGTCGTTTTGCCGTTACCCTCGGCGATGTTCAGCGGAATCGATTGGCTAGCGCGAAGCCATTGATCACGAGCGAGCCGATGAACTCCCTTACAAGGGCTTGGCCGTCTCGTAGACCCATGCCACATAACCGATCGAAAGGCGGTACACGTCCAATTTTTCGTGCCCAAGTGGCATTTTTCTTCGATTTCGATCGCGATCCCGATTTCGATTCTCAACAACATGCGTTCACCTTTGCAGATGTGCCAGACGAGGAAAAACGAAACCGTTCGGGATATGAGTTGCAGCTGCCATGGCGCACGTCCGAAAGAGGGTTATTGACACAACACCTGAATACACTTGAGCTTATCGTGTCAAGCAAAAGATGGGATCGGGCCGGTTCAACGGTTGTGTGCGAGAGATGTTTCTCGCAACAATCGCTATCGAAATCGGGTTCGATATCGAAAGGCAATTTGCTAAGGATAGTACGATACCGATAGCGATACCGATCCCGATTAAATGATTCGCCAGAAAAGATTCTTGCACACTCCCTAGGTGTACTGAGGCTTTTCTGCTTGTTGTTCACTTGTTACTTCGCTACAATCCGCTCCGCAGCCACGACGTTGGTTGTAAGCCACTACTCCAGAAGGAGTTGTGACTCGGCAAGCTCGCCTGGCTACGTTCACAACAGGATTCGCTTATGGCTCGCATCAAGGTTCCAAAAGCTGAAGTGGCTCGATTCTGTCGGGAGAATCACATCCAACGTCTGTCTCTGTTCGGATCGGTGCTGCGGGATGACTTTGGACCTGAAAGCGACGTAGATGTCTTGGTCGAGTTTGAGCCGGGAACGCGCGTGGGACTCCGCTTCTTTACGCTGGAACGAGAACTCAGTGAGATTCTTGGTCGCAAGGTCGACTTGAACACGCCGGGCTTCCTCAGCAAGTCCTTCCGTGACGAGGTCCTCGCTGAAGCCGAGGTTTACTATGACGCGGCATGACGACACCACACGTCTGAACCATATGCTCGATTACTCGCGTGAAGCCGTTGAAATGGCGGCCGGCAAACAGCGCGAGCATCTCGATACAGATCGACAATTCAGCTTGGCCATCACGCGGCTGGTGGAGATCATCGGTGAAGCCGCGGCCCGAGTAACGGCCGAAGAGCAACAACGGCATCCGTCCATTCCCTGGGCGGAAGTTGTCTTTGCCTGAGAAACCGCCTGGTTCACGGCTACGACGCCGTCGATCATGACATCTTGTGGGAGATCATCCGACAAGACCTGCCGAATCTAATCAATGCCCTGCAAGACCTTGCTGCCAATAGCTAAGGAGCCATGCACAAATAAGTGCTTCATTTGTCGCTCAGATTTGCGTCAGACTCAGTTGCGCCCGATTGAGCGAAACCACCGGCGTAGCTATTCTACGTCGCGGATTTCGCGATTGAGAAGCGACTGAAGATGGCGTGAAGATGAGATGAGAAATGGATCAAGTTATTTGTGCGCGGTTCCTCATGCCCAGCTTGACTACAAGAAAAGGACGAAATCATGACCCGCAACAAAGCAAGCAGACCGTTCAAAGAAACAAGCAAGGACATGCTGAAAGATCCCGAGACCGCCGCCATGTATCTTGAAGAGATACTGGCGGAAGGTGACATAGAGTTGTTCAAGGTAGCGCTCAAAGACGTGGCCGCCGCCAGGGTCGGGAATATGACCGCATTGGCCAGGGAAACCCATTTGGCCCGCGAAGCTTTGTACCGACCCTCTCGCGAAAAGGCAATCCACACCTGGACACCTTGACCAAGGTTCTGCATGCCGCTGGCTTGCGCCTATCCATTACGCCGGAAGTCGCATGATTTCGGCCTGGTTCAAACCAGGGTAACAATGTGTCTGGATCGAAATCGATATCGGGATCGAGGAAAGCCTTTGGTGCTACCATTGTCCTGATGGATGAAAGACGATTTCGACAGCGATTTCGATTTCGGCCCTGAAACGGCGGTTTACTCAGTGTTACCCGGAACCGTTAATTTTTGAACCAGGTCATAATTTCTATCTGAAGGGCTGACCCTAAGGCTTCCCCAGGGAGCTAAGCGGGCATAGCGGACAAGAACTTGGTCAGGAGTTCGGCAAGATTTCCGAAGCAGCAATCTCTGAACGATGTAAACTCATTGATGAGGCGTTGACTGCAAATCGAAAACTAAAACGCGATATCCGGGAAATCAGGGCCGCAGTATCAAATAGTTGATAATTGAGACGTGACCCCAATGGCCAACAATTTGGGCATTCAAGAGTCCAAGTTATTTCTTGCCGGTCCCTTAGGCTGGAAAGGAGATTCTTGTACGCGTATGAGATACACCTCGGTGATAGCCATTCTGTTGACGATAGGTGCCCCCGTTCTGATGACTCCCGCGTCTGCGAGGGACGTCACGGTCGACGTCGCGCAGCGCCACCAGACCATCGAAGGTTTCGGCACCTGCCTGATTGCCTGGAACGGTCGTTTTCGCGATCTCTATCGCACCGAGACATTTCGAAAGCCCTTTTGGATCACCGAGGGCGACACGGGCGGCCACGACTGGCCCGCACCCATTGAAAAAGGGATCGACAACGCGCCGCACAATGCCCTGGTCGCGGGCAACTGTTCGGCCTTCGTTCCCTGGCAGATCACGGAGCGTCGTAAGAGCACGCACGGCCTCATGGTGATGGACACCTACACGCCGAATACCTACACCGCCAGGCACTACACGAGGTTCATTCACTCCGGTGTCGTGCGCATCGGCGCCGAGCCCGGCTTCGGCCCTGTCCAAGTTGACGCGTTCCTGCAGGATAAGGCGCCACGCGGCCATGTTTAGCCACCTGAAAAACAATCCGCTCGAAGCCAGGCGGAGTTTTCAGACAGAGCCTATATCTGACTGAGACCGATCATCTGATTGGCCTCGACATCCCACACCTTTAAACGCAGACAGCGGAGTGTCTCTATCAACGAGAGAGAGGTGGTTTTGGGGGACTGCAGTTCCGGTATCTTCTTCATGGCTTCCGGAAGTCGGTAGAAGGGAATCTTGGCATTGAGATGGTGGATATGATGATATCCGATGTTCCCCGTGAACCAGTGCATAAGCCGACTCATCGTAATGAAGCTGGAGGATTCCAAGGCCGCACTCTCATACGTCCAACCGTCCCGCTCCTGAAACGTCACGCCTGGAAAATTGTGCTGGGCGTAAAACAGGTAGGAACCCAGCGCCCCGGCGATAGAATGAGGGATCAAGAAGGTCAAGAGCAGAGACGTCCATCCAAAGCAAACGATCAGCAAGACTCCCACCGTCACGTGAAATACAGCGACGATCAACGACTCATAGTACTTCTTGGGATCTTGGAAAAGGGCAGTCAGACACATGCCGAACCAGAATACCGTAATGTAGCCAAACAAAATGGTCAATGGGTGTCGGACGAACAGGTATTGGAAACGTTCGAACTTGGACGCTCCCACAAAGTTATCTTTGGTCATGACCGGGAAAGAGCCAGTAAAGGCGCTCCCCAGTTTTGAATTGTGTTTGTGATGGAAATTGTGAGACTCCCGCCAAACCTTTCCGGTAGTGAGACCGAACAGCCCGTAGAATTTCATAAACACTTTGGCCCATCGGGAGTCGGGCAAGATGGACCGATGCTGATAATCGTGGTAGATCACAAACGCACGGACCATGAGCAATCCGCCCAGGAAACTGCAACTGATCCTGACGGCCCAATTGAAGGGGCCGATCGTCCCCAGCAGTGCCAACAACAACAGAACCGCCGTCGTGATAATACACCACCAACTCCTTAACCGGTTGTCGACGGCAAACTCCTTGGTGGCCAAAACTAGGCTCTTACCTTCTCTCATACTTTTCGCCATTATTTACATCAAATTCGGGGCAGGGTTTCTGTTTCGATAGGACCACGAGAAATGAATGAATCGATACACGTATCTGGTTCTGGCCCTAAGTCAATTATCCATCAGCACTTATGCTTCAGGGTTTCGCGGCATGATCATGTCCGTTTGATATTGCATTTGGCTGTCATACTATCGGCCTTTTCGAACAATCCAAGCACTAAATAACTTACCCATTGAATCTCCCCGCCGCAAGCAGCGGGGTATCTTAGTGGATTAACTTTAACTCTTCGCCGCAAACGGCGGGGAATACAACCCCAAGAGATTGAACATTTGGGGTCACGTCTCAATTATCGCCCGTTTGGGGGTCC
The DNA here is from genome assembly GCA_022563885.1 of Planctomycetota bacterium. Lineage (GTDB taxonomy): Bacteria > Planctomycetota > Phycisphaerae > Sedimentisphaerales > Anaerobacaceae > JAIPFM01. The sequence continues at coordinate 1,578 of JADFMM010000105.1, read as the reverse complement.
GCCCGTTTGGGGGTCAGACCTTTGATTAAAAGTTGAGGATTGTGAGGAGTGGCACGGGAGAGATCGATCCTTGAAGTATAGAACGTTGAACCCTGGTCCTTTCGCTGAGCCTCTTTGTCCCCTAGGCTGACCACAAAAGATCAATGGGCTGCTTCTATCTGCAGGTCTGACTCTAGGCTTCCTCCATTCAATCGAACGGAGTTGCAGCAGCATGATTCGGCGATGGCTGAATTGCCGACGAAGATCTGGAAATGAGCAGAGACAGCACGTGAGCCGGTACCAAAAACGGATAGCTTCGCGCACTTCAGATCACGTCTGCGAACGATGACCTGCCGTGCGGCTTTGCCATGCGGCTGCATCGAACGTGCTGTTTGCATGTTGTCGAAGACGCAAGTCGGGCGAACCGTACAAGATATCGATCGGTGGCTTTTCAAATTCATACTCGTAGGGTGGTGGCAACCATTCGAAATTCTGTGGGGCGAGTTGCAGCGCGGCGTCGATGATCGACAGCGTCAGCGCGACGGAGCGAACGGCTTGGGCCTCCAGTACGTGAATGGCAATGCCGTCACACCTTTCGTCCTTCCATTTGTCGAACGTTGGGCGAAAGCGAATGGCTTGCAAGGCAACGCCGGGATGATCTTGTGGTCGGAGCAGGTCGACAAGCGACTCGGCGTTCAAATACGGAGCGCCGACGCATTCGAACGGCATCGTCGTGCCTCGTCCCTCCGAGAGATTCGTCCCTTCCAACAGAACTTGGCCCGGATACAAAACGGCAGCTTGAAAGCGAGGCATGTTTGGCGATGGCGCTACCCAGGGCAAGCCGGTGTCGGGAAACAACATCCCTCGGTCCCAAGCGCTCATCGAAACGACCGTCAGCTCGGCGCCGATCCGCTCTTCGGCATTGAACAAGCGCGCCAATTCGCCGATCGTCAAGCCGTGGCGCAGGGGAATCTCGCTTCCTCCGACGAAACTGCGAAACTCAGATTCCAACAGCGGACCTTCGACGACTGCGCCACCCAATGGATTCGGCCGGTCCAACACAACGACGCGTACATCGTTCTCGGCACAGGCGCGCAGGCATTCAAGCATCGTCCAGATGAACGTATAGACGCGTGTTCCGACATCTTGCAGATCGATCACCAAACAATCGATATCGTGCAACATCGCGTGGGTCGGCCGACGTGTTTCCGAGTAGAGGCTGTAGACTGGCAAGTCGAGTGCGCAGTAGCGCGTGTCAGGCGATTCGATCATGTTCGCCTGTTGCTCGCCCCAGAGGCCATGTTGAGGAGAGAACAGGCATTTCAACTGCCCAGGGAATCGTTCGGCGAACAGGTCACATGCGTAGCGAAACTGGTGATCGACCGACGCTTGATTCATCAACAGGCCAAGTCGCGCGTCGCGCATCTCCGGCGGTGGGGAGTCGAGACAGTTCTCTAAACCGGTGCGTACGCGATTCACTACGGCTTAACTCCGTTCAGAGCTCCTAACAAAATCAATCGTCGCACCGAAAACGGACGATTCTGTGTCTGGCAAGGAAGGCGAACCAGGCCGTCCGAGGCCGGTCGGTGGAGCCTGACG
>JADFMM010000104.1 GCA_022563885.1 Planctomycetota bacterium | reverse complement strand
GAATTGGAGTCGGGGCCGCATGTATCGAACCGATTCTATGAATCGTGTTTTTCGACACAGCCCGGTATCATTCATTATCTTTGTGCAGCCATACCTTGAGTTGTGCAAGACCACGACAGCGGTAACTCCTAATAGTCTTGTGCGAGCAACCCATCTTTTCCGAAGCCTCTTTCATTGATAGACCTTTAATCACTGTCAGCTCCAGGGCTTGCCGTTGCCTATCAGGTAAATCGGTTAGCAGGTCTCGAAGCATCTGAATCTGCTCTTGCACCTCGGATTGATCCAAAGGCGATCCGTGAATGATATCTATGAGGGAACGAAGGTCATAAACGGGCCTTACATGCAATATTTCACGACGATGCCCAGGCATCTTGGTAATTAAGGCTTGGTTCACAAAAGTGTGCATATGGGTAACAGCCCGTCTGACCTGTTTTCGTTCTCGTGTTCGGCGAAGCGGTACTCGTACTCGTAATCGAGAACGCCGAGAAGCCGAGTACGATTACGAGCACGAGTACGAATTCGATGCCCACGTCAAGTCGTGTAACCCAGAATTGAACCAGACCGTAATTAAAGTTACCTTCCGGATGATACAGGCCCGTGCCCGCTTCAGTGTGTGAACATGTCGCACGCTCTGTGCCTTTCTCAGTCCACCCTCATTCGACAGTCAAGACATACTTGCCGAACTGGGGTGAAGTCTTCATCTGCTCGATCGCGCGATTGCCGTCGGCGAGGGGGAAGGTGTCGTCTATAATCGGTTTGATGCCGTGCGTCTCAACGAAATCAAGCATGGCCGCGAAATCGGCCGGTGAGCCCATCGTCGATCCCTGCAGCCGGAGTTGATTCCAAAAGACCTTGAAGAGATCAAGCTTCGGCGGCGGACCGGCGGTGGCTCCGTAGTTGACGATGCGTCCGCCCGGAGCGGCGAGGTTGATGAGTGCCGCGTAACCGGGCCCGCCGGCGCTGTCGATGATCAGCTCCGGCGCACCGGCCCTCTTCGCACATTCCTTGGCCCAACTCTCGCCGGTGTAATCGAAGCCACCTTGGGCGCCGAGTTGCACGGCGCGTTGAATCTTCTCCAGGGAGGATGAAGTCACCCACACCTTAGCGCCGGCCGCCACGGCAAACTGAAGGGCGAAGGTCGCCACGCCGCCCCCGATGCCGGTGATCAGCACGGTTTCACCCGCCTTCAACTCGCCCTGCGAGAAGAGGGCGCGGTAAGCGGTCACGCCGGCAAGCGGCAGGGCGGCGGCCTCCTGCCAGCTCAGGTGGGAGGGCTGCGGATGGAGCTGGCTGGCGGGCACGGCGACCTCTGTGGCGAAGGTGCCGTCCCGCGGTAAGCCCAGGATCTGGAAGTCATTGGCCTGGGCGGCCTGCATTTCGCCCCAGCCGAGACCGGGATTGATGATGACGTCCCGACCCTCCCAAGAGGGACCCACCCCTGCCCCAACCTGGGAAACCTTTCCGGCACCATCGGAGCCCAGGATAACCGGTGGCTCGATGCCAGGATACAACCCTTGGGTAATCCAATAGTCACGTCGATTAAGGGCCGCCGCCCTAAGTCGAACAACGACTTCACCCGGTCCAGGCTGCAATGGGGGACGCTCTTCTAGTTCCAGAGGCGCCTTAACCGACTTAAGAACCAATGCTTTCATTAAGACCCGACGAATCTCTCCGATAAGAAGCTTCTATGCCGATCCTTCATTCCCTGCACGGCCGAGACACAGCCCACTGAATTACTGACGACTGACTACTGATTACTGATTACTGATTACTGATTACTAATCCTTCACGCCCTTTCCCGATTCGCTATCCAGAAAAAGAGTCGTGTCCGGGTGTTGACGCAGGATGGTGGCGGGACAGGCGGTGGTGATGGGGTCGTATAGGGTCTTGCCCACCGCCTCGGCCTTGCGTTGGTCTGGGACCACGCAACTGATGGTCTGGCAGTTCATGATGGCCGGGATGGTGAGGCTCAGGGCCTGCTTGGGCACGTCTGCTAGGGTGGCGAACCAACCCTCTCCGGTCTGTTGCCGGCGGCAGGCCTCGTCGAGGTCCACCACCTTGACCAGGCGCGGGTCCGCAAAGTCGGCCACGGGGGGATCGTTGAAGGCGATGTGGCCGTTTTCACCGATGCCGATGCAGGCGACGTCGACGGGATGGCTCTTCAGGAGGGCTTCATAACGCTGCGTCTCTTTTTCGACATCGGGTGCATCTCCTGCCAGGAGGTGCACCTGTGCGGGTTGGACCTGGTCCAGGATTCTCTCCCGCAGGTACTTGCGGAAACTGGCCGGGTGTTGGTCGGAGAGGCCTCGGTACTCGTCCAGGTGGAATACGGTGATCTTACTCCAGTCGAGTGTCTCTCGGGAGAATGCCGCCAGGAAGGTGAATTGAGAGGCGCCGGTGGCCAGGATCAGATTGGCCCGTCCCTTGGCTGCAATGGTTGCCTGTAGCTTGCGGGTGACGAGACGGGCGGCGGCGCGGCCCATGCTCTGGTCGCTGTCGTAGACGGCGACGTTCAAGCACTCGACTTTGAATTCCTTGATGGCATCGCTTTGAGGCATGTTGATTTCCTTAGGAACCGCGCATCACTAAATGACTCATTTAGTGATGCGCGGCCCCTTAGCTTAGAATAACTCCACCAGCGCAAAGCCGGTGGTGATCAATGAGAATAGGATCACGGCGATCAGGCCGACGTTCATGATCGCGCCTGGGCGGCGATTCTTCATGAGTTGTGTCCTGTTGAGCAGGATGAATGCGGGAATGGCCACGCCGGGCAATATGCAGGCCTGGAAGGCCTGGGAGAAGATCATCAAGGCGGGGGGGCGCCGTTCCATGAAGACCATGCCAAAACCGAAGAGGATGCCGACCAACATCAGGATGCGGAAGAGGGGCGAGTGAATGTCCCGCGCCTGACCGCGATAGTCGCAGATCACCCAGGGGGCGATCAAGACGATGGGAAAGACGGTGGAGAGGCCGGCCCCGGTGATGCCGATGATCAAGATGAAAGCGGCGATCTTGCCACCCAGGGGTTCGAAGAGATGGATCATGTCGACGGTGTCTACCAGTTTCAGGCCCTTGACGTGCAGGGTCCCGGCGGCGACGGCCATGATGATGCCGCTGAGAAACAACATCACAGTGGCGGAGACCAGGGCGTCCCGCTTTTCGCTGCTGAGATGATCGATGGTCCAACCCTTCTCCGCCACCACCGTGCTGCGGATGATGAACAGCGCGGCCGAACAGGTGGTTCCCGCCATGGCGGCCACCAGGCCGAAGGCCCCGTTGGGAACGCGGGGCACCAGGCCCGCGACGATGGCGGAGAAGTCGGGTTTGACCATGAAGAGCACCACCACGAAACAGATCCCCATCAGCATCACACAGACCGTGAGTACCTTCTCGAAGAGCTGGTAGCGACCATGCCAGAGCATGGTGTACAGCGCCGCGACAATGACCAAGATGATCCAGAATGGTCTCACGACCGGCAGACCGATCAATCGCAGGCCCTCCTGCAGAAGGTCGGCCACGATCCCCATGATCCCCATCAGCGCCAACAACTCGCCGATGATAACGGCCACCAGGATATAGAGCGCCAGGCACTTGCCCCACTTGAATTGGGTTTTGAAGTTGAATAGGGCGGTGTGTCCGGTGACCAGGGTCAACTGACCGTAGGCCACCATGAGCACGAAGGTGAAGACACAGGAGAGCAACAGGGCCCAAAACAGCGACATGCCATGTTCGGCCCCCGACATGGCCATGGTCGTGACACTGCCGGTACCGATGTTGTAGCCGATGAGAAAGAGACCCGGCCCGACCGCGGCCAGCGCCAATTTGAGGCGTGGCAGGGGGCCTTTACCCGTCGTCATAGACCACTTCCCCTGCTACCAGGGTCTGCTTGATGTGTAGGACATTGTCCTTCACGGTAAAGAGGATCAGGTCCGCACGCTTACCCGGGGCGATCTCCCCCCGGTCATCCAGGCCGTATAGGCGGGCGGGATTAGTGCTGGCCATGGTGATGGCGTCCCTCAAGGTGCACTGGGTGAACCTCATGATGTTGCCCACGCCCTTGGTGATGGGGGAGGCCGCTCCGGCCAGGACGTTTTGGGCCGGGTACTTGATCATGCCGTCTGCCGTCAGTTCGATGGTCTTGCCGTCGGCGTCGTAGGTTCCGGGTTTCATGCCGGCGTAGCGCGTGACATCCGAGGTGAGTATGATCCCCGCCGTTCCCTTGACCTTGTAAAAGACCCGCACCTCTTCCGGCCGCAGGTGAAAGCCGTCGCAGATAATACTGGCTTTGATCCGATCGTCTGCCAGTTGGGGCCAGAGGGGATTGACATGCCGATTGATCATGTTGGCGCAGCCGTTGCCCAGGTGGGTGGAGATCGCGGCGCCGGCGTCAATCGCCCGTGTGATGATCTCCATGGAACCGTTGTGGTGGCCCAGGGCCACCACGATGTTCTTGCGGCGACAGTTGGCGATGAACTCAAACGCGCCCTCCATTTCCGGCGCCAGTGTCACCTGGAGGATTTTCTCGTCGGCGGCCTCATAGTAAACCATGAACTCCTGCCAATCGGGGGGACGCACCCACTTCTTGGGGTGTGCGCCGCGGTAACCGTCAATGGGGGAGATATAGGGCCCTTCGAGATGGTAGCCGGGGATGGAACGACCGATATCCGGCTCGCGCACGGCTTGGGCCAGTACGGCAAAATTTGTTTTTAGGATCTCATGGCTGTTGGTGGTCAAGGTGGGAAGATAGGTGGTCACGCCCTCCTTCCAAAGCGCGCGGGTGACCTTGCGGACGCCCTCTACGGTGAGCTTTCCCCCGGCGAAGCCGAAGGAGATGGAGGCGTAGCCGTTGACTTGATTGTCGATCAGTCCCGGTGCGACATAGGGGAGGTCACGCGGGTGACTCCCCTTGGGCTTTCGGGTAATGCGAGTGATCTTGCCGTCTTGAATCTCGATGGCAACCGGCGTGTTGTCCCAATAGAGCAGTCCTTCCACCATGGTCGGTCTCTTCTCCGCTGAAAGTGCCAGTGAGTGACATGTCCCCAAATAGAGAGCGAGGGCGAGGCAGATGAATGGCCGGAGGCGATGAATGCGTGCTGTCATCTCTGATCCCCTTCAAGGTTACCGTTGCCGATGGCTTACTCGGTGTTTCACATCATCACACCGGAGTGCATCATGACAACAAAGATAGAGCGGGGAACCAAAGGTGTCCAGTACATTTTCTGGGCCTTGCATTGAGACCAAGCGTTGATACCAATGCCACGTTCAGTTGCAACTCCCAGCGTTTTCCGAGGTATTTCGAGAAATGGAGTGAGTCTTCTGGCCCAGCCTAGTGTTACAACGACTCCAAAACGGCATTCACTGCTCTTGGGCTGGTACCCATGCCAGTTTCGCCGTGCGAATGCCTTTCAGACTCGGTAACAGCGCGGCGATATAGTACTGACCCTCATGATGGATGATCTCAGGCGCTGCCACCTCTAGGGTGCCGACGAGAAAACGATCGTCATCGACGCCAAAGTTCAGCGGATTGGGAGAGGCATACTGGGTATTCAACAACCAGTACGTTCCCCCTCTCTTGATGACGTGGGGTGCTTGCAGTCCTCCTATCGTTTCCCCGAGGGAGGGATCGGCCTCCATGGCGATACCCATAGGGGTCCAGTGCGCGTCTGTTAGACGCTTGCCTTCCCACCGATAGAATAACCGTGTCTTCCCGCCGCAGTGGGTGTGGCTGATACAAGACCAGAGCTGCCAGGTCCCATCGGCTGCCTGCCAGATGCCGAAGTCCACGGGCTGCTGTTTTTCGCTTGTGTATTTCTCCAGGTCAGGATCGCCTGCGATCTGCCACCAATTGCCCACGATCTGGGGTCTCAACGCGTGACTCGTGTCTTGGGGCAGAGCGGTGCCGCCTGCAAGCACTGTTATGGCGACTGTGAATGACACAGAAATGCGCATGGTTCTCGTGACCTGATTTAGCGCGTTTACTTTTGCGACTGAGTCTGTTCGAGCAAACGAAGAAGAGGGCCTTCACATTTGAATTCCTCGTGTTTTGGATACTCTTCCAGAAGGTTTGTCACCTTAGAGGCAAATCTTGAAGTTGAAGGGTAAATCTCGCGGTAGGTTTTCGCTGCGCTCAAAACCTTGTGAGGGTATTCTTTTTCAGTGATATCATAAGTACGAACAAGAGCAAGAATGCTCGTGTCAATATCCATTTCCAAGCGACGAATGGCGTCGTCAATGTCTCCTAGACGGAGACTGCTAATAACAGCTATCTGCCGACTGATCTCTATGGCACGGTCTACAGCCATTATAGAATAAACATGTTTGTGGTATAGATATGAGGCACTGAAAATCCCGATGAGACCTCCAGCGAGGAGCCCTAGTACCAACAGTCCAAGTTTTCGTAAGCGTCGTTTTTTCATTTTCTTCCCTTTCCTGACAAGCCAGATTCAACTCACCAGTCCCAAAGCAAGCATACTCTGAACGCAGGGTTCATTCTCTCATAGTATTTCACCCTTCACCCTTCACCCCTCACTCTTCACCCCTCAGCCTTTAAAACAAAAACCCCTGTCCTGCCTCGACTCGACGGAAGGCCGTAGTTTCCATGGCAGGGGTTCGACTGGCAAGTCCGTAGCGGCGGCGAAACAGGTCGAACATCTGCGCCAACGTCGTGGCGTAGTCGCCCTCCCCGGACATGCGGCGACCGAAGGTGGAGTTGTTGAGCTTTCCATCGCGCATCTGTCTCAGTCTCTGCTCGACTTTCTGTTTGTGATGGGGATAGTGTTGGGAGAGCCAGGAGAGAAAGAGGTCCTTGACGCCGTAGGGCAGACGCAGCAGGGTGTAGTTGGCCGAGTGGGCCCCGGCCTGTGCTGCGGCCTTGAGCAGGTCGGCCAGCTCATGGTCGGTCAGTCCGGGGATGACGGGAGCACACATCACATTGACGGGGATGCCGCTCTGCGACAACGTGGCGATCGCCTCCAGGCGTTTCTGCGGTGCCGATGCCCGCGGCTCCATCACGCGTGACAGCTCGCGGTCCAGCGTCGTCAGGGAGATGTTCACCAGGACCGCCCGGTGCTCGGCGAGTTCCTTGAGAATGTCCAGGTCTCGGGTGACCAGGTGATTCTTGGTGATGATGGCCACGGGATTGCGAAACTCCGCCAGGACCTCCAGGCAGCGGCGGGTGATCTTCAGTTGGCGCTCCACCGGTTGATAGGGATCGGTGACGCCGCTCAGCGCCACGACCTGGGGAATCCAGGAACGACGCAGCAGCGCCTCACGCAGCAGTTCGGGTGCCTCCGCCTTGACGAAGATCTTCGTTTCGAAATCCAGGCCGCAGGACATGCCCAGGTATTCATGTGTCGGCCGGGCATAGCAGTAGCTGCAGCCGTGTTCACAGCCACGGTAGGGATTCAGGGAGACGTCGAAGCCGACGTCGGGGCTGTTGTTTGTGCTGAGAACGGACCGCGAGTGATCCTGAAAGAACTCCGTGCGTATGGGCCGCGGATTCTCTTCCGATGGGTCCGGCTCGATGACCAAGGGCTCGAAACGCCCGGTCGGGTTTTCCGGTGAGCCGCGGCCTTTCATAGCGTGTGTTCCTGAGAGATCAACGCTTGTCTCGAGGGGTAGCCTTCGACTCTTCCTGGAAGGGCAATGTCTCCGGAATCACCGTAACGTCAGTCGTCAGGGTGACGGTTCCTTTGGGCTGCACGGGGTCATCAAAGATAAGTTCCATCATGAAGGCCGTCCACCCCCGTTGCGGAGGGGAGACAGTCACTGCGTACTCTAGTCCGGGAGGGGAGGTTTGCCGGGCCGCCACGTCCCGACTGGTCCAAGCAGGCCCAATGGTTTCCAGGCGAAAATCACGCGCTGAAGGATTGTCGGCCTGCCAGAGTCTGACGTGGCGCGGCTTGATTTGGGTATGAACGACCAAGGAACCGGGCGTGGGCTTGGTCCAGGTGAAAGTCGGCAGTGTACGCTGACGGAGGACGGCCCTGTAAAAGGTGCGCAGCGTAGCGCCGGCGGTCTCATCCAGGCCATGATCCGTATTGGGGATGTAGCGGAGGTACTTGGGCCCCTGGAGGTCTCGGTAATAGAATTGGGCGGAGTCGGGCAGAAAGTACTGGTCGCCGGTGCTGTTGATGATGCACTTGGGAATAAGGATGTCCCGATGATAGGTATAGGGATCAATAATGGCCCGGGCTGCCTGAGAGCGAGGGGTGAACAGCGACTCGGTTATCCCGTTCTCGACATAGGGTGTCAGGGCCTCCGAATAGAATCCGTAGGCCCGATAGTGGTGACGGATCGATTCCTCCATGTTCAGGGCATCGATGACAACGGGCGCGATGGCGATGACGCGTTTGTCCACGGCCGCACAGAGCCAGGTGGTCCAGCCGCGTTTGGAGGCCCCGCTGACCACGAAGCGATTGACCGCCTTGCGCTCATCGTCGGGATCGTTGGAAAACGCATGAATCGTATCCATGGCACGGACCGCACTCTTGGTCATGGGCAGAAGGGCCAGCCATTCGGGATCACGAAGCCGGTAGAACTCTGCCCACCCGAATGCCAGGATGTCGTCTTCAGTGCGCTGCCGAAGGTTTGGATCCGACAGAAACGTGAGCGGTTGATTGGGAACGTTGTACAGTTCTGCGGTAATGGAATGGGTCAACACGGCCATATCGATGAACATCTCTTGTTTCTGGGGCGGATCGCGTGAATTATCGCTGCCTCCGATATACAGCAGGGCCGTATCTCTGTCTAAGCGATTCGGTACATTCAGCACCAGCCAGTGGCGCCATAAGGTACGGCCGACATCGCGGTCCGTGAGCCAGGCTTGCGAGACCATGTGCAAGACAAAACGTGTGCCCTGCGAAAAGGGCTCCTGGGCCACAATTCTCCAGGCATAGTTTGCATCGGGCTTGGCAACGTAGTCGTGCAGGGCGGATGCATAAATGACCCCAGGCGTTATGAGGAGAAGGAGAACAAGGTATCTGAGCTGCTTCATGATGGGAATCCTAGTATGTGGCTAAATGCGACCGTGACTGCATCGGTTCAGAAAAGTGCATCTTGCTATTCGAGATTTCACGAGGGTCCAGTTTGTTATAGTCGTCACCCTCAAATCGCTGTATTGTGCACGTACACGACTTGGAGTCTAACGGAGACTCCCTGCGGTTTCTCCCCATTCAGGTTGGAGCGCTCCACTCAGACTCAGAATAAGACGGTGCTGCAGAGCGGACTGCTCACTGAAAAAAATGGGCTGACCATTGTCGTCAATGCCAGCAATGCGAATTGGGTGAACCGAAAACAGGGTGCCGGAAGAGTAAAGAAGCATGCCACTGTCCTGGTCACGCACCGTTAGATCGATATGCGGTTCAGTGGAAGTATAGTAATGCTGTTTTTCCGCACCGGGCAAGGCGTCTAAAACCTCCTGGTACGCATCATGGTGTTCGCCGATATGCAGGTGATGTACAGCTTTGATAGTGCCCGCACTCATCATCTTGGCCTTTTCAGCACTAAACCACGCAGGCCCATTGCCGAGTGAGCAACTTTCGTCCGAGCAGCTTCGGTCAAGCAAGATTACGTGGACCCTGGAATCAGTGGCATTCAGATCGTGCACCGTGCCGTCCTTTCGCTTGAGGCGAAGGTTCCCGACAGATCGTACCGAGTTTCTCATTGCGTCGATAGTCGCATCGAGGGCTTCGAGGGATTCGGGGGACTCGAGGTTTCCTCTACTGCTCACGTTTGATGCTACGCCAATCACGATTCCGTCGCGGTTGAATCTTACGGTTTTGCCTATACTAGGAAGCACGCTTCTTGCCATCGAAGTCTACCGTCCCATGAGTACTCGTCGCAGGAAACGAATACTCCCAGACAAACTCCTCGTATCCCTGTATGGGGCCCCAGCAAATAAAAGGATTTCCAAGCAATTCCCATACTTGACCTGTGGTCATGCCGTGACTCACTTGCCGCATGGCCTCCTCGGAAAAGCCAGGGGCGTACATCGTGTTGTCTTTTCCCTTACACCCGCAGATTAGGAACGCGAGCGCGCCAAGAAGCATATATTTTCCGTATTCCATCCGTAGCTCATTTTGCAGAACAGGCGTTCGGTTGTATGAGTCAACCCTTTGTACCGGGGACGAATCGTACTAACGTGGAAGCTCTATGACAAGACCTAAATCCATAGCCTAGTTGCAAGACGCCTCGGTAAGTTTCCAACTGGCTTTCGTGGTAGAGCGGGCGACACATGCACGGCACCTGTTCAGCAATCAATTCGAGACGCAATGAACCGCAGAATGTCGAACAAGGAAAGCCGTGGCTTCCGTGGCTCAAATTTCGCTGCGATAGCAGCATTATTGAGAGCGCCACGAATGTCCAATGATGAAGTTATTACGGCTTAGACTCCTTCGGCATTCTGCTGTTCCTGTTCGATATTCTGCGGTTCAATCCACCCTCATCAACCCTTCTCAATTCCCTGTTCCGTGAACGGGTACGTTTTTCTTAGCGTCCCTCTTCCTATTGACCCAATTCTTATACTCCGGTCGCGCGGCCCATTCCTTGAGATAGGGTTGGTACTCGGGGATGGCATACCAGAAACGACCGTGCGGCCCCTCGCGCGTCACCTTACCCTCAGGGTAGTCCGCTCCGGCTCGGCTTTGGGCGACCGAGTCGATCATTGCGTCCAGTGCGGCCCGTAGGCGTCGGGCGTCGGCCGGCCGTTCGGCGTAGAGGTCCTTCGATTCGGTCTTGTCGGTTCGCAAATCGAATAACAGATATTTGCCGCTGCCGATCTTCTCTGTCACGATTTTCAGGTCGTTGTCGATCAGTGCCGCGCCCCCATGGTAGTGAAAGGGTAGTGGTTTGGTACGGGGGCCCAGTTCGTCGGACAGCAGCGGCTTGAGGCTCATGCCGTCAATCAGGTCAAGCATCGCGTTTCTGGGCAGGCCCAGCAGATCCACTAGGGTCGGGAAGATGTCCATGGTCGATGCCGGAAAGGAGGTGACCCGGGGCGTGACGCCGGCCGGCCACTCGATGATGGCCGGCACTCGTAGACCGCCCTCCCAAAGGCTTCCCTTGTGACCGCGCAGGCCGCCGACCGAGTCGTGGCCCACCCCCTTGAGACCGCCGTTGTCGCTGCAGAACCAGACGAGGGTGTCCTTGTCGAGCCCCATCCGCTTCAAGCCGGCGCGTAAGGTACCGATGCTGCGGTCCATGGCCACCAACTCGCCGTGATGGTGCGCCGACTTCGTCGCTTCTCCGTCAATCTGATCCTGCTCGCTGGCGACCCAGGGACTATGCGGTGATCCATACCAGATCACGGCAAAGAATGGCCTGCTCTCGTTCTTGGTCTGCTCGATGAACTTCAGTGCCTCGCCCACGATGACTTCCGACGAGTCCCCTTGGAACTCTTCGAACTCGCCCATGCGGCTCATGACAGGGTTCATGTCGAAGAAGTTCGTCACGGTCAGCCAATGATCGAAGCCGAAGTGACCGGGATGGTGGGGATCCGAGGCGAGCACGGGCACACCCGGTCCCCGTACGCCGTTGAGGTGCCACTTGCCGAAGTGGCCGGTGGCGTATCCCGCGTTTTTCATGGCGCGGGCAATGGTGCGCTCCTGCCGATGGAGCGCGTAGCCATGTTCAAGGACGCCTCCCCGCTCGTGGGTGCGTCCGGTCAGAACACTCGCCCGTGTCGGCGAACACACCGGTCCGGCGGCATAGAAACGGTCGAAACGCAGGCCGTTGGCCGCCATGGCATCGAGGTTCGGCGTTTTCAGAATCGGATGGTCGTAGTAGCCGGTCTGGCCCCAGCCCTGGTCATCGGACATGACCAGGATGACATTGGGTCTTTCGGCCTGGATCGGTCGGGCGCACAGACTGCATGAGATGATCAGGGCCACGGCGAGTTGTAGGTGGAGGAGTTTGTTCACGGTGTACCTTCCGAATAGGATACAGGCTAGTGAAAGAGTGCAAATACCACGATGTTTATGCCCATGGGAATGCCTTTTTGAGGGAGAACTCTCAATAGGTGTGCTCGTCTTTGTCAATCAGATGCTGGCCTGTCCCTATTGCGATCTGCGTTTGAAAATGTAACCCGACTCTGACATGATTGACAACTCCCAGCCCTCTTTTCCTAGCTCATTCAGCGTTTCTTCGAGTACCTTTGAGTGAGTTGTCATGTAGGTGTGCATTTGCAAAGAAGAATTCTGTGCCTGGGATTGCTGCTGTACTTGGGACATTATTTTCTGACTGAAGCTCAACTGGTTGAGGATTTTGTACTCGAATTGTATAGGATTGCCGCGGTTCGCCTTTGCCCCGAGAGAGATACACAGTACTATCACAACTACGGCCGCGACTGCTATTCTCGTGAGAATCCAACTGTACTTAAAGGAATGATTCATCTTTCTCTCCTTTGGTCTTGACTGACCCCAACAAGTTGTTATGCGCTACTGCGATGAGCAGTACCCTGACTCAACTCTCCAGTTCACTCACCCAGTCGCTTGTCATTGGGCCCTAAACGCCCCGGCTCCCGTAGGCCCGATCCTCTGCGTTTGGTGAGTTTGTCGCCGAGATCGGCCCGGGCCTCTTCGGCCAGGCGCTGCAGGCGCTCGACCACTCGCGGATTTTCCTGGGCGACATTCTTGCTCTCCCCGACGTCGTTCTTGAGGTCGAACAGGGCCAGTCCAATTTTTTCCTGGCTGTAGTTGACCGGTTTTCCCCCTGTGCCCCCCGGACGCCCTTGCAGGGTGCGATAGCCATGGGGAAAGTGAAGCTTCCAACGGCGATCGCGGACCGCCTGCAATTGGCCGCCGGCGTAGTAGCAGTAGAAGGCCTCATGAGGCGACCGTACGTTCGGTTCGCCGAACATGAGTCCCTGGATGTCCTTGCCATCGATCTTGTGCGCGGGCAGTTCAGCCTCGATGAGCGCGGCGACCGTGGGCAGGATGTCGATGGTTGAGGCCAGTTCATTACAGACGCTCCCGGCTGCTATCCTGCTGGGCCACCACATCAGCGTCGGCTCGCGAATGCCACCCTCGAACTCGGTCCCCTTGCCTTCACGCAGCGGCCCGGCCGAACCGGCACGGGTGCCGTAACTCAGCCAGGGCCCATTGTCCGAAGTGAAGATCACCAGAGTGTTCTCGGCCAGATCGTGGCGGCGGATTTCGTCGAGAACCTGGCCGACGGACCAATCGACCTCCATGACCACGTCACCGAAGAGCCCACGGCTGCTCTTGCCACGAAACTTGTCGGAGACAAATAGCGGCACGTGAACCATGCTGTGCGGTAGGTAGAGAAAGAAGGGGCGTTTGGCGTTACGGCGTATGAAGTCCACGGCATGCTCGGTGTATTGAGTCGTAAGCTGCTCTTGATCTTGGGGCGAGACCTGTGCGTTGATGACCTTCTCGCCTTCTATCAGGGGCAGATGGGGCCAGCGCTTGAGCCGTTCGGCCATGGGCAGGTGCACGACACCGGGGTGGTAGGGCCACATATCATTGGAGTAGGGCAGCCCGAAGTACTCGTCGAAGCCGTGACGCAGGGGCAGGAACTTCGGATGGTGGCCCAAGTGCCACTTGCCGTAGATCGCCGTGGCATACCCCTTCTGCTTGCAGATCTCGGCGAGGGTGACCTCGTTGGCGTTGATGCCGTGCGTTGCTTTCGGACCGAGTGCACCGGAGATGCCCACCCGCCGATGGTAGCAGCCCGTCAACAGCGCCGCGCGTGACGCCGAACAAACGGCCGACGATGCCACAAAGTCGGTGAACTTCATGCCTTCGGCGGCCATGCGATCCAGATGGGGGGTCTGGTATCCGGAGGCTCCGAAGGGGCCGATGTCCGCATAGCCCATGTCGTCCATGAAGATGACGACGATGTTTGGGGGACCCTGTCGTTCGGCCTGGGCCGTCGCCGAGATCGAACACAACGCCAGCATCACACATGTCACTGGTAGAAAAGGGTTCATTTTTTGCTCCAAGCTTAACCTCTGTTGAGCGTTCTAAAAGGCTTATGTGCTCTTTATACCCTCCTGAATCACGATGGGATAGGCAAAATGGACCTCGCCCTTATTAGATTCAGCGCCGACTCATCGTTCGTTCAGGTCCTAACGTCCCAGGTCTCGCTCCAATCGACTGATGGCACGACGATAGGCCTCCGGCTCGCCGATACCGGGCGTTCGGTCATGCTCCAATTGGACCAGGCGGTCCACCCGGCCCGCATCGTCCCGGCAGAGGACGAGCAAACGTTCGCGGAGTCCCCGTGAGTGTCCACGCCTCAGCAGCAGAGTCACGATCATCCAGACCAATGACCCGATGACCACGACGGTGAGGATGCGTATGATCACTTCCATGGGATTGAGTCGCCTTTCTGTCCCTTCATGGACGTGTCAACCAGAAGATCGCTGAGTGTAGATGATTGAACGTGGTCCAGTGATCATTCTGCGTCTCCTCTATCTGGCGTCTATCTAATTCTCACGACTTTCAGCGAGCATTCGGCAAAAGAGCTCACCCTGTTCGATGGCGTCGTCTAGGGCTATGTGGGTGTGGGGGCGTTTGGAGAACCAGCGTTTGGGCATGGCTCGTTTCGTCGAGGCTCGGTACTCCTTCCGGAGCATGGACATCGCAAAGGTCTTGATGTCGAGGGCCGAATGGGAGAATGGGCTCTTCCCCGCGAACTGAATGAGGTACCAGTAGACAAACGTAAAGTCGAATCCGGCCGGATAGGCCACAAACACGGGCCTGGCGGGAAGCCGTTCGAGCCACCCGCAATACTCCGGCATCACCTCCACGGGCGGCCGCGTGTCTGCACGGCAGGCCTCCCAGGCCGCAGGTTGGCCTTCCCACCACTTCATCGTGTCGGGATGTCCGGATGCCCCCGGGAGCGTCTCTAAATTGGCCGAGGTGGTCGCGATCAGGTTCCCGTCGGCCTCGAAGGCCGCCGATGCGAAGCTAAGCATCGAATGCGGTCCCGGGATCGGCCCATCCGATTCGACGTCAGTACTCACATAAATTTCGCTCATGATGTGGGGTCACACAATAGATTGTCTCACACAAAGTCACGAAGACACTAAGACGAAGAGACCTGTTGGCTCATAGACAGTTTTCTCCGTGCCTCAAGGTCTCCGCTAGAGATTATTTCGGTTCCATCGCGGCGAGAAATCATATCATTTACCTCCCTTGGCCCTCCACGCGACTGAAGGGGGGGGTCCGAAGTGGCGATATCGAGGCGATATGAAGAATGGGCTCTCTCGGGACGCGAGAAGCGACCCTTGGGGTTTCCATTTCAAACACGAACCGGATAGACCGACGCTATTTCGTCATTCTTCGCCTGGCAATAGGACACGGTTCACTGGCCTATGAGCCGAAAACCACTGCCCTAAAGAAGTAAGTAGACTGAGATAGGTCATGGTCATTCGTTTTTCGAAACTAAGTTCTGCAGGGTTGGCCCTACCGAGTTCCGTCGCCTGCATCCGGCTTGTTCGCTGGTTTGCTTCCGGTTGCTCCGGATGTGCCAGGCGGGGCGAATTGGGCCCTTACGCCGAACTGCATTCTCCCCGTTCCGCGTTCGTGAGCACCAAGGTCCGGAGGGTTCCCGTTGATCGTCTCGCAGAAATTCGGGATGACCAGCGCTGCATCAACCCCCTTGCTCCGGGGCGCCAACTGGAACATGCCCATTCCAGTCTCAGGGTCAAACCCTACACCCGACACATACCGTGGTATCCCCTTCAAACCGTGCTTCTCGTGGTTTGGAGGGCAGGCAGCGAAGGTAAGATCATAGTCAAAATATTTGTCTCCATGGCGGCGGCTGACGGCAATGCTGTTCCGGTCTTGCTGACGCACATGAAGAATGTTATTCCGTGTGGTGCAGTGCCTTATGATCCTGCCACTGCCGCCCAGCCCGCTTGCACCTCTGTTGTCCTCTTGGAGAATCGTGTTGTTGAATATAAACATAAGCATCGGGCCTCCCCGATTGATTCACCGTGAGCGTCGTGTCGCGATCCGACACCTTAGCGGTGGATGCCACGGGGAATTCCTCACCCCACGTGGTGCCCCTGCATTCGGTTCGCAGATGGGTCCCGTCAAGTGTCAGCACGATATCATAGGTCGTTCCCGGCGTCAGATTCACGAGGCTGCCGCGATAGTCAGCCTTGCATTCCGAGGTATCAACCGGATGATAGCGCAGCGGCAAACCCGGGCGCCATTGCTTCTGACCCGTCGCACGGAACTTGACCGACACCTCACGCTCCGGGCCTCCCTGGGCCGGTGACCAGTAAATACTGATGCAGTGGAACGTCGAAACCAGGGAGACTCCGGCCTTATCCTGGTCGAGTTTGGTCTCGGCAGAGGCCGTCCAGACCATGGATAAGACGCCAACAAGAATCATTGGAGACACTGTGCCTCTTCTCATGTTAACTTCTCCGATCAGTAAGGACCTTGTGAATGACAGAGCAGCGCTCCCCCTTCACAAGGGGTCACTATACAGGGGATAGTGATCCTCGGTCGTGGCCGGTACGATCCGAATGGCCTGGCCACCTTTCGCGGTCATGGAGACCCTTAGCACGGTGTTCGCGTTCACCCGAAAACGCCGGATCCCCACATGCGTGCGGGTTTCGACGGTTGGATCATCAAAATAGACATGGGCGACATACTGTTTTTTGGCTTCCAGGAAATCGAGCGGCACGAGCAGTTTCCTGGGTTCACCGCTGTTCATGGCGCCGATGAACCAATTCTCTTGTGAGCGGCGGGCAATGACCGCGTATTCGCCGATACTGCCGTGAATGACCTTGGTGTCATCCCATACCGTCGGCACGTGGTCGAAGAACTCCAATTCCGGTTCGTCGCCAATCGTTCCTTTTTGGCCACCTGCTCCGCCGCGATCGGGGCGGGACGCGCTCGGTCTGTCATACCAATAGAGAAACTGCCAGGGGCTGTACAGGCAAACTGCCTTGGCGAGTTGATAGGCATGTGAGGCATTCCTGCTAACGCGGCTGTCATAGTAACAAATCGTGTTGTCGGCGGCACCGGCCAGCATACGTGTGAAGAGAATGGTCAGGGTCTGCTGGTTTGAGGGACTCGTCTCGTCTCCGCCAATGCCTTCCTGCGTCATGAAGTTCGGGTAGGTACGGCTGTAGCCCGTGGGTCGGTACTCATCGTGCACATCGACCATGAGTCGGTATTCCGCGGCCTTGCGCACCGCCTCGTGCAGCCAGGATGTCCACTTCTGTGAACCGACCCGCACAAAACCGTACTTCAAGCCCTTGATTCCCCACTGGCTGTACAAGGGCAGGAGGTCGTCGATCTGAGGCTCCAAGGCGCGACGATTCACATAGAGAATGATGCCAATGTCTCGCTCGTTGGCATACCGTATCACCCCCTGCAGATCCAGAGGTCCGGGTGATCGCTTTGGGTCGACGCTCACTGTTCTCGCGTCGGACGCGTCGCCGTATTCGTGACCGTACCAACCGGCATCAAACTCTACATACTGCAAATTGTGCTTGACCGCAAAATCGACGCAGGCTTTGCCTCCCTGGGTTGTCAGCGTGACCTCTCGGATCACTTTGCCAGGCTTGATCCATGAGGTGTCGGTGATTTCACAGGGCGCGTTCAGGTTCAGGATGATGTCGTTGTTTTCCAGCAACTTCCCAGGGCTTTCGGCCACCATCACCACTCGCCAGGGCGTTGTGAGCGGTAGAGAAGAAAACACCTTGCCGCTCAACTCGGTCACGATGCAATAGGGCCTCTCGTGTGATAGGGCCAGTTTCGTTCTGGCATAGTCAACCAATCCGGCCTCGGCGATGGCCACGTACCTGCCGTCATCGACCTTGAGGGTGAGAGGCCTTTCTACCCCTGACCCCATCTGGCTGATAGCCTTTCGCTCGTACTTACCTTGGGCGGAAGTCACACACCAAGCCGTGTGGTCGGCGAGAAATTTAAACTCGGTATTCTCTTTTTCTATCTCAATACTATGGCGTGACCTGCTCTTGGGGATCTCGTATCGCAAGGCGACGCCTGCGTCATAGCAGCGGAATACCAATGTGAGTGTATGGAGAGGCGGCTTCTGACCCGATAAAACCACCGTCATCTGATTGTACGTGTCGCGGATGGCACTCCGCTCTCCGTAGACGGGCTTCCATATACTGTCGTGACTGGCGCTTGTGATCGATTGGATGTCATAGTTGTCAGCCATGACCGAACCGTCCATGAGATCGAATCCCAGCCGCGATTCACCCAAAAGAGGTTTGCCCTTGAATGATACGCTGTAAACCGGACACTTCTCTCGGTCAGCGACATTTTTCACGTCAAACGTGAGAGAGAGTTGTCCATTTGGCGATTCAAGGACGGCGGCAAGACAGACACTGCCCGTGCAGAAAAAGAGACAGGCAAGCGTCCAGACAGTTTTCATAGTCGGTCTCCAAATAATCCAGGGCGGTGATCTTCGGATCTGAGTAAGTCCTCGTATGTCATGAACCTACGTCTTAAGGGTTGGTGCCAGTGAGTCCCCCCAGCGATCTGGAGAACATCCATCTCATGAAGTTCGGTTCAGTGTCGCATCTGTCCGTATCAGCGACTTCGGTTTTGCTTTTTTCGCCGTCGTTGGGGCCGGCCTTAATCATCATAGGCGCAACACCATGGTTGCCGCCTTCCCAGATGGTAAACTTCGTATTGCCCTTGATTTTCTTCATGGCTTCAAACAGCGCTGTATCACCTGCTATATCAACGACTCCATCTTTGTCGCCGTGAAATATCCACAGGCTGACATCCTTTATTCTTTCTGCATCTTCGGCACTGCCTCTGCCTGCTGAAGGTGCAGCCGCAGCGAAGTATTTCGGGTCGGTCCTGATAAATGTGTATGTGCCGGCTCCACCCATGGAATGTCCGAGTACGTATATTTTGTTGGTATCAACAGCAGGTAGTTTTTTGATAATATCCTTTATTTTTTGGAGGTGTGAAGGTTCCCATCGACCCTCGCCGCTGTGCGGCACAATGACATAAGAGGGATGTTGCTTGCGGAGTTTTTCATCGGCAAGCACCTGGTTCCAGTCTCTCAATGCCTTCTCAGAATCGGGACCGCCTCTGCCTCCGCCACCATGCAATGAGACAATGACCGGATATTTCTGTTTAGCATCAAAGTCTATAGGATCCATGATGCGATATTTCATTCCGTCATGCTCATGAGGTTCATGGAGATCAATGACCCACTGTTCGCAAGGCCATGCATTGGCGGTCCGCGGCATCAACATTAACGATAATGCAAACATAAGCGTCATTAACAACCTTATTTTATGACTCATTCTATCATCCTTTCAAAGATGGCAACTACTCAGCTACTCAGACTCAACCGTAATCTTCGCGCCTTTGAGGCTGATAAGATACGACGGAGGTCCGTCGCGCTCCAGAACCGTAAGAGATTGAAGCGCGGGCGGCCCTCGACCGCACTGGCCCATACATCCTACCTGAAATGGGGGACACACGCGGGGCCAACCTTTAAGAACTAAGAAGATCGAAGTAGGAATGGTCACTGGCTTTCAGGAACCTATATGAATGGCCCCATTGAGTTCCCGGACCGACTCGTTCCAGGAGCCGCCCGGTGCGGACCCACGCGCCGGGTGGTGTGGGGGCCGGCGGCTAAAGGCCCCCGGCTACCCGATTATGAGTTGTGTCCGCTTAGGGATCGGCAAGAAATAAGTTGGACAATTTGGGGTCCAAGTGTGCCTCATATTTGGTTGCGCCCGATTGAGCGAAACCAC
>JADFMM010000353.1 GCA_022563885.1 Planctomycetota bacterium | reverse complement strand
CGTCTCCGGCGGTATATCCGCGGCCGGCACTGCCACGCGCTCGTCTCCGACATGTTTGAAATATTGCGGGAAGTATCCATTGGCATTGGCAGTGCCATCGTACCACTCCAGACCCCAGACATTGTCCTCAAATACCCTGGTGTTGAAGACCTTCTCGACGCCGGTTATTCTCTTGCCAGCCTGATCGAAACGCGTAGTCCGCGTCGTTAGCGTGGACTTCCAGGCGCCCTTTTCGTCGAACCGTCCCGAACATGCCGGACCTCCGTCCCGCCAGGTCTTGAAGGCGTCATAGAGGGCCATCTTGGAATAATATGTCACGTCTTGCACCAGAAGGGTCCTTCCCGTTTCGTCTACCGGGAACTGCAATTTCGGCAGCTTGGAGTAAACCACGCCCCGGGCGTCTTTAGACTCGAAGCGCGGCACAGTGTTGATCTCCATGGCACCGCCTCCCATGTTGCCCGGTCGGGCGTCGAGTCCCCGTCCGTAGATGAAGGGATAGTTGAACAGCTTGCCGATTTTACTCCAGGTTTCCGGGATGTAATAGGCCATGGGGCCCTTGAAATTCGCCGCACTGAGGAAACAGGTCCAAGCCTGATCACCCGTGGGCGGATCACCCGTGGTGGGCTCGGTAAAAGGCAGGGCCATGTAGGTGTAGCCGAGGAACTTGCCGTTGGGGTTGCCCTCGAAAGGCAGCGCGTCAGGCGGAATGAGCAGTCGGTTGCTCAGTTGGGCGATTCCCAGCCGATCATCTGGTAGAGCTTTGCTGCTATAGAAAAAAGACCACCCCGGTGATCCGACCTCATAATCGTAACATTGTGGGGTGGCGTTCATGCTGAATTTCGGAGGCCCGTAACGGAATCGGTTTCGCGCCCAATAGCCAAGACCTCCCTCGACGGTTTGAAATACGCTAGCCCAGGTAGGTCCACGCTTCGGCCAGTTGTCCCTGGCGTGCGTTCCGATCGGAGCCAGCGGTGTATCTTTATTGTCGGAGTTGTCGGGTGTGATCCAGGCGCTGGGTAGGCCGATCTGAAAGCGAGCGATCGGTTTGGCAATGAGCGGCCAGACGGCGGAATAAAACCCCATGCCCGCACTGTAAGCGGAGCGGTCCGGCGGCCGAGATGCACTGAAGCCGATGTACCCATGCAGGCCGCGGGAATGCGCCGTGACGACTCCTGCTTCAGCCTGATCCGCTGCATTGGCATCATTCCCTTTCCCCTCACAAGTCCACAGCAGCACGGTGAGAGTGAGGATGATTCGTGACGGAGTTCTCATGTTTTTCTCCTTGAATGCGCGACAGTTCCCATTTTACTGATTGCTGGCTCTCACTGTTGAGCATATCGCCTCATATTCTTCCTCGATTATGGGCAGCATTGCATTGTGCCGATTTATAATACATTGTAAGTTGAGATTAAGCCAAGGATCTGTGTGGAAAGCCACTTGCCACGTACTCAATAGTCGTCGCGATCGTCCGCCGGAGGTTTCACATCAAAATAGCGCCGTTTGTTGTACATGGCCTCGACGTTCCACTCAATGATACTCTGATTTTTTGCCGGCTCCAGTCAAGGCTGTTTCCTCAAGGAAAAGTGCCCGGCTGTCTTTCGAAACGCGACCTTTTAAAAGAATCTGCGGAGTGTTACAATGCAGGCGAAGTCAGGTATTCGCGGCGAGCAAATGGCATAGCAGAAAGTAGAGAGACGAAATCATGGAAAGATTACAAATCCCATTGACATCTGTCTTAAGTCTCATTCTCTCATTCGGTGTCCCCTGTGCGTGTCACGGAGCGCCTCCACAAGATCGAGACCCGGATCCTAATAGCGAGTGGCCTCAAACACGCGCCGAGCGGACTGACTTCCGTGAAACGTCCCACTATGCGGATGTTCTGGAGTTCATCGAGGATCTGCAGGCCAAGGGTGCTCCGGTAGCAGTTCAGTTTATCGGTGTCAGCACGCAGGGACATAAGATTCCGTTGGTGATTGCCTCGCGTCCGCCCGTAGCGGGACCGGCGGACGCCCGTCGAAGCGGCAAGCTTGTCGTATACGTTCAGGCCAACATTCACGCCGGCGAGGTGGAAGGTAAGGAGGCCGTCCTGACGTTGCTCCGGGAACTGGCCCGAAGTCCGGAAGGCGGGCTGTTGGACAAGATTGTGCTCCTGACGACCCCGATTTATAACATCGACGGCAATGAGACATGGGGTCCCTGGCAGCGCAATCGCCGCAGTCAGAACGAGCCTGAGGTGGTGGGAACGCGGACCAACGGCCAGGGACTCGATCTCAATCGTGACGGCATGAAGGCCGAGTCACCGGAGATGCGGGCGGCGCTGAGGTTCATTTACACAACCTGGGATCCGGAGGTTCTTGTGGATCTGCACGCTACAAACGGCACGCGCCATGGCTATCCGCTAACCTATTCTCCGCCGCTTCATCCCGATACTCAGAATGATCTTCTGCAGTATAACCGGGACGAGTTGCTTGCCGCCGTGCATCGACGCATGCGGCGGGACTTTGGCATGGAGACGTTCGTTTACGGCAACGTTCCCCGAAACGGAACGTCGCAAGGCTGGTACCAAAGTGCGCCGGACCCCAGGCGTATCACGAACTACGTGGGGCTGCGCAACCGCCTTGCTATCCTTTCCGAAGCGACCTGTTATTTGCCGTTCCGTCAACGTGTGGCGACGACGCGTCATTTCTTGTTAACCGTGCTTGAGGAGATCGGTCGCCGGCAGCAGCGTATCCTCCACCTGACGCGTGAGGCGGACGCCCGTGTTATCGGATGGGGTATGCAACCGGAGACGGCGCCTGCTCTGACCGTTCGCTACCAGATCGTTTCGCGTGGCGCCGAAGAAATCCTTTTGGAGAAAGCGACATCTGATGGGGGTTCGTCAAGAGCAAGACGAATAACGCCCCCTCGGGACTTCATCTCCGTCCAGATGCCAGTCTACGACCGTTTTGAACCGACGAAGACTGCTCGTTTCCCAGCCGCCTATTTCATCCCGTCAACATTTCACCCGACCGTGGAACTGCTAAGACGTCATGGAATTGTTGTCGAAAAATTGCTGGCTGACTGGAAGGGACCGACCGAAGCGTTCGTCATCGATGAAATCGTCTCGGCTGAGCGGCCCTTCCAGGGACATATACTCAAAGAACTTGGAGGTCATTTCGAATCAATAGAGAAGGAAATCCCCAAGGGCAGCTACTTAGTGAGAACGGCACAACCTCTGGGGATTCTCATTTTTCATCTTCTCGAACCGGAGAGTATCGACGGAGTGGCAGCCTGGGGTTTCCTGGACCCGGCGCTGCATGCGAGGGGACACTATCCGATCCACAAGTGCTTCGACCAGGTGCATGTGGCGACCGAGAGACAGCCCAGCTATTAGACTTGCTACCGGGGACAGAGCGATTTATCATTTTGAGTAAGCTTCACATTGGCAATGAAACGAAGGTTGATTCGATACGTAAATGTCTAGGGAGACAATCCATGAAGGCGTTGACCAAACAGTTGGCCGTGATCTGGTTGTTGTTGCCGGTATTGACCTCTGCCCAGGATGACTTTTGGTATCAGCGTGATTTTTCCCGGGAAGAATTCGCCCAACGTCGGGGAAAGGTATTTTAGAAAATAGGCACTGAGGCAGTGGCCCTTTTGCAGGGGGCACCTACGGCTCGTGAATTTGATGTCTTCCGCCAGAATAACGAGTTTGTTTATCTATGCGGGATCGAGGTGCCTCAGGCCTATCTGCTTCTCGATGGATGAGGTCGAAAAACTCATGAAAGAGGAAGGGATATTGCAGAAGTACCCGCCGGTTTTTGCGCGAAGAAAGAAACCATAGCTGCTGCCCATCGGATCAAGATATGAGATCATGACAGTTTCCCGCGAATACAAACCATTTCTGAGGCGTGGCCATGAATAAGCTGTACTTCTCATTGCTTCTCCTGACGCAGGTTCTTGCGGACGGTGGCGATAAACTCTATGGGCGAAACATTGACGTCTATAGCCGGACTCTACAAACCGAACGGAGCCGGGAATTTGACGCCATTCACTACCGCATCAAACTGAGATTCGACGAAGACCAAGGGATGTTTTGGGGTGAAACCACGATTACCCTCCGCACGCTAAACGATGGTTTCGAGAAATTCTCTCTCGATGCGGAAAAATTTGTCGTCTCCGCGGTCAAGGACCAGCGTGCTCGATCGCTGGAATTTCGTCAAGGCAATGGAAGAATTGCCATCTCTCTTGGGCAAACCTATGAATTTGATGATCAGTTGTCTGTTACTTTGTATTATGTCGCCGAAGATTGTGGTGCTTCGACGGATTTTCCTCTCGGCCTCTCGTTTGTGGAGGCAAACGAAGCACACCCCCGGCTCATCCAGGCTCTGTCTTTTCCCAACGGAGCGCGTCACTGGTTTCCCTGCTACGATCACCCCAATGACAAGGCGACTATTGAAGTGATCGCAACGGTTCGCGAGGATTACAAGGCATTGTCGAACGGGAGGCTCATCAGTGTCACCGAGGATGTCCGGAACAAGACCAAAACATTTCACTGGCTGCAGGATCGGCCTCACAGCACTTATCTGACCATGTTGGCGGCGGGGCCATATCATGTGATCGAGGATTCACTCGGCGATCTTGCGATCAGCTACTGGGTCTACCCCCAGGACGTGGCGAATGCCAGGCTATCGTTTTGCCAAACGCCGGAAATAATTGAGTTTTTCACTCGGGAATTCGGGTACGAATATCCCTGGGACAAGTACGACCAGATTACTATTCCAGGCATCGGCGGTGGGGCCGAATGTACCTCGGCGACCTTGCTCGGGCAGGGAGTGATACACGACGAGCGGGCGGACAAAGATTTCCCCAGTCACAAACTAATCGCCCATGAGGCAGCTCACCAGTGGTGGGGCGATCTGGTTACACTGCGTGACTGGGGACATACCTGGATCAACGAAAGCTTCGGCACGTACAGTGACCATCTTTATATCAAACATTCGCTCGGTGCGGATGAAGGGGCCGTCGATCTGCTGGGCAAGAAAAACGCTTATCTGCGTGAGGCTCATAATCGGTACATACGCCCGATTGTCTTTCACCGATGGGACAAACCGCAGCAGAACTTTGACAGCCACACCTATCCCAAGGGGGCGGCGGTTATTAACATGATGCGCTGGATATTGGGAGACAAGCCCTTTCGCAAGACTATGTCGCATTTCTTACACAAACATGCCTATGGCTCGGCTGATACCCATGATTTTATGACTGCAATTAAAGAGATGACCGGACAGAATTTGGACTGGTTTTTTGAGCAGTGGTTTTTCAGCCCGGGGCATCCGGTGTTTGACGTCTCCTATCGCTGGGATGACACTAACAATAAATTGGAACTGAAAATCGCCCAGACCCAGGATACGTCCGGAAGGACGCCTATCTTCAAAACACCGGTGGTCATTGCTGTAGTAACGG
>JADFMM010000103.1 GCA_022563885.1 Planctomycetota bacterium | reverse complement strand
GTTGGGGTGGGATTTGGTCGTGATCGATTGAGCGAGACCGGAGGCGTAATGATCCTACGTTGAGGCTTTCGCGATTGAGGAACGGCCAAAGACGACCTGAAGATTGAGATGGAGAAGCGCTAGGTTATTGTTGTGCGGGTCCTAAGGAGAATAGGATGATCGATCGCTGCCAGTTCCTGAAGACTCTCGCTGCCGTCATCGTCACCATGGCGCTTTCCCCTGTTTGTTCAGCCGGCATCGGGCAAACTGCAGACCGCCCCAACGTCGTCCTGATCATCACGGACGATCAGGGCTACGGCGATTTTGGCTTCATAGGCAATCCGGTGATCAAGACGCCCGCCCTCGACACCATGGCGAGAAACAGCGCCCGCATGAACAACTACTACGTCAGCCCGGTCTGTGCCCCGACGCGGGCCTGCCTGATGACGGGCCGCTACAACTATCGCACCCGTGTCGTGGATACCTGGATCGGCCGGGCCATGATGGAGCCGGAGGAAGTCACGCTGGCGGAGATGCTGAAGGCCGCGGGCTATGCCACCGGCCTCTTCGGCAAGTGGCATCTGGGCGACAACTACCCCATGCGCCCGCAGGACCAGGGCTTCGATGAGGTCTTGATGCATCGCGGTGGGGGCATCGGCCAACCGGCAGACCCACCCGGTGGCGAGGGCAAGTACACCGATCCCATCCTCATTCACAACGGCGTCGAGACGCCGCAGAAGGGCTATTGCACGGACATCTATTTCGATGCGGCACTGGCCTGGATGGAAAGGCAGGTGCAGCGAGATAAGAACTTCTTCGCCTATGTGCCCACTAATGCGCCGCATGGCCCCTTTCACGACGTGCCGCAGGCATGGTACGAGCATTACAAAGGCCTGAATCTCGGCAGCGATCAGTTCCCCCAAGACAGCGGCCATCCCCTCCCCGAGGAGCGGGACAAGGACAAACTAGCCCGTATCTTTGCCATGATCAGCAACATCGACGACAACGTAAAAAAGCTCTTCTCGCGTATCGAGGCCATGGGGCAACTCGATAAGACGCTGGTCCTATTCATGGTAGACAATGGTCCCAACACCCGTCGCTATGTGGCGGGCATGCTGGGCAAGAAGTCCAATGTCTACGAGGGCGGCGTGCGTTCGCCCTTGTACCTGCACTGGCCGGGAAGACTGGCCGCCGGGAAGACCTCAGACGTCGTTGTTGCACACTTCGACATATTGCCCACCGTTCTCGAGGCCTGCGGTGTGCAAGCGGCGGCCGGCGTAAAACTGGACGGACGCAGCTTTTGGCCCCTGCTCACGCAGGAGAACGCCGCCTGGCCGGACCGCTACATCACCATCCAGGCACACCGCGGTGACGCTCCGCTGCGCTACCACAATTTCATGATGCGGAATCAGAAATGGAAACTGCTGCACGACAGCGGCTTTGGCAGAGAAACCTTTGCCGGTCTGCCGAAATTCGAACTGTACGACATGGAGAAAGATCCCCTGGAGATGCAGGATCTCGCCGCGACCCGCCCCGAACAACTGGCACGCATGAAGAGGGCCTACGACACTTGGTTCGACGATGTCGGCAGCACGCGACCGAACAACTACGCACCGCCACGGATCCACGTGGGCACGCCGCATGAAAACCCCGTGGTGCTGACACGGCAGGACTGGCGCCATTTCCAGGGCCGACCTTGGGCAGACAATTCCAATGGCATTTGGAAGCTCTATGTGGCGAACGGCGGCGACTACACGGTTCGTCTGCGCCTGCGCGAGAACAAGAGCGGCGGGAGGTCAGTCCTCAAGATCGGCGACCAGCAGTGGACGGCCAGTCATTCGGCAAGCGACCAGGACATCGTTTACGAACATTTACGCCTGCCAAAAGGAAAGCTCGACTTGCTGGCCACACTGACTAGCGGCGATCAAGAATCTGGACCGCACCAGGTGGACGTTCTGTTCAATAATCAGTGAGGGTATTGAGATGACGCGCAACCCAATCTATCTGCGTACGATACTGATCCTTTCAGGAGTCTTGTCCATGCCGCCTTTAAACTTTGCGAGGGCCGCGGACGATCCCACCGGTCTCACCATTCGACAACAGCCCTTCTGTCGGACAACTGAAGGACTACCTGTCACCCTGTATACACTCGGCAATGCCAACGGCATGCGCGTCGGCGTGATCGATTTTGGGGCCATGTTGACCTCGCTCGTGGTGCCGGACCGCGATGGTCGGTCTGCCGACGTCGTTCTGGGTTCCGACACACCCGAGGACTTTCTGCGGGGGCGGTATGGGGCCGTGATTGGGCGTTATGCCAACCGCATCGGCAATGCCCGCTTTACCCTGGACGGCAAGGAGGTTCAAGTCACGGCCAATGCGGGTCAAAATCACATCCACGGCGGCAGCAAGGGATTCGGCCGTGTCTTGTGGCATGGCCAGATTCTCCCCCAACAGGACGCCGTGGCCGTTCAGTTCTCTTACTTCAGCGAGGACGGTGAGGAAGGCTATCCCGGCAATATGACCTGCCATGTCACCTATTCCCTCCAAAGGAATAACGAGCTGAAAATCCACTATCAAGCCACTACCGACAAACCCACGGTCATCAACCTCACCAACCATGCCTATTTCAATCTGGCCGGGACCGGCAAGGACGAGGGCAAGGTCTACGATCATGTCCTGCGTATCGATGCGGATGCCTATACCGTCGCCGACGAGGCACTGATCCCCACCGGTGAAATCCGTCCCGTGAAGGACACACCCCTGGATTTCACCGAGCCCCGCACCATTGGCTCGCGCATCGACCAACTGCAGAAGCCGCGTGGCTACGACCACAACTACGTGTTCAATGACTGGGACGGCACGTTGCGTCACAGGGTCACCGTTCACGATCCACGCAGCGGCCGTGTCATGGAGTTGCTCACGACCGAACCCGGTATGCAGCTCTATACGGCCAACCATTTCCGCAACATCACGGGACGCCAGGGGACCTCTTATAATCAACACGACGCCTTCTGCCTGGAAACACAGCACTTTCCCGACTCACCCAACCATGCCCATTTCCCCTCGACCGTGCTGCGTCCGGACCAGCCCTTTGATTCTGTCACCGTGTTCCGTTTCTCGACGCGATAAAGATCATTAGGTATCGGCTGCGACCCATCGCCCCCTTTGGGACCGGCAAGAAATAACTTGGACTTTTGAATGCCCAATTGCACCCCATCTTGGATCGCTTCTCAATCGCAAAATCCGCTACGTAGAACAGCTACGCCTGTGGTTTCGCTCAATCGGGCGCGACCCAATATGGGGCACACTTGGACCCCAAATTGTCCAATTTATTTCTTGCCGATCCCTTTGATGCGATGAGCTTCACCTCATATCACGCTTGAAGCAGTGCCAATGGCTGCACAGGTAGAAAACGAGCCAGGACAGCAAGATCAAGAAGGTGATGACCGCCGGCGCCATACCGGGAGACCCAGCCACTGAATCGTGGTTGACGAGGAGTCTTCCCAGATTCCTTCCCCAAGGGATGATCAATACCATTGCCATGAAGAGACACATGTAGACCACTCGATTGCGTAGAAAAAAAAGACCCACTCCGGCGATGACCGGTATTGCCACCGCGGGAATGATCCATGTCCATGGGTTGATGGCATGAAAAGAAAACAAGTGCCCTCCAATGGTCACGGCAGGCAAAGCAAAGGCCAGTCCTCGTGAGGCCAGGATCATTCCAAGTATCAGCACGATGGCCAACCCTTGCGAAGAGAGCGTGCCCAAGGCAATATTAAAAAAACGCTGCCTGCGACCCTCTGTCTTTAATAGAGAACTCGGCTCTGTGCCCTTCTGACCGAGAGCAAGGCAAAGCACAAGAACCATGTCGTAGGCACTGTCGAAAGACGCATAGCCCAGGTACAGCACCAACACCACACAGAATAGCAGAATCGACTTCCACCTTATCACAAAGGGTCCCACGGTTTGATACCACACGGCCCATACGTGTCGACTGATGCCAAACCTTTGCTGCGTCATTTGCCGGCAAAACCATTGATTCATGGGGTCTTCAATGTGTGAGTGTGTTTCTTTCTTGGCCAGGACTTGGCGACGCTTAGCGATGCTCTGAATCCTCCGAGGACTAAAAGAATCAAACAGACTCGTCCAGAGCTTACTAGCAATATCCCTTATGGCCTGTCTCTGCTGTAGTCTCCTGATGACCCATATCGTCAGGGTCCAACTGAGACCACACAGCAGCATGACACCGTAAAGATCCATCATGACCCTTTCCAGGGCCACATGAATATCCACTAGAGTGAGCAACAAAAACAGGAGGGGAGAGAAACCAAGCCATACACCCGAATGGTGCGCGGCTTTCACGCCCATCCAAAATGCGGCCAGGTTGAGGCTCAAAAATGCCAGTGCAAATGCGCTGCGAAACAGCGGTGGATGGGCGGGATACCAGAGTAGGGCCACCAGACTCGCCGATACCCAAAAGATACAGGCCCCATACAATACCCGTAAAGTAACTCTCTGGTGACCAGGCAGGCAAAAGGCCATGGGCCTGGCCCAGACCTCCATGACGACGGTGCCAATCAAACAGCCAAGACCGTACATCAGCGCAGCAGGGTATACGAACATGCCTTGGCCCAACGCAACCCGCTTGTGATCGAAGAGGGACGCTGAACATCCTAGGCCTATCGCAACCAGCATGAGATAGACCACCCATAGACCGCGCCGTTGATAAAAATGCTTGAGATTTTCCCAGACCAGACTCATCGTCGTTCTCCTGCTGGCAGCGTTAGGCCACTTCGATCTTGTACAGTTCTTCCAGACACAAAGGCTGAATCTCTGCCCGGCAGTGCAGGGCCTTGGCCTTTTGCATCACGGTATCCGCGGACGTATTCTTCAAAGTCACGACGGCCTGGGCCCCCTCCTGCCTGGAGGTCACGACCCGATCAAAGGGCAGGCGGTCGGGCAGGGGGCCATCTAGGCCGGTCAGGCGCACACAGCAGTATCGCTCGCGTAGGTCGTCAAGACTGCAATCCGTGACCATGTGCGCCCCTTTCAAGATGGTGACGTGGTCAATGACCTTTTCCACGTCACTGAGGATATGGGACGAGATCAGGATGGTGCGTCCTTTCTGCTGAATAATCTGCAAGAGCCAATCCAGGAACTGGGCCCGGGCCAGGGGATCCAGGGCCGAGGCGGGCTCGTCCAGGATCAACAGTTCCGGTTCGTGGCCTATGGCCAACAGGATAGCGAGCTTTTGCCGTTGGCCGGGCGATAAGGAGACCACACGATCCTTCAGATCGATCTCAAAATCTTCGATGTACCGTTCTTCCAGATCCTTGTTCCACTGCGGATAATACGCGGCCACATAACGAATCAATTGACCGGCCGTCATCCAATCCAGCAGTTCCCCTTCCTGATGCACATAGCCAATGCGAGCCAATTGCTCCGGTCCGAGCTTGGCCGCTTCACAGCCAAAGGTGTTGCAGGTCCCCGCGCTGGGCAGATAGAGACCGATGATGTGCCGGATCAATGTGCTCTTGCCCGCGCCGTTGGAGCCCAGCAGCCCAATGATCCGACCCGGCATGACATTCCAATTGACGGCATCCAGGGCCGTCTTTTTTTTGAACCGTTTGGTGAGACACTTGATTTCAACAGTCGCCTCGGACTCATTCATAGGGCGTTCCTTTGCTCGGATTCATATTTCAAAAACAGCTTGCTCAACAATTGACGAACCTGATCCTCGGACAGGCCAAACTGAAGGGCCGTGGTGACGGCCCTGGTGAGGACCGCCTCCATCACCGCCTCTCTGGCCCGCTCCTTGTGTCGGTCTCGTATCCTGGCCACAAACAGCCCGATCCCCCTTCTCCGCTCCAAAAGTCCCTCCGTCTCCATGGCAGAGTAGGCCTTGCTGACGGTCATGGGGTTTACCTTCAGTTGCGAAGATAACTCTCGCACCGACATCAACCGGTCGCCCTCTTTCAGATGTCCCGCCATGATCTCATCGCGTATCTGATCCATCACCTGACGGTAAATCGGCACACCACTGTGATGATCGATATCCAACAACATAGGCTATATCCTTCTCGTTGTGTATTATTATAGTAATATAGTACTACACAACTACACCTCTGTCAACTTTCTTGAAAAAAAAGTTTGTATCGTAAAAGATGCCAACGACAAAAGTCGGAAATTAAAACTCTTGACCTGATTTTTGGCCCAAAATAAACGGTTTTTGGGGCTTATCTAGACTTTGTCGTAGCCGTCTTAAAACCCTTGGCGGATCAAATACACGTGGGAAAATCTGTATTACCTTGTTAGGAATAGGGTCTTATGCCGTCGACATACAAATCCCTTAACGTGGCCGTCTTGCCCACCGAAGACCTGGAACTGGAATGGGACGCTTTGGAGGACGCGGTCGATAAGGGTCAACAGATCTTGCAGGATGAGTTGTTTCGACGCTTTCGGAAGGACGATGCCTCATTCTGGCTGTACCTGGGATTTTGCGATACCGCGGTGTCACTGTCGGTTTCCCTGGCCTATTGGAGGCGTGTGACGGGTCGGTTCGCCGAGAAATTGGTCAAGACCGCGGAACTGGAGGCGCTTCGTCACAGGGTGAGTGTTCCGCTGACTGAAGAGGATGCCGGCGAACTCGTCGGCATGGCCCCCTTCATGCCTGGTTCGGAGTACTTGACGACGGATGTGCTGGGCCGACTCTGGTCCGAACTCAACGCGACCCTTCAGGGCCAGATCAAGTCGTACCCGGGGACAGTCGCCGACTATATCAAGACGCTGAGCCCGCAAATGCACCTGGTGGGGCGTGTTTTTTTTCATCTGGTGGAGAGCAAGAAAGACGCCTATCCCTTCGCCTTCCTGGCCACCTATTCAACCGGTCTGAACAGCAAGGGCAAATCCAAACACCTGCCGCTCAAACATGCCTTGACCGAGTATGGCACCCAGAGTCGCAAGCTACTCGATCTCTTGGGGACCGTTCATCTGGCGGCCCAAGAGAGTGACTTCATTCGGAAAGCGTTGGACAGCGGAGAGATCTTTCATCCCCTGGCACTGTCGGCGGGGGAGGCCTATGCGATACTCAAAGAAATCCCCCTGTATGAAAAGTCCGGTATCCTGTGCCGCATTCCCAACTGGTGGAAGAACCGGCAAGCAGGTCTGCGGGTGGCGATCAGCATGGGCGATGACGCTCCCACCTCGCTCGGCATGGATGCCTTGCTGGACTTCAGTGTCCGACTGGTTCTGGGCGAATCGGTCATTTCCGAAGAGGAGGTGCGCAGGTTGCTGGATGAAGCCGAGGGTCTGGCCTTTATCAAGGGTAAATGGGTCGAGGTCGATGGCGATAGGCTGAAGCAGACCCTAGCGGCCTACGAACGCGCCCGTCGACTCATGGACGAGGGGAACCTGACCCTGCGCGATGCCATGCGCCTGCAACTGGGCACGGATCGGGAGGCGGGTTTGACACAAGAGGGTGTTGAAGTCGAATTCTCGCATGGGCAGTGGCTGCGGGAGGTGACGGCCAAGCTGGCTCGACCGGAACGTATCGACACGGTGCGCGTGCCCAAGGATTTCCGGGGCAAGCTGCGGCCTTACCAGCGCGAGGGTCTGAACTGGTTGTGTCTGCTGGACTCGCTGCGCTTGGGGACATGTCTGGCCGACGATATGGGCCTGGGAAAGACCGTGCAGTTGCTGGCCATGCTGAGCACTTTGAAGTGCCAACGGGGTCGCAGCAAGAAAGGGGCGAGCCTGCTCGTCATACCGGCCTCGCTGATCGGCAACTGGAGCAGTGAGATCGAGCGGTTTGCGCCGGCGCTGAACTACGTTGTGGCCCATCCCAGTGCCGGTGTGGAGATCAAACAAGGACACGCGGATCCTAAACTGAAGGGGGCGGACCTCGTGATAACAACCTATGCCCTCTGCCAACGATACACCTGGCTCCAAGCAGTGGACTGGGATCTGGTGATCCTGGATGAAGCCCAGGCGATCAAGAACCCCGGCGCTCAGCAGACACGGGCCGTCAAGCGACTCAAGGCCAGAAACCGGATTATCATGACAGGAACCCCGATTGAAAACAGACTCTCGGATCTGTGGTCTCTGTTCGACTTTATCAATCCCGGCCTCTTGGGCACCACCAAGGAGTTCACTCAATTCACCAAGAGCCTCCGAAATGACCCCAGTGGCTACGCACGTCTGAAAAAGGTCGTGGGCCCCTACATCCTCAGAAGGCTAAAGACGGACAAGAGCGTTATTACCGACCTACCGGACAAGGTCGAAATGAAGACCTATGCACAATTGACCAAGAAACAGGTCGTCCTTTACAGGGGTCTGATTAAACAGCTCAAGGAAACCCTGGAGGAAAATCCCGACGGCATCCAGCGCAGGGGTTTGGTGTTGGCCGCTCTGATGAAGTTCAAGCAACTGTGCAACCACCCGGACCAGTACCTGGGGCAGAATGAATATCTTGAAGATCACAGCGGCAAGTTTCAGCGTCTCCGCTCGATCTGTGAAACGATCCACGACAAGCGGGAGAAGGTCTTGGTTTTTACCCAGTTTGCGGAGATCATCGAGCCGCTGCGTGACCATCTGGGCGGTGTGTTCGGGCACCCCGGCCTCGTCCTGCACGGGGCCACACCGATCAAAAAGCGAAAACAGATCGTGGACCAGTTTCAAGGACACGAGTATACTCCCTTCCTGGTTCTGTCCCTTAAAGCCGGTGGCGTGGGGCTAAATCTCACGGCCGCCAACCATGTCATTCACTTTGATCGGTGGTGGAACCCGGCCGTGGAAAACCAGGCCACGGACCGGGCCTTCCGTATCGGTCAACACAGAAACGTCGTGGTCCACAAATTCATTACTCAGGGGACCATCGAAGAGAAGATTGACACCATGCTGGAAGACAAGGCCGAGCTGTCGCGACGCATCATCCCCGAGGCAGGAGAAAACTGGATAACCGAAATGAACGATAGAGAACTGATGGATATGTTCACTCTGTCACTGTAGAGGATCAACTCATGGGATTCTATGGCTATGGATGGCCCCGTTACGTATCAGTCGGAGAGAAGAGGGCGAAGGCTCAACGCAAGCTCAAGCAACTGCAAAAGAAAAACCCGAACATTCGACCCATTGAGATTGAGGGTCGGGCCCTGGCAAGCACATGGTGGGGCAAGGCCTGGAACAAGAACCTGGAGGGCTATGCCGACTATAGCAACCGCATTGGACGGGGACGCAGTTATGTGCTGAACGGGGCGGTCCTGGATTTGCAGATCGAACCCGGCAAGGTCCATTCCCTGGTCCAGGGCCGTAGCGGCACCCCCTATAAGATCGAGATCAAGATCAAATCCATCAGTAAGGTCGTTTGGAAACAGATCAAAACAGCCTCTGCCAATGAAATGGCATCCCTGCAGCAACTCCTGGACGGACGTTTCCCCAAGGCCTTGGGCCAGATCTTTACGGCCAAGGGGCAGGGACTGTTTCCCTCACCCAAGGAAATCGGCTTCGCATGCAGTTGCCCCGACTGGGCCTCCATGTGCAAACACGTCGCTGCTACCCTGTACGGCATTGGCACGCGTCTCGACGAAGACCCGGGCCTATTCTTCGTCCTGCGCAAGGCCAAGGTAGACGATCTCATCAGCCAGACGGTCCAGGAAAAATCCAAGAAACTCTTGGAACAGGCCCGGCGCAAGACGTCACGCGTGATCGAAGATGCAGACCTGGGCGACGTTTTCGGCATAGACTTGGATGACAGCGTCTCTGTAGAAAAGCCGAAACGATCCATCAAGAAAGCCAAGGCCAAGAGCACCCAAACCAAGCTTAAAGCTGCCGTCAAGAAGGTCACAAAGAAAGTCGTCAAAAAGAAGACCAAGAAGACGGTAAAAAAGAAAAGTGTCAAAAAGAAAAGCGTGAAAAAGAAAACGGGGCAACCCGCTAAGAAGAAGACCGCAAAGAAAGGCACGCGCAAGAAAACGAAGCGATGACCATGAACCGGAAGAAGCTCTGTCTGTCTCTTGCAGCGCTGCCAAGGTGAAATCACGTGTGTGGTACTCACGGGTGCCCTTCCAGGATTGGCTTGGCGACCGAATCGTCATGGATCCAGACAACATCGAGCATTTCCTCCCGATCCGCGAAATGACGTAGCAGCGTGGAGCCGCTCACTTCCCATTTGAATGGCTCCGGCTTGGCACCGGGGCCCAGTTCACCTAGTCCTCCCGGTCCGACCCGGAGTTCCGTGCCGGTCCCGTCAGCCGCCATGGTGATCGTTGAGTCACACACCGCCCACCATTTGCCCAGGAGTTCAACGGGGAGTATATCGACTTTCACCGCTGGATTCGCCATGTATCCTCTCATCGTCCAAGCAGCCTCGTTCGGGGTGACGCGACCGCTACGGCTAAGGGACCGGCAAGAAGATCGCCACGCAGAGCCTGTGCTGGGCAAAAACCGAACGGTTCGCCAGGGTGGGGTGTTCCAGATAATTCCGGGGGAGGAGCATAATTCCTTGGCTTCTGTGTGAAGCAACTGTAGGATTATTTCGATAAAAGACTTAATAAGGGATTAATTGAAAATATCATGAAACACCGAGGATCAGAACTTGGCAGCCTGTCTTCCCAGTTCTTTGCTTACATTCAGCTAAAGAAGAAGGATATTATCCGGACGGGTGAGATCGCACCCGTGCTGGGGCTCACATCGGTGCAGGAACGAAAACTGCTTTTTCGTCTGGCGGATTCAGGCTGGATCGTGCGGCTCAAACGGGGGGTCTATCTGTCGCCTTCACGGCTGCCCGCAGGCGGGCGATACGGTCCGGGCGCCGCCTTGATGCTTCAGAAGCTCATGGTTGAGATAGAGGCGACCTATCAGATTTGTGGGCCGACGGCTTTTAATTTCCATGGCTTTACCGAGCAGATTTCTAATGTGACCTATGTTTACAATGATCGTATTTCCGGCGCGCGTACCATAGGAGGGTTGCAGTTTCTGTTTATCAAGATTGCATGCACACGGCTGGGGAGCACGCTGGCTGTAAAGATTCCGGAGGGGTCCCAGGTAGTGTATGGTTCGAAGGTCCGAACGTTGATGGATACGGTTTACGACTGGTCACGGTTTAATAGTCTGCCGATAGGGTACGACTGGATCAGGCAGGCCACTCAGGCAAACGGTCAACTGGTGTCAGCGTTGATCAGGGATGCCATCCAGTACGGCAATCAGGCGACTGTGCGACGTACAGGCTACCTGCTGGATTCGCTGGGCGTGTCAAAACGCACCTTGAAGTGGCTGCAACATGAGCTTGCCAATTCCCAAAGCTTGATTCCATGGATACCGGGTCGGTCAAACAAGGGATCAATCAATCGCAGGTGGGGAGTTATCGTCAATGGCTGAACGATCCCGTGAGTATCTTCATATTTCAGAGCCGGACTTGTTTCGAGAGGCATTGGCGTACACAGAAGCGAAAACTGGGTTCCAGGCTTCTATGATCGAGACGGATTACTATTGTTCGCTGGTACTGGCCACTCTATTTCGGAAAGAGGGGTCATTGGTATTCAAGGGGGGAACCTGTATAAGCAAGGTCTACACAGAGTTCTATCGTCTGAGTGAGGATCTGGATTTTATCATTCCCGTGGCCACGAATAGGACTCGCAAGCAACGACGAGCAGAGATTAAGTCGACCAAGAGGGCGTTTGATGATTTGCCGGAGCACATCCCTG
This sequence comes from Planctomycetota bacterium, assembly GCA_022563885.1. Lineage (GTDB taxonomy): Bacteria > Planctomycetota > Phycisphaerae > Sedimentisphaerales > Anaerobacaceae > JAIPFM01. Next base: position 8,265 of record JADFMM010000103.1, on the reverse strand, counting down.
GTATAACGATTTCGGAGCACTTGGTTGGACACAACGAAAACCGGCAGTACCTCGGGACTCTGGCGTACTCGTCGGCTGTGATTGACAAAAAGGAACAGATTAAGATTGAGATTGGTCTTCGAGAACCGCTTCTACTGCCGTCTCAATTCGGTGTAGCCAAGACGCTTGTTCAGAATCCTTTTATTGCGGGACAGCCCATGTTACCTGCATACGAAGTGCAGGCCATTTCACTTGCAGAGGCCTATGCTGAGAAAGTCAGAGCCGCACTGACAAGAAGAGAACCTGCCATTCGTGACTTCTTTGATTTGTCTCCCCTGGTCATCGATAAAATAGGATTGGATCTGCAGGATTCCCATTTTCTCGCCATGGTAAGAGAGAAGGTGAACGTCACTGGCAAGGATTCAGTCGATGTCTCCCCCGAAAGAAAGATCGCATTGGATCAGCAGTTGGAGAAACAACTAAGGCCGGTACTTCGTGTGTCGGATTTTTTACAGTTTGATCTTGCTACTACGTTTGAGCGAATTGTCCATATTGCTGAGTTGCTTGCGTAGCACCGAGCGGCCGCATCCTGACCGATCCGACCCTGCAGGAACTCAATCTCAAGTGGCGGGAACTGATGCGTTTTGCGATTGCCGAATCCAGTCGACCGAGATTGACCGCTGCCACGCACTGCTGACTGAGCGGGTCGCGCTCAAAGCAAGCCGATGAGCATTGATCCACACTCTATGGCCAGTCTTACTCGAGTTCCTTGATCTTGATATTCTTGAAGGAGACTTCGTCGCCGTGGTCCTGCAGCAGGATATGTCCCTCTTCGCGCTCGCCGAAGTTGGGCCAGACGGCATACTTGCTGCGGGACACCAAGGCCCGCCAGGTCTGCGTGGCCCGCTCATAGTCGATGACTTTGATGCCGTTGAGGTAGTGCTCGACATGTTTGCCCCGTACGACGACCTTCGCTCGGTTCCAACCGTAGCGATTGACCCGTTTCTTGCTGCTCTCATTGGGGGCGTAGTAGCTCGCATCGGCCTTGATCAAGTCGTAGACGGAGGCCAAGGTACGGTTCCCGCCGGCGCCGGCCTTGGCATCGGGATGCACCTTGTCATCCAGTATCTGATATTCACAGCCGATGGACGATCCCTTGCCCTGATTGAGCTCCGTATCCACGAAGTACTTGATGCCGCTGTTGGCACCACGGGTCAATTTGAAATCGAGTTCCAACTCAAAATTCCGATACTGTCTCGTGGTGACGATGTCGCCGCCATGAGCCGACTCTCCGCCACCCGATTTTTCGACCATGAGAAGGCCATCCCGGATCGCCCACCCTTTCTCGGGGAAGTGATCGAGGCGGGCGCCCCGCCAACCGGTGGTGGTGCGACCATCCCAAAGGAGTTTCCAGCCTTCCCGCTGCTCGCGTTTCGTCAGACGATTCGTCAGGTAACTGATCTGCGGGATTCTGTCGGTGATGGGAGACATTTCGCTCTTTACATCCTCCGTCATGATCCGGATGCGACGCCAGCGGACGGTATGACCCGCCTGGCTCTCATTCTTAATGCCGTGTACCTGCAAGGCGATGAAACCCTTGGGCGTCATGTCGTCGACGAGGTCCACGGTCGGTGTGTCATTGAGCCAAACACGGATATGCGAGTCAATGGCCTCGACGCGGAATCGATTCCACTCATGTCGCTTGAAGGCTTTTTTTCCTTCCGGATTGCACTCTAGGTTATAGAGCCAGCCGCGACGCGCTTCATCATAGATGCCACCCGTCCAAGCCCTGGGTGAAGGATCCACTTCTACTTGATAGCCATGCACGCGCCCGTTGTTATAATTGGTGTGGCTCAGGCTGCGAATTTGGATACCGGAGTTAAAGTCGGCATCCAGCTTGAAGTCGATCTCCAGAATGAAGTTCCCATAGTCTTTCTCAGTGGCGAGGAAGGTATTGGGGGTATTCATCTTGGTGACGCCCACGATGGTTCCGTTCTCTACCCGGTATTCCGCTTCGCCATTCAGCACGTGCCAACCCTTTAGGTCTTTGCCGTTGAACAACTCCTGCCAATCACCTTTTCCCTGTGCCAGCGCCGATAGGATAAGCGTGATACTCAGCACTGCAATCGATTGTGTCTTCATGTGTGACCTCCCGGTAGAGTGTGGCCAATTGTAGAATAGTAGTCAAAAGTCGGGTGTTGGAATCCTGCGTAATGACCGTGCTTGAACCCTAGGCTGTGTCGGAAAACTCGATCTGGCTTCGAGCGGCCCTTATTCCACCTGGCTGCATCCGGCTGCATCGACGATAAAACCAACATCGCCTGCTTCGCCGTCTTTGCCAGGCGAAAAAATGGCTCGCTCTCGGGCCGGCGATGGAGCTTTCCGGCAAAGCCTAAGTGAAGGCTGTGAGGGTGTCAAGGGTCTGGATATCGTCGGGTGGGTCTAGTATCATAGCGGTGCACAGCAACCAGCCCCGGAACACCGGAACGAAGATGAATGAGCCCAGGCCGAATAGGAACGCCGACAGAGGGAAGCGAGAGGGGTCGCCGTTGCCTGAAGAACGTCCGCCACGACCGCAAGGCCTTGTAGAAACCGTCCGTCGTATCTCCGTGATCGATTCCCACACGGGCGGTGAACCCACGCGCGTGATCACGGAGGGGGGACCCGATCTGGGCACCGGCTCCCTTGCGGTACGGCGGCAGCGCTTTGCGGATGCATTTGACCGGTTTCGTACGGCCGTGGTCAATGAGCCGCGCGGCTCCGAGGCCCTCGTCGGCGCGCTGCTGGTGCCAGCGGTCGATTCGACCTGCGTCACCGGCGTCATCTTCTTCAACAACGTCGGCTATCTGGGTATGTGCGGCCACGGCATCATCGGTGTCGTCGTCACCCTGGCGCATCAAGGTACGCTGGACCCCGGGACCCATGCCATCGAGACCCCGGTGGGCATTGTCACGGCCGTGCTGCACAGCGACGGCCGCGTTTCGGTTACCAATGTCCCGAGCTATCGACTCGAGAAATCGCGAACCTTCGATGTCCCCGCAGTGGGACCGGTGACGGGTGACATCGCCTGGGGAGGGAATTGGTTCTTCCTGACAGACGACCATAGGCAGACGCTCTCCTTGACTAGGCTGGATGAACTGACCGAGGTGGCCTGGCGGATTCGCCAGGCCGTCAATACCCAGGGGTTCCCTCAAGTCGATCACATCGAGTTGTTCGGTGTGGCGACGGAGGCGAACGCCAAGAGCTTCGTGCTCTGTCCCGGCAAGGTCTATGACCGCTCTCCCTGCGGGACAGGCACCAGCGCCAAGCTGGCCTGCCTCGCCGCCGACGCCAAGCTCGCACCCGGTGACGTTTGGACCCAGGAAAGTATCACGGGGAGCACCTTCACGGCGACCTACCAACGGGAGGGAGAGCAGATCGTACCCACCATCACGGGACGCGCATTTGTGTGCGGCGAATCGGTCCTCGTACTCGATGAGAGAGACCCACTCTGTTGGGGACTGTCCCTTGAGTGAAAGTTTCGACATCATCATTGTCGGTGCCGGCATCGTGGGCGCTGCTTGCGCCGAAGCCTGTGCCGAAGCAGGGCACAAGGTGCTGGTGCTGGACCGGGGGCCTGTGGGAGCCGGCAGCACGGGCGCCGCCATGGGACACATCGTGGTCATGGATGACTCGGCGGAACAACTGGCCTTGACACACTACTCACGTCGGCTCTGGAATGAACGTGCCACCGAACTCCCGGCGGATGTCGAATATCAGCAGTGCGGAACGCTGTGGGTGGCTGCGGACGAAGAGGAAATGCGGGCCGTTCGCGGCAAAGTGGCGGTGTTCCAGAAAGAGGGCATTCAAGCCGAAGCCGTCGATGCGGCGGAACTGCACACGCTCGAACCCGCTCTCAACTCCGAATTGGTCGGTGGACTGCTCGTCCCGGAGGATGCGGTGCTCTATCCGCCTACGGCGGCCCGATTCCTCTTGGAACAGGCGCAGGCCCGGGGGACTGCGCTTCGCCTGGGAGTCACCGTCCAAACGCTCCTGCCGGGGGGCGGCGTCACTCTCTCGGATGGCGAGACGCTCTCGGCCGGGCTCGTCGTCAATGCCGCAGGATGTGCTGCCCCGCTGCTCTCGGCCGGACTGCCGGTGCAGCGGCGTAAAGGGCACCTGCTCATTACGGATCGGTACCCCGGCACTGTCCGTCATCAATTGGTGGAACTGGGCTACCTCAAGAGCGCATCCGGCGTCGTGACGGATTCGGTGGCCTTCAACGTGCAACCGCGGGCAAACGGACAACTACTCATCGGCTCTTCGCGGCAGTATGGCAATGAGTCACGCGCGATCGACCCGGATATTCTCCAGCGGATGTTGAAGCGAGCCCGCCGCTATTTACCGGAGCTGGGTCGACTCTCGGCGATTCGCACCTGGGTCGGTTTTCGACCCGCGACACCGGACAAACAACCCTTCATCGGCCCCAGCCTCGCCAGTGACAGGATCTGGTTGGCAACCGGACATGAAGGCCTGGGTGTCACGACGTCGCTCGCCACGGCCCGCATCATCGTCGATTTGATCGCGGGCCGTCGGCCGGACATTCCAGCCGAGCCTTACCTGCCGGCGCGACTGGCAAACGGTGAGGGGACTCATGCCTGAGCACGTCACTCTCTCGATCAACGGCCGCTCTCTCACCGTGCCGGTCGGCACCGTGGTCGCGGCGGCCTTGGCGCGCTCCGGTCACGCGCACTTCAGACACTCACCCTCCGGAGGTCCACGGGGGCCCCTCTGCGGCATGGGGACCTGCTTCGAATGCTGTGTCACGATTGACGGACAGCCGAACCGGCGTAGCTGTCTGACGCTCTGCCGAGAGCGCATGGAGGTCCGTACGGATGGCTGACGCCACGCTCGATTTTGAAGTGGTGGTTGTCGGGGCTGGACCCGCAGGCATCGCCGCCGCCACCGTCGCGGCAGAAGCAGGTCATCGTGTAGCACTGGTGGAATCCGCACCCTGGGTCGGCGGCCAGATTTGGCGCGATTCGGCGTCCGGATCGATCCCCCGGATCGGCAGGCTGTGGCTGAACAGACTGCAGGCTTGCGGGGTCCGGGTGTTTAACGAAGCCACCGTGATAGACAGCCCTCAAATCGGCCGCCTGCGCATCGAACGGACGGACCGCATTCTGGACCTCAATTGGGAGAAACTCGTATTGGCCGTGGGCGCCCGGGAACTCTTCATTCCCTTTCCGGGATGGACACTACCCAATGTCTTCGGGGCGGGAGGACTACAACTGCTGGTCAAGGGGGGGTGGCCGGTCGCGGGAAAGCGAATCGCGGTGGCCGGCAGCGGCCCGCTACTCTTCGCCGTGGCAGCCAAATTGCGGGCGTGTGGCGCACAGGTACCGCTCATCGCGGAGCAATCTGATTTTGGCAAGCTCTTGCGTTTTGGCCTCGCCCTGCCTTGGATGTCCCCCTCCAAACTGGTCCAGGCCGCGGCGTACAAGGCCAAGCTCCTAGGTGTGCCCTACCGGAGCGGCTGCTGGCCCCTCGAAGCGCATGGCGACCTTGAGCTCGAGTGCGTGACATTTCGCTCGGGCACCAAGACCTGGACCGAAGACTGTGACGGTCTCGCCTGTGCCTTCGGACTGGTGCCCAATACAGAATTGCCTCAGTTACTCGGCTGCGCGTTACAGCAGGGCTTCGTCAAAGTCGATGCCTGGCAGAAGACGTCTGTCAACGGGGTCTACTGTGCCGGAGAACCCACCGGGATTGGCGGCGTCGACCGTGCCCTTGTTGAAGGACAGATCGCCGGCTTTACCACGGTCCGTCAAAGGAATCGGGCCCGGCGACTCTTCGGCAGACGCGCCAAAGCCCATAGGTTTTCGCGGGTCTTGGAGCAGACGTTCGCCCCGCGCGCGGAACTCAGGACCTTGGCCACGCCGGAAACCATCATATGCCGCTGCGAAGATGTCACTCTTAAGGAGATTGTACCCTTCGATCAGTGGCGGGCCGCCAAGCTTCAGACACGCTGCGGCATGGGTAACTGCCAAGGCAGGACCTGCGGCAGCGCCACTCAGTTTCTCTTGGGCTGGAAGAACGACTCCATTCGGCCGCCTCTCTTTCCGGCACGGATAGACAGCCTCGTTCAGCGATACCGCCAATCCACTTTGCCATGATAGGCCATGGTCGTGTCCACCAGAGCGAAGAAATCCGGATCATAGGCTTCGAGCGCCTCGCGCGTGGCGATCGGATGGTCCGCGTCATTGGGCGGCAGGATTTCTCCGCTGGCATCGAAGTAGGCCATGACGCCCTCGGCCCAGAAGTCGGCAGGGCCGTGAATGGCCGCCGTGCCCTTCCAAAGGCCCTTGGTCTGGGCCTTCTCGAAGAGTGCCAAGAGCGATTCGCCGAAGCGGACGTCGAGTCGCTCGACCCGTAACTCGTACTGCTGCACGTCGCGTCCTCTGTTCTCCCAGTTGGGATCGACGGGACGATGTCCGGTGACATGATAAAACGCCTTGGCAAAAAGCCGGATGACCTGAGAGCCGATGGCCGCGCCTGAGTCGCCCTCACCGACGACGTTTTCCTGTGACACCACCAACAAGTGGGTCTCTGCCGTGTACGCGAGGAAACGGGCCGTGTGGTCGATGTTTTGACCTTGGACCTTTTGGCATTCAGGCAAGTCAGACAGACGCTCGTTGGGTCCGAGGACGACCAATTTGACGCCCTCGGCCATCAGGGCCTTGAGGATGTCGTGACGGTAGGCAAACATCTTACGGATCGTGTCGTTGGCCTTGAGCAGGGCTTCGTCACTGGCCTGCCGCCCTACGACCGTGAACTCGCGTGCCCAGGTGAACTTCGTATAGTAGGGATCGATATTGAATTGGGCAGGCGGTGCTGTCACATTGGGAAGTGGCTGCAGCCAGGTGTAATGCCAATCCTGCTCGGGACTCAGGTTGAAGGTCGAACGAACCAGTTCGTAGCCCATGGGGTCATAGACCTGGAGTGCTTCCCGGGTGCCGACGGGACCATGGTTCCAGTTGTTGATGCGGTTGCAGTTGAAGTAAGCCTGGGCAATCTCCGCCCAGTACTCACCGGCATTGCCCGCGGCATAGGCATCTTTGTAGAGACCTCGGTCCAGGGCGCTTCGATAGGCTATGTTCTTTCTCTCGGTCCAGGTGGGGTCCATCCTTCGCAATGTGCTATCGATGGTGTGACAAAATTCATGGACGGCAATACTCTCATCGTCATAACGGTCGAGGGGTAGACTGAGCAAATTCTCTTCGCCAAAGCTGGTCGGATGTCCGCCCGTGCCCCGCACGCGCTCGTTGAGATAATCGGGATTTCGGGCGTTCCTGTTTTCCGGCATGTCGGTGTAGACCTGGTCTTTGCCAATGATGATGAGGTACATGCCCCGTGCCACCAGGGCCTCCTGGATGTCAGGACGGCCGGCCAGCATGTGTGTGACGATCTCGTGGGTCCGCTCCAGGGCACGGTCAGCGACGACGTCTGCGGCCACCACGGGCACGCCTTTGATGTCGATGTATTTCTGGTAGAAGTCACGGTATCCCTGAAGATCTACGGGTCCACGACTTCGTCGACCTTCAGGACGATTGGCGACCTGCTCGAAAAAGGATTCCGGAGGCGCGGTGACAGGTGGGATGACGTCGCTCGTCGTTGAGGATTCAGTTTGAAGGGCCATCCGCGCGATCTTGGCAGCCACAGGCGCCGCCGCGGGTGACTTGGGGCGACTCGGGCCTTGCGCGTTGGAGTCGACGGTGGTGACGAGGATTAAACATAATGACGCAACATGGCGGAGAGGCCTTGATGCGTCACAAAAGAGTCTCTTGTTCATCTTTGGGTCCTTTCTGTACAACGAGGCAGAAGAATGCGCGTTGCGATGACATGCGTTCGATCTTTCGGAGGGTACGACAGGCTCCGTCTTGCATGACTCCTAAGAGTGCCTATCAAAATGAATCGTTGCACCGAAAACGAGCGTTTCTGCGACTGGCAAGGAAGGCGAAGCAGGCCGTCCGAGGACGGTCGATGGAGCCTGACGCCGTCCAGACGCAGAATAAGCCGTTTGAATGCAGAGTCATGTTGCGTAGGTGCTCTTAGACACAAAACTTATATCAGTTCCGGCTACAGGCCATATTGATTTTTGCTAAAACACGCCACGTTTCCAGGCTCCACTCCCATCGATGATAAAAGATATTAGACATGCCCTCCATGCAAAAACAACCCAATCTGAATAGTCATCATACAGCAAGAATGTATATATGAATAAATAAAACTCCACGCCCAGAGAAC
>JADFMM010000102.1 GCA_022563885.1 Planctomycetota bacterium | reverse complement strand
CTTCACGTTCGTACCTCACTTAATGAAGTGTCACATCCCACATCGTGGTCAAAGGGTTTAGATGCCAGCCGTTATGCCGGCGCAATGGATGGGACACTCCATTAAGCGAAGAATGAGCGTGGAGTGTCCCGGCTGAAAGCGAAGGCGAAGCAAACCTAATGCCGTATTCAACGGCTAGAACCCGTAGTCGTGAGCGTTGAACTCATGCCGCCTCTAAAGCCCTTCCTTGACCGCTGCGATGATTTCGTGGATGGCCTTTTTGGCGTCACCGAAGAGCATTAGGGTGTTGTCGGCGGCGAAGAGGGGGTTGGGGATGCCGGCGAAGCCGGGACTGAGACTCCGTTTGATCACCACGACGGTACGCGCCTTGTCCACATTGATAATGGGCATGCCGGCGATGGGACTCTGCGGGTCGGTCCGGGCCACGGGATTGACGACGTCGTTGGCACCAATGACGATGGCAATGTCCACCTGGCCGATGGTGGTGTTGACGTCGTCCATTTCGATGAGCTTGTCGTAGGCGATGTCGGCCTCGGCCAGCAAGACGTTCATGTGTCCCGGCATCCGTCCGGCGACCGGGTGGATGCCGAATTCAACCGTGATATCCTGTTCCTCCAGGAGGTCGGCCAGGTCTCGCACGGCATGCTGTGCCTGAGACACCGCCAGGCCGTAACCGGGGACGATGAGGACCCGTTGCACCCCGTCCATGAGCATGGCGACTTCGTCACCCGAGGTGCTCTTGATCTTGCCCTCATAGACCTCATCGGCCGATGCCACTTCGCCACCCTCGCCCATGCGTCCGAAGATGACGTTGGGCAGGGAGCGGTTCATGGCCTTGCACATGATCATCGTCAAGATGACACCGGAGGCGCCCACCAGGGATCCGGCGATGATCAATACCGAGTTGTTCAGCACGAAGCCGGTGGCCGCCGCCGCGATGCCTGAATAGGCGTTGAGCAGCGCGATCACGACCGGCATGTCCGCGCCGCCGATGGCCACTACCAGGAAGAATCCCAAGCCAAAGGCGGCCAGGACCAAGAGCCAGTAGGGCGCGAAGGAGGTGGGAGTCATGACGCCCCACCAGGCCAGTCCCAGGCAGAGCAGAAAGAGCGCCCCATTCAAGAACTGCTGTCCCGGGAAACGCAGATCCTTCTTCAAGATCAATCCCTGTAGCTTGTCGAACGCGACGAGCGAGCCGAAGAAGGTCACGGCCCCGATGAATCCACTGGCCATGGTGGCGATAGAAAAGGAGAGCGAGGTCGAAGCCTGATCCGGCGCCGTGGCTTCGATGTTTTCGCTTAGGGCCGCGGCGGCGACAATCACCGACGCCAACCCGCCGAAGCCGTTGAAGAGGGCCACCAGTTGGGGCATGGCGGTCATCTCGATCTTGACCGCGAGAATGGTACCGATGACGGCCCCCACGGCGATTCCCCCGACGATGCACTTGAAGTCGACAATGCCGTGATGGAAGAGCGTCGCCACCACGGCGAGCAACATGGCCAGTCCACCCGTCAGGTTTCCGCGCACGGCCGTTCGAGGGTGTGAGAGACCCTTGAGGCCCATGATGAAGAGAACGGCGGCCACGATGTAGGCAACGTTTATGTATGCAACGTTTGTCAAATTGTCCATGGTCTTTTCCTGCTGGGCTGCGCCACGGGGCGACTACTTCTTTTTCTTGAACATGCTGAGCATGCGGTGCGTGACATAGAATCCGCCGACGACATTGACGGTGGCGAGCACCAGAGCCAGCATCCCCAAGATCTTGGCGGTGGTCATGTCACCCGCCCCGGAACTCAACAGTGCCCCGACAATGGTGATCCCGGAGATGGCGTTGGAGCCACTCATCAGGGGCGTGTGCAGCGTCGGAGGGACCTTGGTGATGACTTCCCAGCCCACGAAGATGGCCAACATGAAAATGGTCAGGCCGGATATGAGTAGGGCGGTTTGATCCATAAGGGGCTGTCCTTTCGTTGCTGACCGACTAACCGGCGGCAGCCAGCAGAGCTTGACTTATTTGCCTGTCCGGGCCTCCAGCGCCTCTTGGACACGCTTGTTAACGATTTTGCCGTCGCGGGTGATCAAGGTCTCGGCGATCACTTCATCGTCCAGGTTCAGGTCGAACTCCCCCTCTTTGTTGAACAAATTCTTGAAGAAGGTCGCGATGTTCTTGGCGTACATCTGACTGGCGTGATAGGGAATCGAAGAGGCCAGGTTGCCGGGTCCCAGGATGGTGATGCCGTTGACCTCCACGGTTTCATCCAAGCGGGTCAACTCACAGTTGCCGCCCCGTTCCGCGGCGATGTCGACGATTACCGATCCGGGCCGCATTTTTTGCACCATCTCTTTGGTGATCAACACCGGGGACTTTCGACCGGGGATGGCCGCCGTCGAAATCACCAAATCGTGCTCGGCGATCACATCGCCCATCAACTCCCGCTGACGGGTGTAAAAGGCCTCGTCCTGGGCCTTGGCGTAGCCTCCCTCGTCCTCCGATCCCTCCGTCCGCAGATCCAGTTCCACAAACTTGGCGCCCAGGCTCTCGACCTGCTCGCGGACGACCGGGCGAATGTCGTACCCGGAGACGACCGCGCCCAGCCGTTTGGCCGTGGCGATGGCCTGTAGACCTGCGACCCCTGCCCCGATGACCAGGACCTTGGCGGGGGCCAGCGATCCGGCGGCCGTCATCAGCATGGGGAACATCTTGTCAAGTCGATTCGCGCCCAGGAGGACCGCCTTGTATCCCGCGACCGTGGCCATGGACGACAGTATATCCATGCTCTGGGCACGGGTAATCCTGGGGATCAATTCCAGAGCGAAGGTTGTCACGCCCTGCTGGGCATAGGTCTCCATGGACTCACAGGCCCACAGGGGGTCCAGCATGGCGATGACGATCTGTCCCTGCTTCATGAGCTTCAAATCCGCCTTGCCCTTGGTCGGATTGAGTCCCAGTCCGTTGACTTGGAACACGATCTCCGCCTCCTTGAACAGGCCCTTGCGTTCCTTAATGATGGTGGCCCCTCGCTCCTGGTATTCCTCGTCAGGATACCCCGCTGCGTATCCCGCACCCGCTTGAACCTGGATACCATGGCCCATCTTGACTAGCTGCGCAGCAATCTGCGGTATGAGCGCCACCCGCTCCTCGTTGGGCAGTGTTTCACAGGGTATGCCAATATTCATGCTCTATCCTCTGTCTCGACAAGGGCCTATTTTAGGTTACGTGTCTGCTGCGCGGCCTGGTTCAATTCTGGGTTACACGACTCGACCTAGGCAGCGCATTCGTAGTCGTAGTCGTAGTCGTGCTCGTAATCGTACTCGTAATCGGTTTCTCGGCGTTCTCGATTACGAGTACGAGTGCCCGCTTCACCGAGCACGAACACAGATCAGACGGACTGTTACCCATATGCACACTCTTGTGAACCAGGCCTGATGCGCCGGACGCTTGTTAGTAGGGGTGTCGTCTTTGGCCCCCATTCACATCGCTTGCGACCATCGACCCGCGATGCCAGCGAGTGCGTGGTCTGACTCTGCCTGCCGCCGTCGGGCACGCAGGCAGTCGCTGGCCGGCCTGCAACGACCTAGCTTGGTAGACCAGTCTGTTAGGCTGTATCCGAGCCGGCCACTCTAAATAGCCATGCATTCTACTTTCGTCTTTTCCTAAAGTGCAAGTTGATTTGGTGTTATTTCGCCAAATAACTTCATTTTCGCCTCTGTCTGCCTGTTCTGCCATTCGCATTCCCCATCCCCGGCCGCCGGTGTTCAGCCAGCGAGGAGGCTATTGTGAACCCAAAAACGATGATTTTCAGACCCCCTTGGGCCATTCAAATAAGTCGCTGGAACCTCTAAAAACACTTGTCGGAACTTTTGAATTCTAATAGAGTGCCGGATTGTGGCGCAGATCGTAGCACGTATGCGCTCGGGGCACGTATGATTGGAACTGGGCGGTGTACGCGACAGTGGAATGTACCGTCGGGGGGCTGTGGTGCTCTGACAGACCATGACTGTCCGACATCATTACTAAGGATACACTATGACAGATGCCGTTATGCAGCAGCTGGAAATGATGAAATTGTTAGAGCCTGCCGTGCAAGAAAAGTTGGTTTTGCTTAGGCCGGTGGCTGAATGTTGGCAACCCGATGATTTCTTGCCGGACTTCTCGGGGGAGGACTGGATCGAACGCCTGACGGAATTCCGGGACCAAGCCCAAGGCACGCCCGACGAGTTGCTGGTCGTCTTGATCGGCAACACCATCACCGAAGAGGCGCTTCCTTCCTACCAGACCTGGCTGAATCGAGTGCAGGGTGTCACGGATGAGACGGGAACGGATATGGCGCCTTGGGCCCAGTGGTCGCGCGGTTGGACGGCAGAAGAGAACCGACATGGGGATATACTCAATCAGTTCCTGTATCTTTCAGGCCGTGTCGATATGCGATGCGTTCAGGCGACGATACAGCATCTGATCCGCAGCGGCTTCAACCCCGAGGTCGGGACGGATCCCTATCAGTCCCTGATGTACGTGTCTTTTCAGGAACGGGCCACCAAGATCTCGCATGCCAACGTGGCCGGTCAGGCACGCAGAGGGGGTCAGGAAAATTTGGCCAAGATGTGTGGTGTCGTCGCGGGCGACGAAGCGCGTCATGAAGAGGCCTATAAGTACTTCGCCAGGGAGATTTTCGTCCGAGACCCGGAAGGCGCCTTGATCGCCTTTGAGGCCTTGATGCGTACGAAAGTCACCATGCCGGCGAAACAGATGGACGATGGAGAATGCGACGATATCTTTGGCCAGTTCACTCGGGTGGCGCAGAGCACTACCGTCTACACGGTGAGTGATTACACGTCGATCATCGAGCATCTATTGAAGCAGTGGAGCGTGCCGGACTGGACCGGGTTGGGACCGGAAGGCGCCGAGGCGCAGGAGTATCTCTGCAAGCTAGCGCCTCAGATGAGACGTATTGCCGAACGTGTCGAGACGCGCATGGTGAAACAACCGAAGAGGCCGTTTGCTTGGATCTACGGTCGTTCGGCGTAGCTCTTGCCAAAAAGATCACTCGGGCTGCGAGTGGATCGCGGTTGAGATCGTTGTCGTGATCGAAACCGTGAATCGGCGCCGATGGGGTTCTCGATTACGACACCGAGGGTAAGCAAACGGACTGGTACCCATTGCGAGAATGATTTTGAACCACGTCGAAAAAAGGGGATTCTCATGAAAGACGCAACTAGGCTGCTTGGCCTGATCGGGGGCCTGATCATCGTCAGCGTAGGGATGAGTGGATGCAAGGATCGGGACAGCGAGGTGAAAACCTATACGACGGATAAGGCCCCTCCGGCACCGGCTGCCCCGCAAGTCGAGCAATTCCCCCAAGCCCCGCCCGCAGCGACCGCTCCTCAGCAAACCGGCCCCTTTGCATGGGACCTCCCGGAAGGATGGATTGCCCAGCCCGGCAGCGGCATGAGGCTTGCAACTTTTCTCGTTCCTGTCGGGCAGACTCAAGTGGAATGCTCGGTGATTGCGCTGGGGGGTCCTGCCGGTGGTGTTGTCGCCAATGTCAACCGCTGGCGGGGGCAGATTGGCTTGCCGGCCGTCGATGCGGCCGCAGTGCAGAGCAGCGCCATCAGGGCCGAAGGCAAACTGGGCGAATTCCAATACTTTAAGCTCATCAATGAAGATCAGCCGGGTAAGGCCTTCTTGGCAGCGATTCTGCCGGCCGGTGAGCGCACCCTCTTTATCAAAATCGATGCGCCCGCTGCCGATCTGGATGCTGTGGAATCTTCTTTTGTGGATTTCTGTAAGTCGGTGAAGCGACCCTAGCGGCTGTGCTGTGCACACCAAACCCACACACACCATACCCGGCATCTCAAATCAAAGGAAGCCATCGAAGATGCCATCAACAAGATGTTAGCGCGCTATCATGTAGGGTCTTATTATCATAGACAGACTGAATGGTAGGCAGATGTCACAGGGAACATCGGAGAGGCGCTGGCTGATCGGCATCAGCGATTACCTTGTCTCTCCTGCGGATCTCGAACAGGAGGCCTTTCCCGAGGCCGAATTTGTCTTTCTTTCCGATTGGAGGTCGAGCGACGCGGCTCGCGAGCAATGGCGGCAGGTCGATGCGTTGCTGGTATGGCGCTTCCAGATCGACGCGGCGACCGCCGGGCTTCTGAGTGAGACCTGCAAGATCGTTGTCCGGTATGGGGTGGGCTATGACCTGATCGATATCCCCGCCTTGACGGAGGCACGCGTGCCCTTCTGCAATACGCCCGACTATGGAACCGAGGAAGTCGCGGACACGGCCTGTGCCATGATACTGGCGCTTCAACGAAAGATCCTGCACTATGACCAGGATTGCAGACGATATCAAGAGGACTGGCAGGGGCATCTGCTCAAGCCGCACCAGCGAACCTCGCAACAAACGCTTGGGTTGATCGGTGTGGGACGGATCGGAACGGCCGTGATCAACCGCATGAAGGCCTTCGGCTTCAAGATTCTAGGTTATGATCCCTATCAGCCCAGTGGCCACGAAAAGGCAGTGGGATACGGTCGTGTCCACACGATAGATGAACTGCTGGAACAGGCAGACATCGTGAGCCTCCACTGCCCCCTGACCGACGAGACGCGCGGCATGATCGATGCCGGTTTCTTGGGGCGGATGAAGCAGGGGGCCGCACTGGTCAACACGGCCCGAGGCGGTATCATCGACAGCCTGGACTGCATCGAAGAGGCCCTGCGGACGCATCACCTGGCGGCCGTGGCCTTCGACGTGCTCCCCCACGAGCCTCCCCAACCACACAGCCTGCTCAGTGCCTGGCGCAGCAATGAATCCTGGCTGATTGGACGCATGATCGTCAATCCGCATTCGGCCTACTACTCGGAGCAGGGATGGGTCGAGATGCGCTACAAGGCCGCCGAGACGGCGCGCCTGTTTCTGCTCGAGGGAAAACTACGAAACCAATGCTGAAGAGACTTCTCATCGTCATCCTGTTCAGTATCGCGTTCGCCTACATCGAGTCCGCCGTCGTGGTGTACTTGAGGGTCATCCTCCATCCTGCGGGTTTCAACTTTCCTCTGCCGGCCTTTGATCTCAATCCGCTGTGGCCGCGCTTGGTCCCGACCGAAATCGGTAGGGAGGCGGCTACCATGGTACTCATTGTCAGCGGGGCCTGGCTCTTTGGACGCAGCACCCGGGAACGCTGGGCCTATGCCTTGCTCATCTTCTCCACCTGGGACATCTTCTACTATGTCTGGCTCAAGGTCCTCCTGGATTGGCCGGCCTCCTTGCTGGACTGGGACATCCTTTTTCTGATCCCCGTGGCCTGGGCGTCTCCGGTCCTCTGTCCGGTCCTCGTGTCCCTGGCGATGAATGCGGCGGCGGTGGTCCTCCTGGTCCGCGGCGCGGCCGGCCGTTCCGTGAGACTCGGCTGGGGCGAGGGACTGGCCGTGGTTGCAGGGTGTGGCATCATCGTGCTATCATTCTGTATCGGTGGCTCCCATATGAGCGAGCCGGACTTTGCCGACTACTTTTACTGGCCGTTATTCACCGCGGGGTATATCCTGGCCATTGGGGCCTTTGTACGAGCACTTGGGAGGAAGGAGTAGGGGAGGGACACAGAGATTGTTTGGGTAAACGCGCATGGGGAGAGGCCTTTGGCTCACGTTGAAAACCAAACAGTGTCTCTCGCCCGCTCGCTTCGCTTGTTCAAGGCGCAGGGTCGCAGAGGGCTTAGGACGTGCATGACACTAAGTTACCGAATCATCCACGCAGATTTAAGTTGGATCTGGTCGTGATTATACCTGAAATGGCATGGTGAACGGATGATCGCGCGTTTCCAGTGGGAGTGACACCGGCTTGCGTTGACGATGAGATTCAAAAACGGATATGATCATCTCAGTGACAGCGAGTGATTCATGGACGTTGCACAAGGGCGGACGTGAATTCTCAATGGAGCTCAAGAGATCCCGTATCCCAAGCGCATGGCGAGCCTCGTATTGAGGACCGCTGAGTGGTTCAGGCAAAGCAATACCGGCCGATGAGACATCCTGCCACCGGGCTCCACTACGGCCGGGACACCAGCTTGGATCGTCAAGGTACTTGACCGATGGTAAAGTGCCCTCCCGAATTTCGATGATGCCTTCAGTCCCAAGAATTTGCAGGGCGTATCGTGAGGGATCACCCATTGCTTTCCGGCGTGATCCAAAATAGGCAACCGTAGCATCCGGCATGCCCCACGTTGCGTACACAACATCACCCGCGAGCGGCCCAATGCCTTCGTCACCTTCGACCACGTGTTTCCTAGAAACCGGCTCTCCGTTTTGACACATATGCGCGAAGCACCAGCTTGGATGACCGGCGAGAAAACGGATCATGTCCAGAACATGAATACCGAGCACCCAGAGGTCTTCCGCACCACCACGATGATCTTCCTTACCACGGCAGCGGTATTCGAGCACCTGACCAATAACACCGTCCGCAATCAATTGCTTTACACGGGCCAGCTTGGGGCTGTAATGAGTCCGTAGGGCGAGGGCAAACTTCACTCCGTTCCCGTCGCAAGCAGCGACGACTTCGTCGGCCTGCTCGAGCGTCGGGACGAATGGCTTTTCCATGTAGATGTGAATGCCGCGTTCAGCGGCAGCCAGAGCCATGTCGTGATGCTGGTCCATCCAGCGTGGACAAACACAGGCAATATCCGGTTTGGCCTCATCCAACATCTCACGATAATCGCTGAAGGATTCTTTTAGGCCAAGCCGCTTTTGTGCCTCGGCTCGTCCTTTCTCATCGTCATCTGCGAGGGCCACTATCTCGCAGTTGGGAAAGGCGAACCAAGCGGTATCCAGTCCGTGGCCATAGTCACCGCGGCCTGTGCTGCCAATCACGCCGATGCGGTAGTGTCTTTTTCCGGGAGACCGGGCTGGTGCGGAAGCGGGTGTCGAGAGAGCCGTTGCCGAACACCCTGCGAGACTTGCCACCGCAGAATCCTGGAGGAAAGCGCGGCGGGTCATGGGAATGTTGCGTCGGATCATGGCTCGTTCTCCTTACTATCTGTCCTTGCGCACAACGTTGTTCTTCAACACACCCACTCCCTGGATCTCAACTTCGACCACATCGCCGGGATGCAGGGCTTGCGTCGTGCCCGGCGTCCCGGTAAAAATCAGGTCACCCGGTTCGAGAGAAAGCTTACAATTTTCGCTGTATCATGAATGAGCAAGTTTGTATTCGTCTGTTGTCGCGGCTTGCCATTCACGCGCAACTCAAGGTTCAGATTGTCATAATTCAGCCCTGATACGATGAATGGCCCACAGGGTCCGAAGGTGTCGCTACCCTTGGCCCGCCACCATTGGATATCATTATTCTGCCAGTCGCGAGCACTAACATCGTTTCCGCACGTGACACCCAGTACGTAGTCGAGTGCATCTGCCTCGTCCACGTCCTTGGCACGCTTTCCAATGACAAGTACCAACTCGCCCTCATAGTGGACGTTCTCGGTGGGAAGTTGGATCGCCGCCTCGTGGCGTATCAGGCTCGATGGAACCTTGAAGAAAGCCTGGGGATCCTTGGAGGGCACCCGCTCGCCCAGATGACTACGGTAGTTCAATGCAAGGGCAACAACCTTGGTAGGCGTCGTAGGCACCAGGAGGGTGACCTTGTCGAGTGGATGCGTAATGTCGGTCTTTTCCCAGAGCTGGAAAAGATCGCCGGACAGCTCCCGAACACGTTCTCCTTCTACAATTCCATACACCACTCTATCGGCGACTTTAAATCTCACGTATTTTGTCACTGCCCCGCCCACTTCCTCGGCCTGCAACGGCGTGCTAATGCCTGCGGCGCAAAGCCCGAAAAGGACCACGGCTACTCCCATTCGCAGAGTGTTCATGATGTTTTGCCTCCAAATGTTTGGACTAAGTGTTGTCATTTCATTGAGTTCATGCGTAGTTTTCTTGCTTTAACGGGCACGTCAGAAGCTTACGTGGTTTTGTTCTGGGCGTCAATGTTGACGACGTATACACTGACAACAATAATTCAAAGGAAATCTGATTGTTGGTTTGGCGCAAAAGGCAAGAAAGGGAAAACACCATGTCTGAAGTGACACGACGTAGGTTTATCAAGACAACGGGCGCTGGCCTGACCGTTGCGCCGTTAATTATGTCAAGGGTATGGGGACAAATGTCTCCCAATGAGACGATCAACCATGCCGTGATCGGAACCGGCGGCCAGGGCGGGGGCCACGTCAGGAATTTCCAGAACAGCACCGGCTGTGAGGTTGTGGCGGTGTGCGACGTCGACCCGAAGAATCTCAAAAAAGCAGCGGAAAATGCGGCCACGAATGTTAGAACGTACACAGACTTCCGCAAGCTACTCGAGGACGAGTCGATCGACTCGGTGAGCATCGCCACCCCTGATCACTGGCATACGCCGATCGCGTTGGCGGCCCTCATGGCAGACAAGCACGTCTATGTCGAGAAACCGTGCAGCCACAACATTTACGAGGCCAGCCTGCTGAAAAAAGCCGCCAAACTGTATAACAAATGCGTCCAGCACGGGACGCAGCGCCGCAGTAAAGGCGATCATATCGAAGGCATGAGGCTGTTGCGTGAAGGCACGATCGGCGATGTTTATGTACACAAGGCAATCAACCACCAGCACCGCGGGAAAATCGGTAAGGCGAAACCCGAGGCTCCGCCGGAAGGCGTTGATTACGATTTATGGCTCGGACCCGCGCCCAAGGTTCCGTTTACCAAGAACCGCTGGCACTATGAGTGGCACTGGTTCTGGGATTACGGTGGAGGCGACGTCGTCAACGACGGCATCCATCAGATCGATGTTTCAGTCTGGGCGATGGGTGATCGGTATCCGAACCGCATGGTTACCACGGGCGGCATGTTCTACTATAACGACGACCATGAGACGCCGGACACGCTCATGGCCATCTTCGATTACGACGACGGCCAGATCATTTTCGAACAGCGGCTCTACACGGACTACAAACTCGAAGGCCATGACAACGGTAATGTTGCATACGGGACCGAGGGCAGGATGGAGTTCGGGCGCAAAGGTGTGATTGTCTATCCGAACGATGGTGACAGTTACCAGGTCCAATCGTCGG
Source organism: Planctomycetota bacterium (assembly GCA_022563885.1). Lineage (GTDB taxonomy): Bacteria > Planctomycetota > Phycisphaerae > Sedimentisphaerales > Anaerobacaceae > JAIPFM01. The sequence continues at coordinate 8,870 of JADFMM010000102.1, read as the reverse complement.
AACCGGTCGAGGGCATCGTGCAGAATTTCCTGACGGCTGTACGGGCGAACGATCCATCCTTATTGAATTCCCCGATCGAGCGAGGCGCGGTATCCTCGGATCTCTGCAATCTTGCCAACATCGCATACCGGACCGGCATTGCCGATCTGAGATTCGATCCGATGAAGGTGGAGATCACCAACAGTGCTGAGGCCAATGCACTGGTGCGGCGGTCATATCGCCAGGGGTATGAACTGCCCTATAAGGGATAATACACTCACAACAGTCGTTCAATGAAAAGCCGATTGTTGGTTTGGTGTAAAAGCCCAAAAAGCGAGTGTCTATGCTTGCCAACCGCCAATGGGACCACTGTACGAAGGCAGAGTATACCCGTAAAGTCTCTTCAGAATGATCACTAGTGAGCCCAGGGTGTGCCTGTCAATCGCCAATCGGACCACTGTCGGGCCGCGGAGACTGCTATTTATGCTCATGGAAAACTTCATCAACGGGATAGCTGTAGTGAACGTTTGGTCTCGATGCCGATCAATGAAGGCGGAGCCTCACAGATTCTTGTAGGGTCGTTGGCTTCCCGATGGATCGTCTCCGTGCTGACGAGAGCGAGGGGCGGGGTAAGAACCTAGGCAACACTTTTCAGTCGGTACCCCGTGACCCTTGTTTCTTGGGACAGGTGTTGTCCGATGGTGGTGATGCCGACGTTCTTGTCCATCGCGCTCGTTTAATCCTCCTCGGAAGTGCAGGATATCATCTGGGAGAGGGTAATTATAGCGGGGCTGGGGTAGAAGTGCCAATGAGAGCCTTGGGCGTCTAAACGCCCTCAAACTTTGATGTTAGAGCAGTGTCACGGTGGCCCCATTGGCTCTTGACAAGCACATAGGTTTTTTTCACTGTGAGTCGGATGATCGGCGGTCTTGTAGAGGACTTAACCCGCCCCCGTCACTTCGATCATGCACGCTTGACTAAAACGCCGTGCGCAGGAACGCGATCAGGTCGGCGACGTCCTGCGGGCTTATTAGTTCAGGCAGATTTGACGGCATTAAGGAAACGCTGGACGCCCTGATGAACTTGATGTCTTTGCGAAGGATGGACTCGTTCATCCCTTTCTCTTGGCGGAGCGTTACGCTGGTGGGGGATTCCGACGCCAGGATACCGGTGAAGATGTCACCGTCCTCCGTCTCCACAATGTAGCTGCGGTATTCCGGCTCGATGCGGCCGCTGGGATCGAGGAGATCGAGCAGGATCGTCTCGTCGGGTCTATTGATGATCGTTCCCAGCCGTGGACCAATGTCGTGGCCTTCGTCGTTCAACTTGTGGCAAGCGAGGCAGTTGTCGACGAAGACCTGTTTGCCACGGTCGATATTGCGCGGTTTGGACAGCGCCTTCTGGTAGATGTCGATCCGCCGTTGCAGCTCGGCGTCCGCGGTCGGATTTGTGAGCAACATCCGTGCTCGGGACGCGATATCCTGGTCGCGGCTGGTGATCAACTGCTCGCGCCCGATTGCGGTAATTTCTCCCGGGCCGATCATCTGGTTCTCGAGGGCGTCCAGCAGCGCTGGCAGTCTGCTGATGCGTGCGAAAAGCGTTTTCATCACCGCTTGGCGAACTCCGGGCGTGTAACTCGGCCAGTCTGCTAACAGCGCCACGCCAACGCGTTTGTCAACGCATGATCCCAGGGATGCGACGGCCGCAAGTTGGAGCGCCGGAGGTTGACTGGCGTCCAGAAGCCGCGTCGCCACCGGGGCAAGCACGTCATACGGAGCACTTGCCAGTACCTGCAGCGCTTGCCGCCGTTGCTCAAGCGTGCCCTGCTCATCGAGTGCCTGTTCGACCGCCTTCGTGAAAATGATCTTAAGTTGTGCGTTATTCGCCAGCGGCAAATGGACGGCGAGTTTGGTTGCCAATTCGCGCAGCGCTTGTGACTCGCTTTGCAGGAACCGTGCAAGAGAAGCCCAGCCGTCAGGCGATTCGAGAAGTGCCTGATTTCCTCGTGGGACGCCGTCAACAAGCCCCGAGAGACATGCGGTCTGAATCTCATGATCCAATCCTGCGAGGGTCGTCAGCATCCGGGACATCCCGGGAACGTTGCGCCCGCGGGCAAGTGTCGCGGCCAGCGGTCGCATCAGGGGAAGTGCGTCCTTGCTCAACCCCGTTTGCTGCAACAGACCTGTTAGTAGTTTTCCTGCCCGTCCGCGCGCAGAACTGAGTATGGCTGTTGCCATCCATCGTTCGCTTCCGTTTTGGCGGGCTAAGGTCAGCAACGCATCGACCGCTCGGACATCCCGCGACTGTCCCACTGTCATCGCCACTTGAAGACGGACGCTGGGATCGTCATCGTTGGTCATTTTGATGACTTGAGCCATCAGTGTTTCGTCCGAGTCGAGCCAACGTTCCGACAATCGCAACGCGTGCATGCGGACGCCGTAGTGCTCGTCGCTCAAGGCAACGGCAGCATCCGCAGCGCGCAGTGCTCCGAGGCCTTCGAGGGTGTAGAGCGCGTGAATCTTTGCTTGCGGAGAGGCTGTTGTGCGAAGACGCTTTGAGAGCAAGGGCGCGGCAGACACAGCATTGCGTTCGATAAGCAGTCGCTGTGCCGTTTGCCGTCTCCAACGATTGGGGTGACCCGTCGTTCGCACCAACTCGGCATCGCTGAGGCTGGTAAGGTCGTCCATTCTCCGCGTCGTGGAAGATTCCGGCGCCAATCGCCAGATTCGGCCATGATCGCCGCCCTTATTGAGCCCGTACTGCTGTTGCAGGAATCGCGGGATTGCCGAGTAGTCTTCGATGATCTCGCGGTACATGTCGACGATGTAGAGCGCGCCTTCAGGTCCGACCCGCAGATTCATCGGACGAAACCATTGATCCGTGGAAGCAAGAAACTCCGACTGCTGCTCGCTCGCCGCGCGGTGCCCTCGGTAACCCGCTCCGTCACGATTCACGACGCAGCGATGCACCATGTTGAGCGACGGTTCGCAGTAGAAAATGTTTCCGCGATACGTTTCGGGAAACAGCGTGTCGCCGTAGAACTCGTTGCTGCATCCGCCCGAGAAGAAGTTGCTGTTGGTCTCTCGGTCTCCGTAGAACTTCACCCAGGCCGGATCCTGCCGGCGTCTGACGCGCCAGGGGTGCGGGTCGCTGATTCTGTAACCCCGGTTGTACGTGGCCGCGTAGTAATTGGTTTCGGGCATGGCGACGTTGGGATTCCGCGTCAGGTAATGGTAAGGCAACGGCAGCGCGTACATGGCCGGCCGGCCACCGGTGGACGGAAAACGGTCGCCGACGTCGTTGATCGTCAAGCCGAATGTACCGACTCGGCCGTTGACCGGTTCAATCGCCGAACCGTCGGGCTTGATGCGAAAGTCCGAATGCCGAAGCTCAACCGGCTCGGCGAGATGTGGGCCGGTGATTGTTCCGCCGTTGCCCCCGGCTCCGACATAAATCCAGTTATCCAGGCCCCAGCGCGGATTGTTGATGCCGCGTTCGAGTTCCCGGCTTCGAAAGCCGGTGAACAAGGTCTCTCGCACGTCCGGTTTGCCGTCGCCGTCACGATCGGCGAGGTAGACAATGTCCGGGGCGCAAACCACAATGATGCCACCGCGCGCCGGAACGAGGCCGTAACACGGCGGCAGATCTTTCGCCCAGACTTCCGCTTTGTCCATGACGCCGTCGCCGTCGATGTCGGTCAACATCTTGACAACGCCGTACTGCCGTTTAGCAGCCTCGTCGGCGATCTTTCCGCCCAGAAACTCCCAACGAACACGCCGCACCTTCATATCGAGCACGCCCGTCTTATTCAGCTCGGTGACATCGATGTGGCCTTCGACGTTGTACCCGTGCAGTTCGCAGACGAACATTTGCCCACGTTCGTCGAAGGCAATGCAGGACGGATCTTCGATGAGTGGCTCACTCGCGACTAGGTCGATGCGAAAGCCCTCGGGCAACCGCATCTTCGAGGCGCTCTCCTCGGGCGTCATTGGCTGCGGCGCATCTGCGGCAGGCTGAATCGGATCCGGTTGAGGTTTGGCGGCGCCTTGCGGCCACAGAGAAATGAGTGTGTTTTTGATGATCTTCTCACTGCCAACGGCCGGCGGCCCGAAGTGTTTCGTATGAACCTGGCCGCCCCAGTTGGGAAGCGAGGCCGCTTCGTAGCCGCCTTTGTGCCCCATTCGCCAGGCTTCGTCAACCGCGATGTAGCCTTCGTACCCGTTGGTGTAGGCAAACGTCATCGACTGCTTGAACGGAGCATTTTCATCGATCCACAGTTCATATTGGCAGAACATCTCGTGCGGCAGTGTGGTCAGAACCCACTCGTCGCCGAACATCACGGCGTAAGCATCCAGCCGGCGTGGCGGAGGTTGCTCGCCCCGCGAAATCAAGTCGCGCATCTTGTTGAGTTGGTTGACGCGGTCAGGGTTGTCCTTGTTGTTCGCAAGCCATTCGTCCAACTGCTGTTCCGTGGGAAGAGGCCGCGACGGCAGAGACGCCGTGGCAAACTTCACGGTGAAGGTGTCCGATTCGATTGGATCGCTGTCTTCGATCGCCTTGAGAACACTGTCGCCCAGGTCACGGCCCTGACTGACGGCATTCGTATAACTGGATCGCAAGGGAAAGCCGTTGATGTTGCCACCGCAACCTTGCCCAAACATGGCGATGACATCATTACCGAGTTCTTCGCGAATCCGCTTTACCGCCGCACCGGGGAAGTCGGCGCTCGTCTTTTTGGTTGTATGCGGAACGATGACGGGATGGCCTGCTGTTTCGAACAGCACACTAATTGGCTTGCCGGTTTCCTTGCTTTCGGCGACCAGCACGTTGACCCAGGGCACAATGGGGCCCGCGCGATTGACACCCATGTAAACGTGGCCGGTATCCTGGTTGAGCAGCCGGCGGTTGAATCCAACATGCGAGGTGGCGCGTCCCACCCGGAGCGAAACCGATTCCGCGCGTTCTTTCGCTTCTTTGGTGATCTGAATGATCGCATCCAGCGTCGCGTCGTTCCAGGCCGATCCCTCGTCGTTTGACACACACGTTCGACCTCGTGGCCCCAGTGCCGCTGACGAATGAGTGTGACTGAAGTTGATCAGAGTATTCGGAATCCCGGTCTCCATACGGATTGCTTCGCGCAACTGATCGCAGGCATCGAATTCGCCGAAGATCAAATCGAGACACACAATGGCCACCGAATTGCCTGCGTCGTCTTCCAGATACAGGCAGCGGGCAAACAACGGATCGTGCACACCGACACTCGTGCGGAAATAGTGCTGAATCTCGAGACCGGCCGCCGGCGTAATATCTCGCTGCGCGGCACCGGCCCGGATGTCTGCGCGACACTCGGCAGTCATTAAGCCTGACAGGATTCCAACGGTCAGGACGAAGGTGAGTAATCGACGAGGTTTCAATTCATATCCGTTTTTCAGACGTCATCAGTGCGTGTCATCTTGTAATCGAACGACCCAAACCCGGGGAAGAATAGGAAATTTGATTTCCATCTGTAGAGGTAATAATGCCCTCCGAGTGTAAAGAGATCAAGAGAGAAAACAGCCCAGAGGCCACCATGGTGGCCTCTGGGTTGTTGCATTTTGGCCTGGTATGCCCTTACCCAGTCTTGAAAGGGCCAATTTAAGCTTCCCAGCGTTGCCTGAGGATGAAGCGGTTTTGTGCCATCTTCGAATGTTGTCTGTCAGAAGCTGGCCAAGAAGGCATCGATTGTACTTGTCAACTGCCAATGGGACCACTGTACGAAGCCAGAATATGCCCGTAACGTCTCTTTAGAAAGATCACTAATGAGACCGCCGTAGTTAATGAAACGACAACAGTTTTCCAGCCAGGCGCTATGCCCTAAGTGACCCTCTTCATAACGTAAATAAGGCCAATTCATATTCTTAAATGTAGGGTTCTATTTTGACACCACAGATGCTGATTTTGCATGAATTGAGCCCGAAAAAGTGCCTGTTTTTGTCAAAAGATGGGTATATATGCGATTACATCGGATTCAATGTATAACGTGAGTGACAGCACACTTCTGCCAGAAAACATGGCCTGTTTCACAAAAATGTGGACATGGGTAGCAGTCCGTCTTGCCTGTTTTCGTGCTCGTGCTCAGCGAAGCGGTACTCGTAATCGTAACCGAGAGCGCCGAGAAGCCGATTACGAGCACAAGTACGATTCCGACGTCGAGTCGTGTAACCCGGAATTGAACACCAGGCCGAAAACATGCGTTGGAAATCAGATACACTTGGGGGTCCCGTCTTCCCTTGACAAGCGCAGCCGGCCGCATCGGTCACGTCTCTAAAACGCCAATTTCCCTCGTTACGATAGAGCACGTTGCGCGGTGCGGGCCCGGCAGGATTCGCATCGTGGTGCGATCCATTGAGAAAGTAGAGATCGATCAGTCCGTCGAGGTCGTAATCGAAGAGTGCCAAACCGGCGCCGACCGTTTCCACGATATGATATTTGCCTGAAGCGCCGATCGTGTGGCGAAAGGTGATGCCTGTTTTATTGGTCACATCTGTAAAGTGAATCTCTCCCTGTACGGGAGACACACAGAAGTACATCAACGACATTAGAGAGCGTGCCCAGAAGCGACCCCCTCTTCCAGAGCGTCGCCAATCACCTCGTTCTACGGCGGCGAATGATGGCATCAAAGTCCCTGTATTCGGCGTTGTCAGGATCGAGGCGGATGGCTTTCTGGATGGCAGACAGCGCCGACCGGCCGTTGACATTGACGTGATGCGCCTTCGAGAGCGTATAGTAGTGGTCGGCGCTGCCCTTCAGTTGCACGGCTCGTTGGGCCAGAGACGGCGTCTCCCTGAGATGCTTGCCTGTTTTTAGGTTGAGATTGACCAATTCCCGGTATGCGGGACTGTAGTTGGGAAATCGACCGATCGCCTGCCTGAAAGCCTTCTCCGCGTGGTCGTATTGGCGCAACTGCCTGTAGAGCGTTCCGACATTCACGCCGTACATGGGTTGATTTGGGTCGACGCGCTGAGCCTGCTGGTAGAGTTTGATCGCATCCGCGGGGCGCTTCATACGGTAGTGGTGGGTGGCAAGTTTCTCCAAACAGAAGGCCCAGCCCGGAGCGAGCGCCACGGCTCGTTCGAGAAGCGGACCCCCCTGGACAGTCTTCTTGTTTCGAGCATAGAGTTGATAGGCCTTTATGTAGTAAGCTGCGAGCCATTTACGGTTCTGGGGTATCTCCTCAATGCGGATCTGCCGCTCTTCTGAAGCGTCTTTCTCTTGTTTCAGGGTGATGTATTTATTACGGGCTTTCTTCGCTCGTTCACTTTGCTTCATCATTTGATATGAGAGGGCCAGGCCATAGTAGGCATTGTAATAGTCGGGCGTCAGCTCGATGGCCTTTTGATAGTCTAGCGCCGCCTGTTCGAATTGCTGCAACTGGCGCCGGCACTGTCCGAGGAGGAAATAGTTCCGTGCCGCCGGGGATGAGAGCGCACATTCTTGTTCCAGTAACTCGACGGCCGGCGATGGCTCTCCTCTTTCCAGATAGGCATTCGCGATGTGCCAGCGTAGATGGGGCGTTTTCGGATTGATTCGGAGCCCCTGATTCCAATAGGCAATCGCCTGCGCCTTGTTTTCCTGCGCCTCGGCCAACTGTCCCAGTTTTTCATAGAGGTCGGATCGCTGGGGATTCTTGGTCAGGGCCTGCCTCCAGGCGGCCCCGGCGAGGGCATCCTCACGGAGGCCTTCGTAGACGTCGCCCTGGAGGATGTCGGCGTTCTCATCCTGCGGAAACATCGCCATGAGGTGTTTGACCAGGGCCAATGCCTCCGACCGCATCTCGGCCACGAGCCTGGCCTGAGCTTCCAGGAACGCTTCAGGGCCTGCGCTCGAGTTGGGACCGATCGTCCGGTAGAGCCTCTGGGGGGGGCTGAAGGTCCCGGTCTCTCTCTGGTAAAGGGAGAGCGCGACGCAGACCAGCAGACCCAAGAAGATCGTCCCGCCTATGATCCATTTTACGCCTCTCTTCGACCGGCGAGGAGGAGGCCCAGGGCCGGTCTTTGCAGACCGCCTTTTTTTGAGTCTCTTTTGCATGTCCGGATTATACGGTATTCAGCCAGGGAAGCAGCACTTTTTGGAATCAAGAGAGTCTAAAAGACCCCAAGATCCGTCGGCGGAAAGACAAAGGTGCCCGGGTATGGGGGTATGGATAGCTCGTCAGGGGCCGGCCTGACGAGTTCAAGTTTTGGTAAGCACATAAGAAAAGAGGTCTGTGACGTACTGTCACAGACCCCAGGTGTTACCCGTTCAAAGACAACCTTACTTCATCAACGCAATGGCATCGAGTAATGCGCCGTCTTCACGCCGTGCTATCTCGAGCGTGTGGGTTCCTGCAGACAGGGTGAATTCTACCTCCTGCTGGTTGTCATCATCGCTGTGAACTACGTCCCAATGCCAAGCGGCGCCGTCTGAGATTCCGTTGAAGCGGACCCAGCCACTGGCATGGTTGGTGGTGTTGGTCGCCATGCCCGGGACCCGGAGCCAGAAGGAGTTGCTTCCACCGGTGATGATCACACGGATGGCAAGCCGGTACACACCGTCCTCGGGGACGTCGAAGCCATACGTCGCAAGGCCATCGGCCGGAGGATTGCCGTTCTCGTCTCCAATGCCGTCTATCGTGCCGATATGCTGACCTGCGGAGGCAGCGGGACTATCCGCGAACACCCGCAGCGCTGCGGTAATCGTACCCGATTCCGCCTCGAACCAACTCAGCGCCTCGGACGCTGTCGGTGCGTCCCTAACGAAGTTGAATACTGTCCACGTAGAGCACACCCATTGCGCCCGCGCCTTCGACGCCAATCGTCAGGCTCCTGACGCTCACGGCATTTGCTCCTGCGGCCAGCTCTCCTGTCCATTAG